>NZ_JBXAEW010000003.1:0-180599 GCF_056782315.1 Arthrobacter paludis
GGGCTAGCGAGCCAGCGCCGCTGCGCGCCGTGGCGGTCGAAAGTTCCGGTTCGGCTCGCCCGTGGCGTATCGCCGGGGCCGGTTTGGGACCGATGATGGTGGTGTCTGCCGCGGTGACGCCGGTCCGTCCTTGGTGCATCGGTTTGGCCCGTGGGCTAGCGTGGCGCGGAGGGCCCCCACGGGCACCGTGGATTGTTGCCTCGAGCACGAGTACTAGATTCCTGAATCCCAACAGCCCTCTCCACGGCAGGCGCACAACCGAAGACCACTGCTGTCAGGGGAGGTTCGCCATCATGGATTTGATCCACGAGAGGTCCGCGGGGATCGACATCTCCAAGCGCGACGCGAAGGTCGCCATCCGCGCCCCGGGCAAACGGCCCGGGACCTTCACCACCACAGTCACCACCTGGGGAGCGACCACGAACGAGATCCTGGCCCTGCGCGAGATGCTGCTGGCCGAGCGGGTCACGACGGTGGTGATGGAGGCGACCAGCGACTACTGGAAGCCCTTCTACTACCTCTTCGAGGACGTGCTGCCGGTGATGCTGGTCAACGCCAAGGCCGCCCGGAACATCCCGGGCCGCAAAACGGATGTCTCCGACGCCGCATGGCTGGCCCAGCTCGGCGCGCACGGGCTGCTGCGCGCCTGCTTCGTCCCGCCCGAGCCGGTCCGGCAGCTGCGGGACCTGACCCGGGCACGGACGCTGGCGACCCAGGACCGCACCCGGGAGATCCACAGGCTGGAGAAGTTCCTCGAGTCCACCGGAATCAAGCTCTCCTCGACCGCCTCGGAGCTGACCGGGGTCTCGGCCCGCGCGATGCTCGAGGCGCTCGTCGCCGGCGAACGCGACCCGCAGGTCCTGGCGGACCTGGCCCGGGGCACCCTTCGCCGGCGGCTCCCCGAACTCGTCGAGGCCCTCACCGGCCGCTTCACGGACCACCACGCGTTCATCTGCCGGATGCACCTGGAGCGGATCGATTCGATGACGGAATGGATCGACCAGCTCACCGCCCGCATCGAGGAGGCGATGTCCCCCTTTCGCGCCGCGAGGGACTTCCTCGCCACCATCCCCGGGGTCTCCACCACCGTCGCCGACACCGTCGTCGCGGAAACCGGGGCCGACATGAGCCGCTTCCAGACCCCGGGCCGGCTCTGCTCCTGGGCCGGGCTCGTCCCAGGCCACAACGAATCCGCCGGACGGGTCAAGTCCAGCAAGACCCGGCCCGGGAACCGCTACCTCAAGGGCGCCCTCGGCACCGCCGCGCTCTCGATCGCCCGACACCCCAAAAACACCTACCTCGGCGCCCGCTACAAGCGGATCGCCGCCCGCCGCGGCCGGACCAAGGCCCTCGTCGCGACCGAGCACGCCATCCTCGAGGCCGCCTGGCACATGCTCGCCCAAGGCGAGTGCTACCAAGACCCCGGATCGGACTCCCTCACCAGGATGGATCCCGCCAGGGCCAAGAACAACGCGATCAGGCACCTGAAGGCCCTCGGCTACAACGTCACCCTCAGCCCCACCGTCGCAGCATGACCCACCTACTTTCGTACTAGGCCGTGGCGGGCACCTTGGCCTGCGGCGTCTCGACCGCCGGGAAGGCCTTCGGGTGCGTTCCGGCCATCGTCTCGATGACGCGGACGACCTGGCACGAGTAGCCGAACTCGTTGTCGTACCAAACGTAGACGACGGCGTTCTTGCCGGAGGCGATCGTCGCCAGGCCGTCGACGATGCCGGCCCGGCGCGAGCCGACGAAGTCCGTGGAGACGACCTCGGGCGAGTCCACGAAGTCGATCTGCTTGTGCAGGTCGGACGTGAGGGAAGCCTCGCGCAGGAAGGAGTTGATCTCCTCCTTCGTCGCCTCGCTGGACAGGTTCAGGTTCAGGATCGCCATCGAGACGTCCGGGGTGGGGACGCGGATGGCGTTGCCCGTGAGCTTGCCGGCGAACTCCGGCAGGGCCTTGGCCACGGCCTTCGCCGCGCCGGTCTCGGTCAGCACCATGTTCAGCGCCGCGCCGCGGCCGCGGCGGGAGCCCTTGTGGAAGTTGTCGATCAGGTTCTGGTCGTTGGTGTACGAGTGGACCGTCTCGACGTGCCCGTGCTCGACACCGAAGCGGTCGTTGAGGGCCTTCAGGACCGGGGTGATGGCGTTGGTCGTGCAGGACGCGGCCGAGAGGATGCGGTCCCCGTCGGTGATGTCCTTGTCGTTGACGCCGTGGACGATGTTCTTCAGGTCGCCCTTGCCGGGGGCGGTCAGCAGGACCCGGGAGGCACCCTTGGCCTTGAGGTGCTGGGAGAGGCCGTCCTCGTCGCGCCACTTGCCGGTGTTGTCGACGACGATGGCGTTGTCGATGCCGTACTGCGTGTAGTCGACGGCGGCCGGGTCGTTCGAGTAGATCACCTGGATCAGGGTCCCGTTGGCGAGGATCGTGTTCTTCTCCTCGTCGACCGTGATCGTGCCCTCGAACGGGCCGTGGACGGAGTCGCGGCGCAGCAGCGAGGCGCGCTTGACGAGGTCGTTGTCGCTGCCCTTGCGGACGACGATGGCGCGCAGGCGCAGCCCGTAGCCGCCGCGCTCGATGAGGATGCGGGCGAGCAGGCGGCCAATGCGGCCGAAGCCGTAGAGGACGACGTCGGTGGGCTCGGCGTCGGCGGCGCCCGCGGCACCGACCTTGTCGCCGAACTCGGCCACCAGGAAGTCCTTGAGCGCGGCGCCCTTGCCCTGCTCCTTGTACTTCTTGTTCAGGCGGGCCAGGTCCACGGACACGGCGCCGAGGTCGAGCTCCGCGAGCGCCTCGAGCAGCGGGTGGGTCTCCTCCAGCGGCAGTTCGGCGTCGTCGATGCGACGCGCGACGCGGTGGGCCTTGAGGATGTCGATGGCCGACTTGTTGATCAGCTTGCGCCCGTAGATCGACGTGACGACGTTGTTGTTCCGGTACAGGCGCCCGATCAGCGGGATCATGGCCTCGGCGAGTGCCTCGCGGCCGCTCCAGGCCTCCTGGGCGGCGACAGACTGCTGGGTCACTACTTGTCCTTCCAATTCAGCCGGCCCGGATCGTGGGCCGGTTGGCACCGCTAAAGCACCATTGCAGAGACGGTTTGGTGGGGCGTCGGGATCAGGCCCCGGGACTCTTCCCTGTCCCCCATTCTAGGCGGTGGCACGCGCCCCCGACGGCCACCCCCGGTGAGGTCGCTCACACGGGGGCGGGGGACGGGACAGCATGTACGCCGGGTTCTGTTCCGGCGCCCGGTTGCCCGGACGCCGGCGACGGCCATCCATCTAGGGCCGGCGTTGCCGCCGGCCTCGAGCGGCCTACCCGGTTGCTGGGGCGGACAGCCCTCGTGGCGCAACCTGTTTGGCCTTGCTCCGGGTGGGGTTTACCGAGCCGGCCCGGTCACCCGGGCCGCTGGTGGTCTCTTACACCACCGTTTCACCCTGACCCGCCCTGGGGCGGGCGGTCTGTTTTCTGTGGCACTGGCCTGCGGGTCACCCCGAGTGGGCGTTACCCACCACCCTGTCCTGTGGAGCCCGGACGTTCCTCGGGCCGCCTCGCGGCGGCACGCGGCCGTCCTGCTGTCCCGTCCGCCGCCCAGTCTACCCGCCGCGCGGCAGCCGATAGGATGCTGGGATGCTCATCGTCCTGCCGCCCTCCGAGGGAAAGCGCGCCGCCACGGGCGGCGGGCCCGTCGACCCCGAGGCCCTGTCCTTCCCCGAACTGAACCCCGAGCGGCTGAAGGTCATGGAGGCCCTGGCGGCCGTTTCGGCCGGCCAGGACGCGCAGCGGGTCCTGGGCGTGGGCGCCTCGCTGGCGGCCGAGGTCGAGCGCAACACCGGGCTGGATGCCGAGCCCGCCGCACCCGCGCACGACGTCTACACGGGCGTGCTCTACGAGGCCCTGGGCTTCCGGGACCTCGATGCCGACCAGCGGCGCAGGGCGGAGGAATCCGTGGTGGTCGTCTCCGCCCTCTGGGGCGCCGTGGGCTTCGGCGACCGCATCCCCGCCTACCGGCTGTCCATGTCCGTCGACCTGCCCGGCATCGGCCGGCTCGCCTCGTGGTGGAAGCCGCGGCTGGCGGACGCCCTCGGCCGGCGGGCGGCCGGCGGCCTGGTCGTGGATTGCCGCTCGAGCACGTACGCGGCCGCCTGGGCGCCCGCACCGGCGGGCGCCGTCGCGGTCTCCGTCGTGCAGGAGCGCGGCGGCGCGCGGAAGGTGGTCTCGCACTTCGCGAAGCACACGCGCGGCGAGGTCGCGCGGCACCTGCTGACGCGTCCCGGCGGCGCCCCGGAGTCGCCGCAGGCCCTCCTGGGGGCGGTCCGGGAGCGTTGGGAGGCCGAACTCTCCCCGGCCACCGCGCGGAAGCCGCACCAGCTGACGGTCGTCCTGCCGGAGGACCACAGCTTCGCGCGCTAGGCGCCGGTGCGCACCAGGATGGCCCCGGAGTCGGGGCAGAACACGACGTCGTCGACGGCTGCCGCCCGGATGTCCGCGAGGTCCCCGGCGGAGAGCGTCATCCCCGACCCCTCGGAGAAGTCTCCGCGCAGCCGGGCGGCCCCCACGCCGTAGTGCTCCCGCCGCCGGTCGTAGAGTGCCACGAGGGCGGGGTCCAGCGCGGCGGCGAGCTCGGCCCGGGCGCTGCGCGTGCGCGAGTCGGCGGCGTCCAGCTCGGCCAGCTCCGCGTCGATCCGCGCCCGGTGGGCCTCGTGCTCCCGCTCCGCGTCGGCCACCGCGGCCCGGGCCCGTTCCGTATCCGCGGCCGCGGACTCGGCGGCCTCCATCAGCTCCAGCTCCTCGTCCTCCAGCACGGACTTGCGGCCCGTCAGCGAGTCGATCTCGTGCTGCAGCGCCATCATGTCGCGGGCCGTGCCGCGCCCGGCGTCGATCTGTCCGCGGTCCTTGGCGATCCGGTCCTCGACCTTCTGCACCTCGCGCTCGGAGGCCCGCAGGGCGGCGTCGCGCTCGCCCTGGGCCTCCTCGGCCTGGGCGAGGTCCCGGCGGGCGGACGCCAGCGCCTCGCTGGCGGCGGCCGCCTCGGGGTCGGCCCGGAGCTCGGCCCTCCTCCGCGAGGCCTTCACGAGCGCCGCGTCCAGTGCCTGCAGCTCCAGCAGCCGTTCCTGCTGCTCCGGTGGTGCCTTCGTCACGCGCGCTGTCCCCTTCCCGGCGCCCGCCGGGTGCGGGCGTCCGTGACCGCCAGCCTAGACGCCCGCCGCCCCGCGTGTCTGCGGGATCAGCGTCCGGGCGTGAGGATGAAGTCCCACGGGTCGGAGTTGACGGAGCTCACGGCCAGCTCGACGTCGAAGTCCTGGTCGCGCAGCACGTTGCCCAGGGCCTCGGCCGCGGCCGGAAGCCAGAGCCACTCCCCCGCGAAGTGCGAGACGTCGACGAGGTAGGGGCGGCCGTCGACGGCGGCCTCCCGGGCCTCCGAGGCCGGGTGGTGGCGCAGGTCGGCGGTCACGTAGACGTCGGCCCCGGCGGCGCGCACCGCGTCCAGCAGGCCATCCCCGGCCCCTCCGCACACGGCGATGCGCCGGACCAGGCCGTCGGGGTCGCCCGCCACGCGTACGCCGCCGGCGACGGCGGGCATCGCGCCGAAGACGCGCGCCGCGAAGTCGGACAGGATGGCGGCCTCCGGCAGGTCCCCGATCCGGCCGATCCCCTCCTCGGGCAGCCCGTGCTCGGCCGGGGCCAGCGGCTCGACCCCGGTCAGGCCGAGGATGTCCGCGATGACGTCGGAGACCCCGCCCACGGCGGAGTCCCCGTTGGTGTGCACGGTCACGAGCCCGCAGCCGGACTCGATGAGGCGGTGCACGACCTCCCCCTTGAACCCGGTGGCGGCGACGGAGTTCACGGGGCGCAGCAGCAGCGGGTGGTGGGTCACCAACAGGTCGGCGCCGTGGCGGATCGCGTCGTCGACGACGGCCAGCGTCGGGTCGACGGCGAAGACGACCTTTCCGACATCCTGCTCGGGGCGGCCGACCACGGGGCCCACGGCGTCCCAGCCCTCCGCCAGGGACGCCGGCCACAGCTCTTCGATGGCCAGCAGGACCTCGCCGAGGGTGGGGCGCCGGCCGGGCTTCGGGGGCTCGGTCGGCCCGCCGCCGGTCGGGTCCTGCGCATTCGGCTGCTCGGTCTGCATGGGACTACCGTAGCGGCTGCGGGAATGCACGGGCGCCCGCGGACATTGAAGACAGGGATGGGACACCACGACATGGATCAGCAGACCGAGCCGGCCCCCGCCGGCGCCCTCCGGCCCGCCGCCGCCATGCGGACCTTCGTCCTCGCCGGCGGCTGCTTCTGGTGCCTCGACGCCATCTACCGCCGGATGCGCGGCGTGGTCGGGGTCGTCTCGGGCTACACCGGCGGCCACACCCCTGCCCCGCACTACCGCGAGGTGTGCTCGGGGACGTCCGGCCACGCCGAGGCCGTCGCGGTGACGTTCGACGAGTCCGTGCTGCCGTCCGACGTCGTGCTCGACGTCTTCTTCGCCACCCACGACCCCACGACGCTGGACCGGCAGGGCTACGACGTCGGGCCCCAGTACCGGTCGGCGATGTTCTACCACGACGCCGGCGAACTCGAGTTGTTCCGCGGGGCCATCGAGCGGAACCAGCCGAACTGGGCGGCGCCGATCGTCACGCGGCTGGAGCGGGCCTCGCGCTTCCACGAGGCGGAGTCGGAGCACCAGGACTTCTACCGCCGCAACCCGTGGGCGGGCTACTGCCAGGTGATTATCAACCCCAAGCTCGCGAAAGCGCGCAAACATTACGCGGCATGGCTCGAGGAATGATTGTTACCCGCCACGGCGACCGGGCGCGGCAGGCCGCCCCGGGTGCTGACTAGGCTTGCCGCGACCGGAAACACCGACCCCGCCAGGAGGCGCCACCATGGGAACCATCCACCAGGACGTCACGCGCATCGTGGGGGGCACCCCCCTGGTGCGGCTCAACCGCATCGCCGAGGGCCTGCCCGCCACGATCGCCGCGAAGCTGGAGTTCTACAACCCCGCGAACAGCGTCAAGGACCGCATCGGCGTTGCCATCGTCGACGCTGCCGAGCGCGCGGGGGCCCTCCGGCCCGGGGGCACGATCGTCGAGGGCACGTCCGGCAACACGGGCATCGCCCTGGCCATGGTGGGCGCGGCCCGCGGCTACCGGGTGGTGCTGACCATGCCCGAGACCATGTCCACCGAGCGCCGCGTCATGCTGCGCGCATTCGGGGCGGAGATCGTCCTGACGCCGGGCTCCGAGGGCATGCGCGGCGCCGTCGAGCGGGCCCGCGAGATCGTCGCGACGACGGAGAACGCCATCTGGGCGCAGCAGTTCGCAAACGAGGCGAACCCGCGCGTCCACCGCGAGACCACGGGCCAGGAGATCTGGGACGACACGGACGGCGCCGTCGACATCCTCGTCTCCGGCATCGGCACGGGCGGGACGATCACCGGCGCCGGCCGCCTGCTCAAGGAGCTCAAGCCCGGCGCGCAGGTCATCGCCGTCGAGCCGAAGGACTCCCCCATCCTCAACGGTGGGGCCCCCGGGCCGCACAAGATCCAAGGTCTGGGCGCGAACTTCGTGCCGGAGGTGCTGGACACCACCGTCTACGACGAGGTGCTCGACGCGTCCGTCGAGGACTCCGTCGCCACCGCCCGAGCCCTGGGGACGCAGGAGGGCATCCTCGGCGGCATCTCGGCCGGCGCGGCGGTGTGGGGCGCCCTGCAGGTGGCCGCGCGGCCGGAGAACGCCGGTAAGCTGATCGTCGTCGTCGTCCCCGACTTCGGCGAGCGGTACGTCTCCACGCTCCTCTACGACGACATCCGGGGCTAGCCGACCGCCCCGCAGCCCCGACCGCAGCGAACGAAGGCCACGATCTTGACTTTTCTCGCCCGCCTGAAGGAAGACCTGGAAGGCGCCCGCGCACACGATCCCGCCGCCCGCGGCAACGTCGAGAACGCGTTGGCGTACTCGGGGCTGCACGCGATCTGGATCCACCGCCTGACCCACCGGATGTGGGCCAACCCGGCCCTGCGGCTCCCGGCCCGCCTCGTCTCCCAGGCCGGGCGGGCGCTGACGGGGATCGAGATCCACCCGGGCGCGACGATCGGCCGGCGCTTCTTCATCGACCACGGCATGGGCGTGGTCATCGGGGAAACCGCCGAGATCGGCGACGACGTGATGATCTACCACGGGGTCACCCTCGGCGGACGGTCACTGGCGCGGGTCAAGCGCCACCCCACGATCGGCGACCGCGTCGTCATCGGCGCGGGCGCGAAGGTCCTGGGTCCGATCACCATCGGTGCGGACTCGGCGATCGGGGCCAACGCCGTCGTCGTCAAGGACGCGCCCGCGGACTCGATCATCACCGGCGTGCCGGCGCAGAACCGGCCGCGGAAGCCGGAGGAGCACAAGCCGGCCGTCGACCCGGCCGAGTACATCGATCCCGCCATGTGGATCTGAGCCGGACCCTTCGTCCCACGAACGGCGCAGGCCGGCCCTCCCCGCAGGGAGGGCCGGCCTGCGCCGTTCGTGGGGGTCTCCGGCGGTCCTGGCGCGGCCGGGGGACCCGTGGCCGCCTAGTGGGTGTCGACGGCGGAGACCTCGGAGCGGTCGCCGCTCCAGAGCGTGTGGAAGGTTCCCTCGGCGTCCACGCGGCCGTAGGTGTGGGCCCCGAACAGGTCGCGCAGGCCCTGCGTCAGGGCGGCCGGCAGGCGCTTGCGGCGCAGCCCGTCGTAGTAGGCCAGCGACGAGGAGAACACGGGCGCCGGGATGCCCAGCTGCGCTGCCGTGGCCACGACCCGGCGCCAGGCCGGCAGCACCTCGGCGATCGCGTCGGTGAAGGCCGGGGCCAGCAGCAGGTTCTCGGGCCGCTCCGGTCCCGCGTACGCCTTCATGATGTCGTCGAGCAGCTCGGCGCGGATGATGCAGCCGGCGCGCCAGAGGGCGGCAATCGCCTCGAGGTCCAGGTCCCAGCCGTACTGCTCGGCCGCGGAGGTGATCATGTCGATGCCCTGCGCGTAGCTGACGAGCTTCGAGGCGAACAGGGCCTGGCGGACGTCCTCGACGAACCCGTCGCCGACCTCGACGGACCCGGCGCCCGCCGGGAGCGTCTCCTGGGCGATGGCGCGCTGGCCCCGCTGGGAGGAGAGCCCGCGGGCGAACACCGACTCGGCGATCCCGGAGACGGGCGACCCGAGCTCGAGCGCGGAGACGACCGTCCAGCGGCCGGTGCCCTTCTGCCCGGCCGAGTCCACGAGCACGTCGACGAAGGGCTTGCCGGTCTTGGCGTCCGTGTGCGCCAGGACCTCCGCGGTGATCTCGATGAGGAAGGAGGACAGCTCGCCCTCGTTCCACCGGCGGAAGACCCCGGCCTGCTCGGCGGGCTCGATGCCGGCGGCGGAGCGCAGCAGGTCGTAGGCCTCGCCGATGACCTGCATGTCCGCGTACTCGATGCCGTTGTGGACCATCTTCACGAAGTGCCCGGCGCCGTCGGTCCCCACCCACGAGCAGCAGGGCGTGCCGTCGTAGTCGGCGGCGATCTTCTCCAGCATCGGCCCCAGCGCGTCGTAGGACTCGCGCGAACCGCCGGGCATGATGGACGGGCCGTTCAGGGCGCCCTCCTCGCCGCCGGAGACGCCGACGCCCACGAAGTGCAGGCCCCGCTCCGCGAGCGCCGCCTCGCGGCGCCGGGTGTCCTCGTAGTGGGAGTTTCCGGCGTCGATGACGATGTCGCCCTCGTCGAGCAGGGGCACGAGCTGCTCGATGACCGAGTCGACGGGGCCGCCCGCCTTGACCATGATGAGCACCCGGCGCGGGCGCTCCAGGGAGGCCACCAGCTCCTCCAGGGTCTCGGTGCGCACGAAGTCGCCCTCGTGCCCGTGGGCCTCGAGCAGGGCGTCGGTCTTGCCGACGGAACGGTTGTGCAAGGCGACCGTGTACCCGTTGCGGGCGAAGTTCCGCGCGAGGTTCGCGCCCATCACGGCGAGGCCGGTGACGCCGATGTGTGCTGGCATGTGTTCTCCCTGATCGGTGGGACCGGCCCCACCGGCCGGCACGGCGGGCGTGGGCACGGCATCGTGACAGCGTGGTGGCGGGCGATCGCCGCCCGCCGCTGGTGGGTCCTACCGGGATCGAACCGATGACATCCACGGTGTAAACGTGGCGCTCTACCAGCTGAGCTAAAGACCCTTGCGGCGCCCCAGACTACCGGTCGGCGGACCGGCCCGCCAATTGGTCCAGGGCCCGGGCGTAACGGCCGGGTTCGCGGGCCTGCCCCGCCGGGGACTCGAAGCGGTCCGCGACGGCGCCGTCGGCCACGAGGAACGTGCGCCGGACGGCCCGGCCGTGGGCCGCGTCGAAGCACCCGAACGCCGTCGCCATGGCCCCGTGGGGCCAGAAGTCGGCAAGCAGCGGGAAACCCAGGCCCTCCTGCTCGGCGTACGCGCGCAGCGCGTACTTGTGGTCCACCGAGGCGGCCCAGACGGCCACGCCCCGCTCGGCCCACGTCTCCCGCGACCGCTCCACCCGGCCCAGCTCGGCGGTGCACACCCGCGAGAAGGCGAACGGGTAGAAGACCAGGAAGTGGAGGCCGCGCGCGAACGCGGCCCCGGTCACCGGCTGGCCGAACTGGTCCTCGACGCGGAACGGCGGGAGGCGGTCGCCGGGCACGGGGCCGGTCGCCGCCGCGTCCACTAGTTCTTGCGCCGGCCGACGAGGCGGGCGGCCGCCCAGTCCGCCGAGACGCCCTCGGTCGTGGTCACGTGGAGCCCGGCCGTCGGCGCCGCCTCCTGGATCTCACTCGGGGGCACGTGCCCGTCGCGTCCGTTCTTGGGGGTCAGCAGCCACACGACGCCGCCGTCGCCCAGGGTCGTCTGGGCGTCCACCAGGGCGTCGACCAGGTCGCCTTCGTCCTCGCGCCACCACATCAGCACCCCGTCGACGACCTCCTGGTCGTCTTCCGTGAGCAATTCGTTCCCGGTGAGGTCCTCAAGGGCCTCGCGCAGGTCGAAGTCGACGTCGTCGTCGTACCCGAGTTCCTGGATCAGATCCCCGTCCCGGAAACCCATTTTGCCTACAGCCGTGGTCTTGGCCGCTCCGGCGTCGCTCACGTTCTCCTCCTCGTCGTGGGTACGGTCACCCCAAGCCAACACCTTTTGCCCCGCTCCATCAAGCGGAAGAGCCCAGACGGGCCTCCGTGTGACGGCGCGGCCCCGCCCGGGGGCGCTCTGGCTGGGTCGCGGGCCGCGGCGGCGTCTAGAGTGGGCTCAGCACACGCGCGGCCGATTCGATCCGGCCGCGTGCATGGCGGCACGGCCGCCGCTCCGCGCCCCGCTGCACGGCGGGACGCGGCGCACCACCACGCTGTACCCGCAACGAGGAGAAGTAGGACGTGGCTGAAGAGGAACACATCTCGCACATCCGCAGTGGCTTGACCAGCCAGCTGCCAGACCGGGACCCGGAGGAGACGGCCGAATGGCTGCAGTCCTTCGACGAGCTCGTCGAGGCCCAGGGGACCGAGCGCGCCCAGTTCATCGTGCGGTCCATCCTCCAGCGCGCCGGCGCCAAGTCCGTCGGCGTCCCCATGGTCACCACCACGGACTACGTGAACACGATTCCGGTGGACCAGGAGCCGGAGTTCCCCGGCGACGAGGAGACCGAGCGCCGGTACCGCGCGTGGATGCGCTGGAACGCGGCCGTCATGGTCCACCGCGGCCAGCACCCCTCCATCGGGGTCGGGGGCCACATCTCGACGTACGCGGGCGCGGCGACCCTCTACGAGGTCGGCTTCAACCACTTCTTCCGCGGCAAGGACCACCCCGGCGGCGGCGACCAGGTCTTCTTCCAGGGGCACGCCTCGCCCGGCATGTACGCCCGCGCCTTCATGGAGGGCCGGCTCTCCGAGGACGACCTGGACGGCTTCCGCCAGGAGAAGTCCAAGGAGGGCAACGGCCTGCCGTCCTACCCGCACCCGCGGAACATGCCCGACTTCTGGGAGTTCCCGACCGTCTCGATGGGCATCGGCCCGGCCAGCGCGATCTACCAGGCGCAGCTGAACCGCTACCTGCACCACCGCGGGATCAAGGACACGTCCCAGCAGCACGTGTGGGCGTACCTGGGCGACGGCGAGATGGACGAGCCGGAGAGCCGGGGCTTCCTGCAGCTGGCCGCGAACGAGAAGCTGGACAACCTCACGTTCGTCATCAACTGCAACCTGCAGCGCCTCGACGGCCCGGTGCGCGGCAACGGGAAGATCATGCAGGAGCTCGAGGCGTTCTTCCGCGGCGCCGGCTGGAACGTCATCAAGGTCGTCTGGGGCCGCGAGTGGGACTCCCTGCTGTCCAAGGACACGGAGGGCGCCCTCGTCGACATCATGAACCAGACCCCGGACGGCGACTACCAGACCTACAAGGCCGAGTCCGGCGGGTTCGTCCGCGAGCACTTCTTCGGCAAGTCCCCGGTGACCAAGGAGATGGTCGCCGACATGACGGACGAGCAGATCTGGAACCTCAAGCGTGGCGGCCACGACTACCACAAGGTCTACGCGGCCTACAAGGCGGCCACCGAGTTCAAGGGCAAGCCGACCGTGATCCTGACCCAGACGGTCAAGGGCTACGGGCTGGGCCCGCACTTCGAGGGCCGCAACGCGACCCACCAGATGAAGAAGCTGACGCTGGACGACATGAAGGCGTTCCGCGACCACCTGCGCATTCCGCTCACGGACGAGCAGCTCGAGGCCGACCCCTACCGCCCGCCGTACTACCACCCGGGCCCGGACGCGCCGGAGATCAAGTACATGATGGACCGCCGCGCGGCCCTCGGCGGATCCGTGCCGGAGCGCCGCACGAAGCACAACGGGCTCCACCTGCCGGACGAGAAGGCGTACGCCGTGGCGAAGCGCGGCTCCGGCAAGCAGGAGGCGGCCACCACGATGGCGTTCGTGCGCCTGCTCAAGGACCTGATGCGGGACAAGGAGTTCGGGGCCCGCGTGGTGCCGATCGTCCCGGACGAGGCCCGCACGTTCGGCATGGACTCGTTCTTCCCGACCGCGAAGATCTACAACCCGAAGGGCCAGAACTACCTGTCCGTGGACCGCGACCTGGTCCTCGCGTACAAGGAGTCCCCGCAGGGCCAGATCCTGCACACGGGCATCAACGAGGCCGGCTCGGTCGCCGCGCTCACCGCGGCCGGCACGTCCTACGCGACCCACGGCGAGCCGCTCGTGCCGATCTACATCTTCTACTCGATGTTCGGCTTCCAGCGCACGGGCGACCAGTTCTGGGCCGCCGCCGACCAGATGACGCGCGGCTTCGTGATCGGCGCGACGGCGGGGCGGACCACGCTGACCGGCGAGGGCCTGCAGCACGCCGACGGGCACTCCCCGCTCCTGGCGGCGACCAACCCCGCCGTCGTCACCTACGACCCGGCCTACGGGTACGAGATCGGGCACATCGTCAAGGCCGGCCTGGAGCGCATGTACGGCGGGAACCACCCGGACCCGAACGTCATGTACTACCTGACCGTCTACAACGAGCCGATCTCCCAGCCCGCCGAGCCGGAGGAGCTGGACGTCGAGGGCCTGCTGAAGGGCATCTACCTCCTGGCGCCGGCCAAGGTCGATGGCCCGCGCACGCAGCTGCTGGCCTCGGGCGTCGCCGTGCCGTGGGCGCTGGACGCGCAGCGGATCCTGGCCGAGGAGTGGGGCGTCTCCGCGGACGTCTGGTCCGTGACCAGCTGGACCGAGCTGCGCCGCGAGGGCCTCGCCTGCGAGGAGGAGGCCTTCCTCGAGCCCGGCAGCGAACCCCGCACGCCGTTCGTCACGCGCCAGCTCGCCGGCGCCACCGGCCCGGTCGTGGCCGTGACGGACTACATGAAGGCCGTGCCGGACCAGATCCGCCAGTTCGTCCCCAACGAGTTCGCGACCTTGGGTGCCGACGGCTTCGGGTTCTCGGACACCCGGGCCGCCGCGCGGCGGTTCTTCAAGATCGACGCGCACAGCGTCGTCGTCCAGGCCCTCCAGATGCTGGGCCGCCGCGGCGAGGTCGACGCGGACGCCGCCCGCCAGGCGTTCGAGAAGTACCGACTCGACGACGTGACGGCGGGCACCTCGGGCAACGCCGGCGGCGACGCGTAGCGGCGCCGCGCAGGAGAGGCCCCGCGGCCGGTGGACGACACCGGCCGCGGGGCCTCGTCTTTTGTAGTGTTCTCACAAAATGGAGGCCGGGGCCGCGCATGCGTATCCTCGATGTCATGAGCGACGAGCGCGCCGCCGGCGGCACCAGGGTCCGGCCCGCACGGCAGGCGAAGGCCAGCCCCGAGACCCTGAAGCGCCTCAAATCCCACCTCGGGGTGCTGTCCACGGTCGCGCTGCGCCACCTGGACCAGTCCCTGCCCTGGTACCGCGGGCTGAGTCCCGAGGAGCGGGCCGCCCTCGGGCTGGTGGCCCAGAAGGGCATCGCGTCCTTCGTCTCCTGGTACGAGCGGCCGACGTCGCCGCAGTGGGTGCTCACGGACGTCTTCGGGGCCGCCCCGAGCGAATTGACGCGGTCCATCAGCCTGCAGAAGGCCCTCCAGCTGATCCGCACGATCGTCGAGGTGGTGGAGAGCCAGGTCCCCGACCTCGCCCCCGAGTCCGACCAGGTGCAGCTGCGCGAGGCCGTCCTGCGCTACTCCCGCGAGGTGGCGTTCGCCGCCGCGGACGTCTACGCGCGCGCGGCCGAGTCGCGCGGCGCCTGGGACAGCCGGCTGGAGGCCCTGGTCGTCGACGCGGTGCTCCGCGGCGAGAGCCCCGACTCGCTCCGCTCGCGCATTGCCGCCGTCGGGTGGACCTCCCAGGGCGGGATCCACGTGGTCGTCGGGTCCTCCCCCGAGGTCGTCGGCGCCGGGTTCGTCGGCGAGTTGCGCCGTGCGGCCGCCCGGCACGCCCGCGACTGCCTCGTGGGGATCCAGGGCGACCGGCTGATCCTGATGCTCGGCGGCGTCGACGACAGCGAGGCGGCGTGCGCCCGGCTCGCGTCGTTCTTCGGACCCGGTCCGGTGGTCTACGGCCCCCGGGCGGACAGCCTCCGGGAGGCCGCCGGCAGCGCCCACGCCGCGTTCGCGGGCATCGCCGCCGCGCCGGCCTGGCCCCTGGCCCCGCGCCCCGTCGCGGCCGAGGACCTCTGGCCCGAGCGGGTCGTGAACGGCGACCAGGCGGCCCGGACGGCGTTGGCGGAGGCGATCCACGCCCCGCTCGTGGCCGCGGGCAACGGGCTCGTGGAGACCCTCTCCACGTACCTCGCGCTGGGGCACTCGCTGGAGGGCACGGCCCGCGAGCTGTACGTCCACGCCAATACCGTGCGCTACCGGCTCAAGCGCGTCTGCGACATCACCGGATGGGACCCGCTCATCCCGCGGGAGGCGTTCGTGCTCCAGACGGCCCTCGTGGTCGGCCGCCTCGATACCCACCCTTCGTTGTAGGATTCCTACAAGCGCCCCCCGGGTGAGCTTGGCGCGTCGAACCGCCCGGCACACCCCGCGACTTTGGAAAGCTGGAAACGTGCTTGCAATCGTCTGCCCCGGACAGGGGTCCCAAACGCCCGGATTCCTCGCGCCCTGGCTCGAGGTCGACGGCGCCGCCGACCACCTCGCCGGCCTCTCGCGCGCCGTCGACCGCGATCTGGCCGCCCACGGCACCGTCTCCGACGAAGAGACGATCAAGGACACCGCCGTCGCGCAGCCGCTCATCGTCGCCGCCGGCCTCGTGGCAGCCCGCGCCCTGTTCCCCGAGGGCACGCCCGCCGGCGCCGTCGTCGCCGGGCACTCCGTCGGGGAGGTGACGGCGTCCGTGCTCGCCGGTGCCCTCGGCGAGGCCGACGGGATGCTGTTCGTGCGGGAACGCGCCAACGCCATGGCCGAGGCCGCCGCCGCGGCCCCCACCGGCATGGCCGCCGTGCTGGGCGGCGACGCCGAGGAGGTCGCCGGCACCCTCGAGTCGCTGGGGCTGACCGCGGCCAACGCCAACGGGGGCGGACAGACCGTGGCCGCCGGGACGCTCGAGCAGCTGCAGGCCCTCGCCGCCGACCCTCCCGCCAAGGCGCGCGTCATACCGCTCAAGGTCGCCGGGGCCTTCCACACGGACCACATGTCCCCCGCCGTCGCCGTCCTGGAGGCGCTCGCGCCGCAACTGGCCCCGGCCGACCCCTCGGCCACGCTGCTGAGCAACCACGACGGCGCCCCCGTCGCCGACGGCGCCGCCAACCTCGAGAGCCTCGTCGCGCAGGTCTCCCGGCCCGTGCGCTGGGACCTGTGCATGGAGCGCATGGCGGAACTGGGCGTCACCGGCATCCTCGAGCTTCCCCCGGCCGGCACCCTCGTCGGCCTGGCCCGCCGCGGCCTGAAGGGCGTCCCGACGTTCGCCCTCAAGGAGCCCGGGGACATCGCCGCGGCCCGCGCCTTCGCCGCCGAACACACCGCCTAGCCCCGACTTTCCCCAACCCGACTGGAGCCCACCGTGACCGCAGTGCTCAACCAGGCGCCCACCAACGCGCACAGCCGCATCCTTGGGGTCGGCGCCTACCGCCCGGACGTCGTCGTCACCAACGAGGACGTCTGCCAGTGGATCGATTCCTCCGACGAGTGGATCCGCCAGCGCACCGGGATCGTCACCCGGCGGCGGGCCGACGAGCAGACGTCCCTGCTCGACATGGCCGAGGCCGCTGCCCGCGACGCGCTGGCCGCCGCCGGCATGGACGGCTCGCAGCTGGGGGCCGTCATCGTCAGCACCGTGACGTTCCCGTACGCCACGCCGTCGGCCGCCGCGGCCCTGGCCGACCGGCTCGGCGCGACCCCGGCGCCGGCGTTCGACATCTCCGCCGCCTGCGCCGGCTACTGCTATGGCGTCGCCCAGGCCGACGCGCTCGTGCGCTCCGGCGCCGCGGACGCCGTGCTCGTGGTCGGTGCGGAGAAGCTCTCGGACTTCATCGACAACCACGAGCGCTCGATGTCGTTCCTGCTGGGCGACGGCGCGGGCGCCGTCGTCGTCGCGGCCTCCGACACCCCCGGCATCGCCCCCTCGGTGTGGGGCTCCGACGGCTCCAAGTGGAACGCCATCGGCATGACGCACTCGCTGATCGACCTGCGGGACATCGCCATCGCCGCCGAGGACGACCCGGAGGGGACCGCCCTCGTCGCCGAGACGGAGGCCAAGCTCTGGCCGACCCTGCGCCAGGACGGCCAGACGGTGTTCCGCTGGGCGGTCTGGGAGATGGCCAAGATGGCGAAGGTCGCCCTCGAGAAGGCGGGCGTCGGCGCCGAGGACCTGGTCGCATTCATTCCCCACCAGGCGAACATGCGGATCATCGACGAGATGGTCAAGCAGCTCAAGCTGCCCGAGTCGGTCGTGGTCGCCCGGGACATCGCCGACTCCGGGAACACGTCCGCGGCCTCGATCCCCATGGCCATGCACCGGCTCCTCGAGGAGCGCCCGGAGCTCTCCGGCGGCCTGGCCCTGCAGATCGGCTTCGGCGCGGGCCTCGTGTTCGGGGCTCAGGTCGTCGTCCTGCCCTAGGCTTGTAGCGGCCTGAACCATGCCTTCCGCCCCCGAGGGGCGGGACCAAGCGTCGGGAGAGTCCCGGCACGACAGAAAGGGAGCCACTATGGCTAGCAACGAAGAGATCCTGGCCGGCCTGGCGGAGATCGTCAACGAAGAGACCGGCCTGGCCACGGACGCCGTGCAGCGCGACAAGTCGTTCACGGACGATCTCGACATCGACTCCATCTCGATGATGACCATCGTGGTCAACGCCGAGGAGAAGTTCGACGTGAAGATCCCCGACGAGGAGGTCAAGAACCTCAAGACCGTCGGCGACGCCGTGGACTTCATCGCCACCGCCCAGACCTAGGCGGTTCCCTCCCCCGCCCCGGGGGAACGCCGCGGGGGCGCCGCGACCAGTCGGCGCCCCCGCGCCCGCCCCTCCCCCACCAGCCACCACCACAGAGAGCGACCAGATGGCCCGCAAAGTAGTGATCACCGGCCTCGGAGCCACCACGCCGATCGGCGGGGACGTGCCCACGCTGTGGGCCAACGCCCTCAAGGGCACCTCCGGGGCCCGCACGCTCACCGACGACTGGGTCGAGCGCTTCCAGCTCCCGGTCACGTTCGCCGCGCGCGTGGCGACGCCCGCCTCCGAGACCCTGTCCCGGGTCGAGATGAAGCGGATGGACCCCTCCACCCAGTTCGCCGTCGTCGCGGCCCGCGAGGCCTGGCGCGACGCCGGGTTCGACGAGGTCGACCACGACCGCCTGGCCGTGGCCTTCGCCACCGGGATCGGCGGCGTCTGGACGCTCCTGGACGCCTGGGACACGCTCAAGGAGAAGGGCCCCCGCCGGGTCCTGCCGATGACCGTGCCCATGCTGATGCCGAACGGCCCCGCCGCCGCGGTCAGCCTGGACCTCGGCGCCAAGGCCGGTGCCCACACCCCCGTCTCCGCCTGCGCGTCCGGCACCGAGGCCATGCACGTGGGTCTGGAACTGATCCGCAACGGCAAGGCCGACATCGTCATGTGTGGCGGCGCGGAGGCGGCGATCCACCCGATGCCGCTCGCGTCCTTCGCCGCCATGCAGGCGCTCTCCCGCCGCAACGACGACCCCGAGCACGCCTCGCGCCCCTACGACACGGACCGCGACGGCTTCGTCATGGGCGAGGGCGCCGGCGCCCTGGTCCTGGAGGCCGAGGAGCACGCCCGGGCCCGCGGAGCGCGGATCTACGCCGAGCTGGCCGGCACGTCCGTGACGGCCGACGCCTACCACATCACCGCCCCGGACCCCGAGGGCCTCGGCGCGACGCGCGCCCTGAAGGCCGCGATGTTCGACGGCCTGGTCCAGCCCGCGGACGTCGTGCACGTCAACGCGCACGCCACCTCCACGCCGGTGGGCGACAAGCCGGAATACACGGCCCTGCGGGCGGCCCTGGGCGGCCAGGTCGACCACGTCGCCGTCTCCGCCACGAAGTCCCAAATGGGCCACCTGCTGGGCGCCTCGGGCGCCGTGGAGTCCGTGCTGACCACGCTGGCGATCTACGAGCGGCGTGCCCCCGTGACGATCAACCTCGAGAACCAGGATCCGGAGATCCCCCTCGACGTCGTCACCGGCGAGCCGCGCGAGCTGCCCGAGGGCCAGATCGTGGCGCTGAACAACTCCTTCGGCTTCGGCGGCCACAACGCCGTCGTCGCCATCCGCAGCCTCTAGGGTGCGCAAGGAAGGGCCCCGGACCGCCGTGCGGTCCGGGGCCCTTCCTCGTGGCAACGGGGATGGTGCGGGGTCAGCCGACCTGGTGGAGCCAGCGGACGGGAGCGCCCTCGGAGGCGTGCCGGAACGGCTCGAGCTCCTCGTCCCAGGCCTCGCCGAGCGCCAGCGACAGCTCGTGGTAGACGAGCGTCGGGTCGCCGTTGCCCTGCTCGTAGGCGTAGCGGATGCGGTCCTCGCTGACGACGATGTTGCCGGAGGCGTCGGTGGTGGCGTGGAAGATGCCGAGCTCGGGCGTGTGGGACCAACGGCTGCCGTCGACCCCGCGGCTGGGTTCCTCGGTGACCTCGTAGCGCAGGTGCGCCCAGCCGCGCAGCGCGGACGCCAGCTGCGCCCCGGTCCCCTGCGGGCCGGCCCACATGACCTCCGCCCGATACATTCCGGGCGCGGCAGACTGCGGGGCCCACGTCAGGTCCGTCCGCTGGTCCACCACGGACCCGATCGCCCACTCGATGTGGGGACACAACGCGGACGGGGCCGAGTGGATGAACAACACGCCCCGCGTCATGGTTTCAGACATCCCATCCTCCAGTTGCCGTTGGTGCGTCTTCCCCTACGACCGCGGCACCTGACGAACGAGCTTGTCAGGCATCATTCTGCACGATTGTGCTGCCCCGCGCCACCGCCCCGGGCGGCGCGCCGGGATCGCGGCCCCGGACCGGCCCTCAGGCCCGGGGGTGCGCCCGCCGGTAGCCCTCCCGGAGGCGCTCGATGGAGACGTGGGTATACAGCTGCGTCGTCGCCAGCGAGGAGTGCCCGAGCAGCTCCTGGACGCTGCGCAGGTCGGCCCCGCCGTCGAGCAGGTGCGTTGCGGCGGTGTGCCGCAATGCGTGGGGGCCGCGCGCTGCGGTGTCGCCCAGCCCGGCCAGGGCCCGGTCGACGACGGTCCGCACCTGCCTCGGCCCCATCCTTCCGCCGCGCGGGCCGAGGAACGCGGCGGCCGCCTCCCGCCCGGTCGAGAGGGCCGGGCGGCCCGTGGCCAGCCAGGCCGAGAGGGCCCGGTGGGCGGGCCCGCCGTACGGGACCGTGCGTTCCTTGCCGCCCTTGCCGAGGACGCGGAGGGTGTGGCGCTCGTGGTCGATGTCGTCCAGGTCCAGTCCGGTCAGTTCCGACACGCGCAGGCCCGTCGCGTAGAGCAGCTCCAGGATCGCGGCGTCGCGGACGCGGATGGCCTCGGCCGCCGCGCCACCGCCCGCACGGGTCTCGCCCGCCGCGCCGGTCCCGCGCGGAGACCCACCGGGGCCCGGTGCGCCGTGGTCGGCGGATCCGTCGGCGGGAGCGTCGTTGCCGCCCGGGCCGGGCCCGTCGAGGAGCCGCTGCATCTGGGACGCGTGGAGGACGGGCGGGAGGGATCGGCGGGCCTTCGGCGCCTGCAGCCGCTGCGAGGGGTCGGTCTGCACCAGGCCTTCCCGCCTGGCCCAGGCCAGGAACGTCCTGGCCGACGCGGCGCGGCGGGCCAGCGTCGCCCGCGACAGGCCGGCGTCGCGCTGGGCGCCCAGCCAGCCCCGCAGCACCACGAGGTCCACGTCCCCCGGGGTGCCTGCCCCGGCGGCCCGCGCGTGTTCCGCCAGCCGCTCGAGGTCCCCGCGGTAGGCCCGCACGGTGTGCGCGCCGAGTCCGCGTTCCAGGGACAGGTGGCGCTCGAATCCCGCGACCGCGGCGTCCCAACCGCGTCCGTCCCGCGCGTCGCGCGGCTCCGGTGTGCTGTTCACCGCTCCACTCTGGCGCGGTTGGGCCGGAGGGCCAAGTGGCCACGCCGGGAGCCGACCGGGAACGCGGCATCGGGGCGGTACGCGTCCGGCGGGACCTCACGCGTCCGGGTGCCCCCGACGCCAGCCGGCGGCGGACCGGACGGCCAGTCCCCGGGCCTCGAGCCGGGACAGTCCGCCCAGGACGGCGCCCATTCCCAGACCCGCCACGATGGCCAGCTTGTCGGGCGTGCTGTACGCCTTCAGGGGCAGCGCGTCGAGCAGGAGGAGGTCCTGGATGTCGAGACCGTCGTGGCTCCGGGCCGCGGCCGCGTCCCGGGCCGCTTCCGCGTCCAGGGCGGGAGTGGCCGGCGAGTCCCCCAAGAGCTCGAGCACCTCGGTGCCGTCGGTGACCAGGGTCGCGGCGCCCTCCCGGACCAGGCGGTGGCAGCCGGCCGAGTTCGGCGAGTGGACGGAGCCGGGGAACGCCCCGACCTCCCTGCCGATCTCCGCGGCCCGCCGCGCCGTGCTGAGCGCGCCGGACCGCCACCGGGCCTCGACGACGACGCTGGCGCCACAGAGCGCGGCGATCATCCTGTTCCGCTGCAGGAAGCGCCACCGCGTGGGGGCCGTGCCGGGGGCCACTTCCGCGAGCAGGGTGCCCCGCTCGGCGACGTGGCGCAGCAGCTGGTCGTTGCCTGCCGGATAGAACCGGTCCAACCCCCCGGCCATGACCGCGACCGTGGACGGACCGGCCCCGCCCCACGAGGCGAGTGCGGCCTCGTGGGCGCGGGCGTCGATGCCGTACGCCCCGCCCGAGACAACCACGATCCCCTCCCGGGAGAGCGTCCCGCACAGGTCGGCGGTCACGTGCCTCCCGTATTCCGTCGCGTCCCGGCTGCCGACCACGGCCAGGAGCCCGGCGGGCGGAGGCAGCGACCCGGGCGCGTGCGCGCCCCGCCACCAGAGGCACAGGGGCTGCGCGAGGCCCAGATCCCCCAGCTGCGTGGGCCATTCCGGGTCCTCGGGCACCACCAACCCACCGCCGAGGCGGGTGAGCAGGCCCAGGTCGCGGTCCGGGTCGCTGTCGTGGAGCCGGGGCCGCCAGCGCTCCAGGCCCGCGTCGAGCTGCTGCTCGGCGCGGTTTCCCCCGCCCAGGAGCTCGGCCACGCCCTGCTGCTCCGTGGCCGGCGCGCGGCCCCGGTGCGTGGCGACGAGCCGATGGGCCGCGACGGGCCCCGCGACGGCGACGAGGGCCAGGCCCGTGAGGTCCCCGGGCTCCATGATCCGCGACAGCGCGGCCCGCGCCCTTCGCGTCGCCGCGCCTCCTCCCGTCGCACCGCTGCCGTTCATCGCGCGTCCCCTTTCCCCAGGCGCCGCAACTGCCACGCCACCTCGATGTCCTCGGCCCCCGGAACCCCGGCCCCGCGCAGGTCGCACACGGACCACGAGGTGCGCAGGACGCGATCGTAGCCCCGGGCCGTGAGCACGCCCCGGTCCACGAGCCGGTCGAGCAGCCGTGCGGCCGCGCGGGGCGGCGCGAGGGAACCACGGAGGAGCGGCCCCGGCACGTCGGCGTTGCGGCCGATGCCCAGGGGCCGCAGACGGGTGGCCTGTGCGCGCCGCGCTTCGGCGACGCGCGCCGCGACGGCCGCACTGGGCTCGGCCGGCCCAGCCCCGAGCAGGTCGGCCGCCGGGGTCTGTCCGACCTGCAGCTGCAGGTCGACGCGGTCCAGCAGGGGCCCACTCAGTCGGCTGAAGTACCTTCGGCGCTGCAGGGGCGTGCACGTGCATTCGAGCCCCTTGCCGGTCGACCGGCCGCAGGGGCAGGGGTTGGCGGCCAGGACCAGTTGGAAGCGGGACGGATACGTCGCTGCCCCGGCCGCGCGGTGGATCGTCAGCACGCCGGACTCCAGCGGCTGGCGCAGGCTGTCCAAGGCCTGCGCCGCGAATTCCGGGGCCTCGTCGAGGAAGAGGACGCCGCGGTGGGCCCGGGAGACGGCACCTGGCCGGGGCAGCCCGCTGCCGCCGCCGATGAGCGCGACCATGCTGGCGCTGTGATGGGGGCTCTCGAACGGCGGGCGCCGGACCAGCGACGTCACGGCCCCGCCGCCCGCCAGCGACCGGACCGCCGTGGCCTCGAGGGCCTCGAAGTCGCTCAGCTCGGGAAGGATCGAGGGCAGGCGCTCCGCGAGCATGGTCTTGCCGGCCCCCGGGGGCCCGACCATGAGCAGGTGGTGCCCGCCGGCCGCGGCGACCTCGAGTGCGTAGCGGGCCTCCGCCTGCCCGGCGACGTCGCGCAGGTCGGGAAGGCCCGCTGCGGGCCCGGCCGGGCCACCCTCCGCCGGCGCCGGGTCCGGGTCCGTGGGTGTGGCCCCCGGAAGCGGCATCCGCAGGGCCCGGGGGTCTGCGCCGTAGGCCTCCAGCACCTCGGCGAGGTGCCGGAAGCCGGCGACGCGCGCCCCGGGGACCAGTTCGGCCTCGCGGCGGTTGGGCTCGGCGACGACGATGTCGGTGCGCCCGGCGCGCACGGCCGCCATGACCGCCGGCAGGACCCCCGCGACGGGGCGCAGGCTCCCGTCGAGGCCGAGCTCGGCCAAATGGATCGTCCGGGCGGGCGGCCGGGCGTCCCCGGCGGCGGCCACGGCGGCCAGGACAATCGCCAGGTCGAAGGACGAGCCCCGCTTGGGCAGGGAGGCCGGCACGAGGTTGACGGTCAGGCGGCGCGGCGCCAAGGGGACGCCGGCGTTGCGGGCGGCGGCGCGGATCCGGTCGCGCGACTCGGCCAGCGAGGCGTCCGGCAGCCCGAGCAGCACGAACCCGGGCAGCCCTCCCCCGAGGTCGGCCTCGACGTCGACCACGTGGCCCTCGAGCCCGACGAGGGCGACGGTCGCGGTCCGGCCGAGGCTCACTGGACGACCGCCCGGTAGTGCTCGATGCTGGGGCCACCGGCGCGCAGGACGATCGCGACGACGTCGATGCGCACGTCGCGGAAGCGCCTGCCGTTGCTGGCGCACCACTCGGCGGCCAGGATGTACTGCCGCCTCAGCTTCTGGCCGGCGACCGCCTCCGCGGGGTGCCCATAGCCCTCCCCGGTGCGGGTCTTGACTTCGACGCACACGATGTGCGGCCCGTCCTGGGCCACGATGTCGAGTTCCCCTGCCCCGCACCGCCAATTGCGGTCCAGGAGCTCCATGCCCTGGTCCGCCAGGTACCGCGCGGCAAGCTCCTCGCCGTACCGGCCCAGCTCTTGGTTGCGTCCCATCGCCACCACCTCCGCGACCAGTGTCGCCGGGGCCGGGACGCGGCGGGGGCCGCGGCGGCGGAGTGTGGACGGGGGACCATGCGGGGCCGCCTGTGGAGGTCCGGTGGCCGGAAGCTGGCTAGTTGCCCAGCCCCTCCTTCGGGATGGTCAGGTCGTCGCTCTTGGAGAGCTCCTCGACGTTGACGTCCTTGAACGTGATGACGCGGACGTTCTTGACGAACCGGGCCGTCCGGTAGACGTCCCACACCCACGCATCGTGCAGGCGCACGTCGAAGTAGATCTCCCCGTCCGCGGACCGCGCCTGGATGTCGACGTCGTTGGCCAGGTAGAACCGCCGCTCCGTCTCCACGACGTAGCTGAACAGGTTCACGACGTCCCGGTACTCCCGGTAGAGCTGCAGCTCCATGTCCGTCTCGTAGTTCTCGAGGTCTTCGGCGCTCATCGTCTCCTCCTGATCGGGTTCTATTCTGCCGCAGCGCCGGCGTCGAGGCGCCAGCTGCGGCGGTGGAGCGCGGTCGGTCCGTGCTCGCGCAGGGCCGCGCGGTGCACCGCCGTCCCGTACCCCTTGTTCGTGTCCCAGCCGAACTGGGGGAACCGCTCGTGGTGCCCGGCCATCAGGCGGTCGCGTTCCACCTTCGCCAGCACGCTCGCCGCGGCCACGCTGAGGCACTCCAGGTCGGCCTTCACGCGCAGGTGCACGGGCGCCGCCACCGCGGCCGGCCAGGCCGGGGCGTCCAGCGGCTCCTGGGCGGGGGGCGCGAGCCAGTCCAGGTTTCCGTCCAACAGGACGGCCTGGGGCCTGAGGTCCGGGGCGAGGGCGGCGTGGGCCCGCAGCCCCGCCAGGCGCAGCGCGGCCACCAGCCCGAAGCGGTCGATCTCGTCGGCCTCGGCGTGTCCCACGCCCCAGGCCAGGGCCCAAGCGCGGATCAGCGGCTCCAGCCGTTCCCGCTCCGCGGCGGGCAGCAGCTTGCTGTCGCGTACGCCCTCCAGCGGCCCGGAGGCGGCCGGGTCGACGACGACGAGGCCGACAGTGACGGGGCCGGCCAGGGCACCACGGCCCACCTCGTCGCACCCGCCGACGAGCCGGTGCCCGGCCTGGGCCAGGCCGAGTTCGTGGCGCAGCGTCGCCGCCGGGGGGACCAGACGGGCCGTTCCGGCGCCCGCCGCCCCGCGGCGCTTGCCCCCGGAACGGGTTCCCGGTGCGCCTCCGGACCGGGCCGCCGGCGCGGCGGCGGCCGGCCGGGCCGCCGTGGAGCGGGCAGCCACGGCTAGGCCCCGCCCGTCGCGGCCAGGCCGGGCACGTCGTCGAAGGCCTCGTGGTGGCCGTCGACCCAGCCCATCCGGGACGGCGGCCACGCGATCACGGCGACGGTTCCCTCGACGGCGCCGATGTCGACGAACCCGCCCTGGGTGTCGCGGTGGAACCGCGAGTCGGCCGACGCGTTCCGGTGGTCGCCCATGACCCACAGCTTCCCGTCCGGGACCGTGGTGCGGAACTCGAGGTCCGAGGGCGCCGCGCCCGGCCAGAGGTAGGGTTCCTCGATCGGGGTGCCGTTGACGGTGATGCGGCCCGAGCCGTCGCAGCAGACGACGGTGTCCCCGGGCAGGCCGATGACGCGCTTGACCAGGTGTTGCTGTCCCTGTTCGGGCAGCAGTCCCACGAAGGCGAGGGCCTCGCGCACGGGGCCGGTCTCCTCCTCGGGCACGGGCCCGAGCCAGTCGAGTTCGTCCCGGAAGACCACGACGTCGCCGCGCTCGAGGGCGAACGGCCCGGGCTCCATGAGGTTGACGAAGATCCGGTCGTTGATCTCCAGGGTGGGCTCCATCGATCCGGACGGGATGTAGAACGCCCGGAACAGGAACGTCTTGATCAGGAAGGACAAGAGCAGCGCGATGCCGACGACGACGAGCACCTCGCGCAGCCAACCCCACGCGCGGGAGCGCTGGGGCCCGGCCTGCGCGCCGGCCGACCCCCCGGTCACCGCGGGGCCCCCTGGACGGAGTGCGTGCGGGAGGGCGGCCAGACGACGGCGTCGACGCGCCCCACGATGCGCTCGGCCGGGACCATTCCCCCGCCGGGGGCCCCGAGGAGGGCCCGGGAGTCCGTCGAGATGGACCGGTGGTCTCCCATGACCCAAAGCCTGCCCTCGGGTACGTGCACGCTGAACTCCTGTTCGCTGGGTGGGCCGTCCGGGTGGAGATAGGGCTCCTCGAGCGGTTGCCCGTTGAGCAGGAGCCGGCCCTCGCCGTCACAACAGCTTAGGCGGTCCCCGCCGGTGGCGATCACCCGCTTGACGTAGAGCGTGTCCCGCCCGGCCAGGTGAAGGGCGCGCAGGAGCCCGTCGAGGGGCCCGTCGCCGCCGTAGGCCAGGAACGAGCCGCGCCCGTCGAGCACGACCACGTCGCCGCGACGGACGTCGTCCGCGGCGGTGCGGTCCACCAGCAGCCCGTCCCCGATCGCGAGGGTCGGTTCCATGGAGCCGCTGGCGACGGAGAAGAAGTCCACGGCCGTGGCCCGGACCACCAGCACGAGCAGGCCCGCCGCCACCACGGCGCCAACGACGAGGCGCCGGCCCCGTGGCTGGGGCCGGCGCCTGTCGCGGTCGCCCGCGGTGTCGCGGGGGCCGGCGGTGTTCCGGTCCGGGGCCGCGGCATCGTCGGATGCCACCCCGGGTCCGCCTACTTGGCGGGACCGAACTCGCGCTTCTCCTTGATGCGCGCCGCCTTACCGTGGCGGTCGCGCATGTAGTAGAGCTTGGCGCGGCGGACGTCGCCGCGGGCGACGACCTCGATCTTCTCGATGATCGGCGAGTGCACCGGGAAGGTGCGCTCCACGCCGACGCCGAAGGAGACCTTGCGGACGGTGAACGTCTCGCCGACGCCGGCGCCCTGGCGGCCCAGGACGAAGCCCTGGAAGACCTGGACGCGGGTGTTCTTGCCTTCGATGATGTTGACGTGCACCTTCAGGGTGTCGCCGGGTCGGAAGGCCGGGACGTCGTCGCGCAGCGACGCGGCGTTGACGGAATCGAGGATGTTCATGGTCTACTCCCTGGGTGGGTGCCGCAGGTCGCCCACCGTGGACGCGGCCCACAGCCCGCTGTCGCGGGGCTGCGGGACCGAAGCGAAGGTACCGGCTTCCGGTGCCCGGATGCCGGCGGTCCGGCCGTTGACGGCCTCCCCCTGCGGCAGGAGGCGGCCCGGCGGACGCAATCCCCCATTCTGCCACAGCGGCGCGGCGGCGGACCAATCCCGCCGCCGGCGCGGGCCTACGCGGAGCGGACGACGGCGGTGTCGCCGACGGTGAACCCGCAGCGCGCGAGCGTCGTTCGGTCCGCCGCGTCGAGCGTCGCCGGATCCAGGGCCAGGACGAGGTCGGGGCGGCGCTCGGCGGTCCGCTCGAGCTGCCAGTCGCGCCGGGCCCTGGCGACGAGCCCGTGGTGGCCGCCGAGCAGGACCTCGGGCACGGCCCGGCCGCACCAGACGGCGGGCTTGGTGTAGACGGGGTACTCGAGCAGGCCGTCGGAGTGGGACTCCTCGACGAGGGAGTGCGGGTTGCCGATGACGCCGGGCAGCAGCCGCGCGGTCGCCTCGACCATGGCCAGCACCGCGACCTCGCCGCCGTTGAGGACGTAGTCGCCGAGGCTGACGGGGCGCACCTCGAAGCGCTCGCCCGCCCAATCCAGGACGCGCTCGTCGATGCCCTCGTAGCGGCCGCAGGCGAAGGCGAGGTGGTCGAGCCCCGCGAACTCGTGGGCCATGGCCTGGTCGAACACGGCACCCGCCGGCGATGGCACGACGAGCACCGGCCGGCCCGCGGCGGGCGACGCGTCCGCGATGGCCCCGAGCGCCTCGGCCCAGGGCTGCGGCTTCATGACCATGCCGGCGCCGCCGCCGTAGGGGGTGTCGTCGACCGTGCGGTGGCGGTCGTGGGTGTGGTCGCGCAGGTCGGTGACCCGCAGGTCCAGCAGTCCGTCGCGGCGGGCCTTGCCGATGAGCGAAAGGTCCAGCGCTGCGAGGTATTCGGGGAAGATGCTGACGACGTCGATGCGCACGCTACCGGCCGTCCTCCGCGCGGTTGAGCTCGAGCAGCCCGGGGGGCGGGTCAAGGACCAGGTAGCCGGCGTCGACATCGATCTCCGGGACCAGCTCGGCGACGAACGGAACCAGCACCTCTCCCCCGTCCCGGTCCTCGATGACGAGCAGGTCCTGGGCGGCGCCGGTCCGCAGCGCGGTGACGGTGCCGATGGCCTGCTCCCCCACGCGCACCTGCAGGCCCTGGAGCTCGTGCTCGTACCAGGCGTCGTCGTCCTCCGCGTCCTCCACGGACTCGGCGAACAGCCGGGCGCCGCGCAGTGCCTCGGCGGCCGTGCGGTCGGCGACCTCCTCGAAGGCCAGCAGCAGGATGTCCTTGTTCCAGCGTGCCCCGGCGACGGTCAGGGGGCCGGAGCCGGCCGGCTCGACCTCGAAGCGCTCGCCGGGCGCGAAGCGCTCCGCGGGGTCGTCCGTGAGGACCTGGACGGTGACCTCGCCACGGATGCCGTGGGGCTTGCCGATGCGGGCGACCTGGACGCGCATGCGTTCTCCTTCCGGGGTGCGTTCGACCCCGATCCTACTGGCCCCGCGGGCGGCGGGCGGGCTGTTAACGGCGGTGGCCCCGCACCCGTGGGTGCGGGGCCACCGGAGCCGGCGGTTAGCGGCGGCGGTCGGTGTCGACGACGTCGACCCGGACTTGCTCGCCGTCCGCCAGGGCGGCCACGACAGTGCGCAGCGCCTTGGCGGTCCGGCCCTGGCGTCCGATGACGCGGCCGAGGTCGTCCGGGTGGACCCGGACCTCGAGCACGTCGCCGCGGCGTCCACCCTTGTGGGCGACGACGACGTCCTGCGGGGAATCCACGATTCCCCGGACCAGGTGCTCCAGTGCCTCGGCCAACACGCTACTCGGCCTCGGTGCTCTCGGCGGGGGCCTCGTCCTCGGCCGGGGCGGCCTTCTCGGCCTTCGGCGTGATGGCCTCCGGCAGGATCACGGACTCCTTCTCCGGGGCGACGTAGGCTTCCTTGGCACCCTTGGTCTTCAGGGTGCCCTCCTGGCCCTCGATGCCCTTGAACTTCTGCCAGTCGCCGGTGATCTTGAGGATCGCGGCGACCTGCTCGGTCGGCTGGGCGCCGACGCCGAGCCAGTACTGGGCGCGGTCGGAGTCGACCTCGATGAACGAGGGCTCCTCCGTCGGGTGGTACTTGCCGATCTCCTCGATGGCACGCCCGTCTCGCTTGGAGCGGGAGTCCATGACGACAATGCGGTAGTACGGGGCGCGCATCTTGCCGAAGCGCTTCAGTCGAATCTTAACGGCCACTGGTGTGGTCACTCCTGGTTCTTGAACTGGGGCGAACCCGCCCTTTCCGCTCCCGTGGGGAGGGCCGTACTCCGGGGGTCCTGGTGGACGCGTCCACGCACGGAGAGAGGGTCCGGACGCGGGCGGTACCCGGCCATTATGCCAGACGGGGAAGCGTCCGCGCGAACCACCGCGCGGACACGCCTCCGGGGCGGCGCCGCGGGCGACGGCGCGGCCCGCCGGAGGCCGGGAGCCGCCTATCCGACGGCGATGCGCAGCCGGTTGTTCCACGGGTCGTGGGCCACGAGCTCCCGGCCGGTGTGGTGGCGGTCGACCCCGGCGTGGTCGAGCCGCTCCGCCAGGGCGCCGACGGCGTCCTCGGTGGGGACGGTGATCAACACCTCGCCCAGCCCGAGCGTGTCCCGGCGGGGCCCCGCACCCCGGCTGTTCCACACGTTCATGGCCATGTGGTGGTGGTAGCCGCCGGCGGAGACGAACAGCGCCTGCCCCGCCATCTCCGCGGTGCGCTCGAAGCCCAGCGTGTCGACGTAGAACGCGGCCGCGGCGGCCGTGTCGCCGACCTGCAGGTGCACGTGGCCGACGGCCGCGGGCGCTGCGCCCTGGCCGGCCACCGCGTCCTCGGTCAGGTGTCGGCGGAGGTAGTCGTTGGGGTCGAGGGCGAGCGTGGCCATCCGGACGCGGTCGCCGTCCCAGGCCCAGGACTCGCGCGGGCGGTCCCAGTACAGCTCGATGCCGTTGCCCTCGGGATCGGTGAAGTAGAACGCCTCCGAGACCAGGTGGTCGGAGCTGCCGGCGAACAGGGTGCCGTCGTGGCGCGCGGCGCTGAACACGGTCGCTGCCAGCGCGGCCCGGTCCCGGAACAGCAGGGCCGTGTGGAACAGGCCGGCCTCGCCGCGCCCGGGCAGCTCGAGGCCGCGACCGGGGGCCAAGTGGACGGCCGGGACCCCGGCCCGGCCGAGGAGCACGCCACCGTCGCCCTCGGACAGCACCGACAGGCCCAGCGCACCGGTGTAGTAGTCGGTCATCCCCGCCAGATCGCGGACCTTGAGCATCACGGTGCCCATGGACAGGTCGGCGGGCAGGAGGTCGTCGGCGTGGCGGGTGGGTGCTGGCGTGCTCATGGTGGGGCCTTTCCGGGAGGGGACCCCTCCAGCATGCCACCAATCAGTTGAAACTACAATGAATATGTGGCGGGACGCACCGGCCGACCCGCCGCCGGCTCCCCCACGGCGCCCCGGAGCCCCGCCAGGTCGGGCATCATCGCGGGCGCGGGCGCGCCGGGCGCCGCCGCCGAGGCCTCCTCGCCGTCCTCCAACTCGGCGACCGTGCCGAGCTCGATGGCGCGGAGGGCCGCCGCGACGAGCGGGTCGCCGTCGGCCACCGCCGCGGGCGGCAGGAAGCGCGCGCTGAGGCGGCCGCCGTCGGCCGTGAACCCGTCGGTGTCGGCGTCCCACGTGCCCGCGTCATAGACGCGGTGCTCGGTGCCGCCGTCGTCGCCCGCCCGGAAGTCCTGCGCCGCCAGCCGGCCGAGGGCCGGGTCCAGCGCCAGCCGCCTGAGGGCCTCCGCCGCCGCCTGGCGCGGCGTCGCCGCGGCCCTGACGAACCCGCCGGGCAGCCCCCAGCCGCCCCCGCCGGAGCGCACCGCGAGCACCGCGCCGTCGCGGCGCCGCAGCAGGGCCGCGGCGTGGACGCGGTGCCTCGAGCGCGCGCCGAGGAAGCCCTCCAGTCCGTGCACGGGGCCCCGCTACTTGCCGAGGAACTTGTCGAACCCCGCGGGGAGGTTCAGGCTCGAGGGGTCGAAGTCCTGCGGGGCACCCTGCCCGAAGGCCGAACCGGCCGGGGCGGCGGCCTTCCGCTCTTGGGCGTCCTTGGCCGCCTGCGCCGCCTTGGCGGGATTGCCGTACTTCTGCTGCTTCTTCTTGCCGCCGCCGCCCTTGGCGCCCTTCTTGCCCCGGCCGGCACCGCCGGGCATCCCGGGCATCCCCCCGCCGGCGGCCATGCGCTTCATCATCTTCTGCGCCTCGCCGAAGCGCTCGAGCAGCTGGTTGACCTCGGAGACCGCCACGCCCGAACCCTTCGCGATGCGGGCCCGGCGCGAGCCGTTGATGATCTTGGGCGCGACCCGCTCGTGCGGGGTCATGGAGCGCACCATGGCCTCGATGCGGTCGATCTGGCGCTCGTCGAACTGCTCGAGCTGCTGCCGGGAGACCTGGGCCCCGGGCATCATGCCCAGCAGCTTCTTCATCGAGCCCATCTTCTTGATCTGCTGCATCTGGGCGAGGAAGTCCTCGAACGTGAAGTCCTCGCGGTCGGCGAACTTCTTCGCCATCCGCTCGGCCTCGCCCTTGTCCCAGGTGCGCTCCGCCTGCTCGATGAGCGTGAGGATGTCGCCCATGTCGAGGATGCGGCTGGCCATGCGGTCCGGGTGGAAGACCTCGAAGTCGTCCAGGCCCTCGCCCGTGGACGCGTACATGACCGGCTTTCCGGTCACGGAGGCGACGGAGAGCGCGGCGCCGCCGCGCGCGTCGCCGTCGAGCTTGGACAGGACGACGCCGGTGAAGTCGACGCCCTCCTGGAAGGCCTGGGCCGTGGCGACGGCGTCCTGACCGATCATCGCGTCGATGACGAACAGGACCTCCTGCGGGTTGACCGCCGCGCGGATGTCCGCCGCCTGCTGCATCATCTCCGCATCCACGCCGAGGCGGCCGGCGGTGTCGATGATGACGATGTCGTGCTGCTTCTGCCGACCCTCGGAGACGCCGTTGCGGGCGACGACGACGGGGTCCCCGCTCGGCGCCTCGAACTCGCTGGAGACGCCCGGGTGCGGCGCGTAGACGGGGACGCCGGCGCGGTCTCCGTTGATCTGCAGCTGCTTGACGGCGTTGGGGCGCTGGAGGTCGCACGCGACGAGCAGCGGCCGGTGGCCCTGGGCCTTGAGGTGCTTGGCCAGCTTGCCGGCGAGGGTCGTCTTGCCCGCGCCCTGCAGGCCCGCGAGCATGATGACGGTCGGCGGGTACTTGGCCAGGTTCAGGCGCCGGGTCTCGCCGCCGAGGATCGCGACGAGCTCCTCGTTGACGATCTTGACGACCTGCTGTCCCGGGTTGAGCGCCTCGGACACCTCGGAGCCGAGCGCGCGCTCCTTGATGTGGCCGGCGAACTCGCGCACCACGGGGACCGCGACGTCGGCGTCCAGCAGGGCGCGGCGGATCTCGCGGACGGTGCCGTCGACGTCCGCCTCGGACAGGCGGCCCTTCCCGCGCAGGTTGCGGAAGGTGGCTGTGAGGCGGTCGGAGAGGGAGTTGAACACGGGCCGGGTGCTTCTTTCGCGATGGGGCTGGCGCGGGCGCGCGGCCCGCCGGTCTGTTTCCCCTCCAGCCTAGCAAGGCGGGGCAGACACGGCCGCGCGCCCGTGGCAGGGTGGGGACGTGAACCGCGACTCGGATGCCACCGTCAGGACCCTGCTGATCCTCGGAGCCTCGGGCGACCTCACCGGCCGCCTCCTGCTGCCCGGGCTGGCCCGGCTCCTGGCCACCGGCAGGGCCCCCGGGCTCGCCCTGGCCGGCGTGGGCGGCCCCGGCTTCACCGGGGAGGACTGGTCCGCCCGGGTCGCGGACGCGTTCGCGGACGCCCGGGGCGCGGCCACGGGGTCCGGGGCCCGCGACCTGGACGCGACCTCCGCGTCCACGCGCTACGAGTCGCTGGACGTCGCGGAGCCGGGCGCCCTGGCGGGCCTGCTGGGCCGCGTCGAGGGGCCGGTCGCCGTGTACTTCGCGCTGCCGCCGTCCGTCACGGAGGCGGCCTGCGGCGCGCTCGCCCCGGAGGACGTCCCCGAGGGGACGCGCTTCGTGCTGGAGAAGCCTTTCGGGTCGGGCCGGGACTCCGCGGCGGCCCTGAACGCGCTGCTGACGCGGCTGCTCCCCGAGGAGCGGATCCACCGCGTGGACCACTTCCGCGGCAAGGCCACCGTCTTCAACATCCTCGGGCTGCGCTTCGCCAACCGGCTGTTCGAGCCGCTGCTGTCCAGCGAGCACGTGGAGAAGGTCGAGATCGTCTACGACGAGGACCTCGCCCTGGAGTCGCGGGCCGGCTACTACGACGGCGCCGGAGCCCTGCGGGACATGATCCAGTCGCACCTGCTGCAGATCCTGGCCCTGCTCACGCTCAATCCGCCGGCCACGCTCGGCGAGCGCGACCTGCGCGACCACATCGGCTCCGTCCTGCGCGCCACCGCCCCGGCCGGGGACGCCGCGGCCTGCTCCCGCCGCGCGCGCTACACGGCAGGCACGAGCCGGGGGCGGGACGTCCCGGACTACGCGGCCGAGCCGGGCGTCGACGCCGCGCGCGGGACGGAAACCCTCGCGGAGATCGAGCTGCGGGTGAACAACTCGCGGTGGGCCGGCGTGCCGTTCCTGCTGCGCTCGGGCAAGGCCCTCGGCACGGCCCGCAAGGAGGCGGTCGTGACGTTCAAGCGGGTCCCGCACCTGCCCGGAGGGTTCACGGGGTGCGACACGCCGACGCGCCTGCGCATCGGGTTCGGGCCCGACACGCTGGACCTGGAGCTCGACGTCAACGGGCCGGGCGACCTCTTCCACCTGGACCGCATCGACCTGTCGGCGGAGCTGAACTCCCCCGACCTGCTCCCCTACGGCGAGGTACTGCTCGGCGTCCTCCACGGCGACGCGACCCTGTCGGTGCGCGGCGACACCGCCGAGGAATGCTGGCGGATCGTCGAGCCCGTGCTCGAGGCCTGGGGCCGCGGGGACGTGCCGCTCGAGGAGTACGCGGCCGGCTCCGCGGGGCCCACCGGCTGGCCGACCAACCCGGGCGCGGAGGACGGCGGCGTCCCGGCGCCGCCGGCGTCCGCCCCCTGAACGCGGTCCGGGGCCCGCGGGTCCGGTCCCGGGCCGCGCCCGGGTCAGTCGCGGCAGTCGGCCCCGGCGGCGCACTCCCGCACGAGCCGCATGACCACGCCCTGCTCCTGGTCCGGGCCGCCGGTGCCGTTGGCCAGCACGTACAGCTCGCCGCGGGCGTCCTCGCCGAAGCCGAGGACGAACACGTTGAGGTGGCCGTTGACGAGGTTGAACACCTTCGGCGTGCGCCGCTGGGGGTCGGCGCGGTCGGACTCGTCGACGTACAGGACGCGCCCGTTGCCGGAGTTGAAACCGTCCGAGTAGTCGCCGAAGACGTAGGTCCCGTGCAGCTCCGGGAGGCTGGAGCCGCGGTAGACGAAGCCGCCGATGGTGGCGACCCCCTCGTCGTGGTCGTACTGGGCGATGGGGTCGGCCAGGCCGGGCGGCGAACCGGGCGCGTCGGCGAAGACGAACCCGTCGGAGGCGAAGCCCATCAGGTCGGTCCCGCCCGGGTCGAACAGGAACGTGCCCTCCTTCACGCGCCACCCGTAGTTCCCGCCCTGCCGGATGCGGGCGTTGACCTCCTCGAGCTGGTTCTGCCCCACGTCCGCCGTCCAAACAAGGCCGGTGCCGCCGAGGTCGGCCCGGTCGGAGGAGGCCCGGAACGGGTTCCGGAATCCGAGGGCGAAGACCTCCGGCGCGCCGCCGGCGGCCGGGTCCAGGCGTAGGATCTTGCCCAGCGGGCTCGCCGGGTCCTGCGCGTTGCCCGCGCCCTCGTGGCTGATGCACGGCCCCTCCCCCGCGAGGCCGAGCTGCCCGTGCTGGTCGTCGGCGCAGCCGCCGTCGCCCGACGTGACGTAGAGCAGGCGGCGGTCTGCCTCCGTGGACCCGAAGAACAGGGCACCGCCGTTGTGGTTGAACTGCGGCTCCTCGATGGTGAGCACGGTCCTGCTGGTGGCGTTGGCCGGGGTCAGGGCCGCACGGCCGAGGGGGTCCGCGCCGGGGTCCGGCACCGCCCATTCGCGCACGGTGGCCAGGTGGTTCGGCTGCTGGTCCGGCGTGGAGGCCGTCCCCGGGATCGGTTCCGAGGTCATCGTGTACAGCAGGCCGTTGGCTGCGAAGTCCGGATGGAACGCCGCGCCGAGGAACCCGCGTTCGTCCGCGTCCAGGATCAGCGGAACGAGCAGCGCCCCGGTGTCCAGGACCCGGTTCTTGGCGCCCGTCTCCGTGTGGACGGCCCAGAGGGGCCCGTCTTGGTCGACGACGAACAGGACCTCCGGGTGGCCCGGGGCGAAGGTTCCCCAGTTCGGGGCGGTGAGTCCGTCGCCTTCGGCCAGGGTCTCCAACTCCAGCTGGATGGCGCCGTCGGCGATGTGTCCGGGGATCGGGTCGTCGATGGGTTCGCCCGGGCCGGGCGGGCCCGCGGCCACGCCGGAGCCGGCGGCAACGAGGGTGAAGGCCGCGGCGGCCAGGGCCGCCAGGGCCCCCCGACGCGTTCGTGGTTGTGTCTGCATGGCAATCGCCGTCCTAGGGGGGACCGGTCGAGACCGCGGGTGGGGAGGGAAGGGGCCCGCGCCGGGGCGGGGTTCGCTGCCGCCCACCGGTTCGGCCATCCCCCCGGATGGCCGCCGCGGGACCCGGGACGCCTGCTGACCAAGGGTGAGGCGGCCATGCTATACCCGCCCCCGCACGGCGGGTAGAGCGCTGGAACGCGCCCGCACGGGACGCCCGGACAGGGCGCCCGACGCGGCGGGCGGCCCGCCCGGGGCGCCCCTCCCGGAGACGGGCGGCGCCGCGCCCTGGCCCCTCCGGACCCGGCGCGGCGCCCGCTGCCGTCCCGGCTAGAGCGCGGCCTCCGCCCGCTCCCCGGTGCGCACCCGCACCACCTCCTCGACGGCGGTGGTCCAGACCTTGCCGTCTCCGGCGCGGCCCGTGTTGGCCGCCGCGACGAGGACCTCGACGACGTCGCTCGCCCACTCGTTGGCCACCAGCACCTCGATGCGGACCTTGGGCAGCAGGTCCACCGTGTACCCGGCCCCGCGGTAGACCTCCGTGTGCCCGCGCTGCCGCCCGTAGCCGCTGGCCTGGCTGACGGTGAGGCCCTGGACGCCGTAGTCCTCGAGTGCGCCGCGCACGGCGTCCAGCTTGTCCGGCCGGACGATGGCGGTCACGAGCCTCATGCCGCCGCCCCCTCGGCACGGGCGGCCAGGTGTCCGCTGGTGGCCGGGTGCGGGACGAACGTCCCCGTGGTGCCGAGTCCGCCGAACTCGTAGCCGGTCTCGGCGTGCTCCGACAGGTCGATGCCGGCGCGCTCGTCCTCGGCGCCGATCCGGAAGCCGAGGGTGGCGTGCAGGGCGGCGGCGATCGCCGTCGTCGCGAGCGCCGTGTACGCGACCGACACCGCGACGGCGACCGACTGCGCGACCAGCTGGCCGGCCCCGCCGCCGTAGAGCAGGCCGCCGGCGGTGTCCGCCGAGGGCAGGGCGACGAACCCGAGCGCGAGCGTGCCGACAAGGCCGGAGACCAGGTGGACGCCGACGACGTCGAGCGAGTCGTCGTAGCCCCACCGGTACTTCAGGCCGACGGCGAGCGCGGAGGCCACGCCCGCGACGATGCCGATCCCGATCGCCGCCACCGGGGCGACGTCGGCACAGGCCGGCGTGATGGCCACCAGGCCCGCGACGACGCCGGAGGCCGCGCCGAGGGAGGTGGCGTGCCCGTCCCGCAGCCGTTCGGTCGCCATCCAGGCGAGCATCGCGGCGGCCGGGGCGGCGAGCGTGTTGACCCAGATAAGCCCCGCCTGGGCGGCGTCCGCGGCGGCGCCGCCGTTGAAGCCGAACCAGCCGAACCACAGCAGGGCCGCGCCCAGCATGGTCAGCGGGATGTTGTGCGGGCGCTGGCCGGGGTCCTTCCCGAAGCCGATGCGGCGCCCGAGGACGACCGCCAGGACCAGGCCGGCGACGCCGGCGTTGATGTGCACCACGGTCCCGCCGGCGAAGTCGATGGCCTCCCCCACGCGGCTGCCGATCGCCCCCTCGGCGGAGAGCAGGCCGCCGCCCCACACCCAGAACGCGACCGGAGCGTAGACGACGGTGACCCAGACGGGCACGAACACCATCCACGCCGAGAACCGGGCGCGGTCGGCGACCGCCCCGGCGATCAGTGCGACGGTGATGATCGCGAACGTCCCGGCGAAGCCGGCGGAGACCAGCCCGGCCGGCTCCATCGTCCCGGCCAGGCCCGCCTGCGTGAGCGGGTTGCCGAACAGCCCGGCGACGCTTTCCCCGCCCCCGGCCATCGAGTGGCCCCACAGCACCCACACCACGGCGGTGCCGCCGATGGCGGCGAAGCACATCATCATCATGTTCAAGACGCTCTTGGCGCGCGTCATGCCCCCGTAGAAGAAGGCCAGGCCCGGGGTCATGAGCAGCACGAGCGCCGCGCTGACCATGACCCACACGTCGTTGGGCGACAGCTCCATGTCGTCCCCTCCCGTCCGTTGCGGCGGGGCCCTCCCGCCGCTGCTCCCAGCCTGTCGCGGCGCTGTTTCGCGGGGCGCGCGCAGGTGTTGCGTACCGGTTACGGTTCCGGCCGCGGCGTTAACGGCGCGCGGCGGGCATGTTGCGGGCGCGTTACGGCAGCAGGGCCGGCGGGCGACCGCGGGGCGGGGCGCCCCGCCGGGTCCCGGAACGACGGCGGCGGGCCGGGACCCTGGGGTCCCGGCCCGCCGTGGCCGTCGAGGTGCGGAGCGGTCAGTCGAGGAGCGCGTCGACGAACTCCGCGGCGTCGAAGGGCGCCAGGTCGTCGGGGCCCTCGCCGAGCCCGACCAGCTTCACGGGCACGCCGAGCTGGCGCTGGATGGCGACGACGATGCCGCCCTTGGCCGTCCCGTCGAGCTTCGTGAGGACGATGCCCGTGACGTTGACGACCTCGGAGAAGACCTTCGCCTGGCTGAGCCCGTTCTGGCCGGTGGTGGCGTCGAGGACCAGCAGGACCTCGTCGACGGAGCCCTGCTTCTCGACGACGCGCTTGATCTTGCCGAGCTCGTCCATGAGCCCGGCCTTGTTCTGCAGGCGCCCGGCCGTGTCGATGAGCACGACGTCGACCTCCTGCTCGATGCCCGCCTTGACGGCCTCGAACGCGACCGAGGCCGGGTCGGCGCCGTCGACGTCGGACTTCACGGTGGGCACGCCGACGCGGGAGCCCCACGTGGCCAGCTGCTCGGCGGCGGCGGCGCGGAAGGTGTCGGCGGCCCCCAGCAGGACGTCCTTGTCCTCGGCGACCAGGACGCGGGCCACCTTGCCGATCGTGGTGGTCTTGCCGACGCCGTTGACCCCCACGACCATCACGATGCTGGGCCGCCCGTCGTGGCGGTCGTCGTTCAGGGTGCGGTCCATGGAGGGGTCGACCAGGGCGAGCAGCTCCTCGCGGAGCATGGAGCGCACGGCCTCGGGGTCGCGGTGCCCCTCGACCTTGACCCGCTCGCGCAGGCGGTCGACGAGCTCCATGGTGGGCTCGGTCCCGAGGTCCGCGAGCAGGAGCGTCTCCTCGATCTCGTCCCAGACGTCCTCGTCGATGTCGTCGCGCGAGAGCAGGGCGAGCAGGCCCTTGCCCAGCGCGTTGTTGGACTTGACGAGCCGGGCGCGCAGGCGCCCCAGGCGGCCCAGGACGGGCGCCGGCGTCTCGACGGCGGGCCCGGTCGGCGCGGGGGCCTCGGCCTCCGCGGCGGCGCCGGGTTCCCCGGGCGCGGGCGGCGCCTCGGCGGCGGGCCGCTCCCCGAGGAGCGTGCCGCCCCCGGGGGCGGGGTCGTTGGGGTCGCGGGTGGTCGTGTAGGTCCCCGGCCGGGTGCGCCGGCCGCGCACCAGGAACGCGGCCCCGATGCCCAGCAGCACGAACACGACGACGACGACGGCGATCAGGATCAACAGGTCTGTAGGCACGCCCCTAGACTAACGGCCGCCCCGGCCCGGATAGACTCCCAGCGACATGCCACTGCTCCGTTCGGCCGCCGCGCCGCGCCCACCGGTCCCCCGCGAGATCCGCGTCCTCATCGCGGCCGCGTTCGTCATCGCCCTCGGGTTCGGGCTCATCGCGCCGGTCCTGCCGCAGTTCGCGGCCAGCTTCGACGTCGGCATCGCCGCCGCGAGCTTCATCGTGAGCGTGTTCGCGTTGGCGCGCCTGGCCTTCGCGCCCGTCTCCGGCCGGCTCACCACCCGGTGGGGCGAGCCCGCGACGTACGTCGGCGGGGTGCTCATCGTGGCCGTCTCCACCATCCTGTGCGGCTTCGCGGCGGACTACGTGCAGCTCCTCGTCTTCCGGGCGGCGGGCGGGCTGGGCTCGACCATGTTCACCGTCTCGGCGATGTCGCTGATCGCGCGGCTCGCGCCCGAGGAGAGCCGGGGCCGCATCTCCGGGCTCTACGCCGGGGCGTTCCTGCTCGGCAACATCGCCGGCCCGGTCCTGGGCGGCCTGCTGGCCGGGCTGGGCTACCGGGTCCCGTTCTTCATCTACGGCGGCGCCCTGCTCGTGGCGGCGGCGATCGTCTACGGGTCCCTAGTCGGGGTCCGCGGCGGCCGCCGGCGCCGCGAGCCGGACACCCGCGCGACCGTCCCGCTGGGCGAGGCGCTGCGCTCCCCCGTCTACCGCGCGGCGCTGGCGTCGGGCTTCGCCAACGGCTGGTCGAACTTCGGCGTGCGCGTCGCCCTGGTGCCGCTGTTCGCCGCGCAGGCGTTCACCCAGGGCGCCGTGCTGGCCGGGCTGTCCCTGGGCCTGTTCGCCATCGGCAACGCGGCGGCCCTCACCCTGGCGGGGAACTTCACGGACCGGCACGGGCGCAAGCTGCCCGTGATGGCCGGCCTGGCCGTCGGTTCCCTCGCCATGGCCGGCCTCGGACTCACGGACAACGTCCCGGCCTTCATCGCCCTGTCGATCATCGCCGGTGCGGGGACGGGCTTCATGAACCCGGCCCAGCAGGCCGCGGTCGCCGACGTCGTCGGGCGCGGCAACAACGGCGGCAAGGTCCTGGCGACGTTCCAGATGGCCCAGGACACCGGGGCGATCCTGGGCCCGGTCATTGCCGGCGCCCTCGCCGACGCGGCCGGCTACGGCTGGGCCTTCGTCCTCACCGGGCTCGTCGGGCTCGCCGGCGCCGCCGGCTGGATCCCCGTGCCCGGCCGGTCCCGCCAACCGGACGGTCTCGCCGGGTAACGGGCCCCGGCGCGGCCACCGCGCGGTGCACGCCCCTCCGCGCCGACGGCCGCCGTCGTCCCCCTCCGGCGCCTCCTGCTTCCCCTCCCGTCCCGGCCCTGCCGCGGCGTGCGGCGGCCCTTGACCGCCCCCCGGGGCCGTGTTTGGGTCGGTCGGAACGGCCGCACACCCCCCGCGGGCCGTTCCCCGACAGGAAGGATCCGATGTGAAGAACGTCTTCGTCCTCGGCCTGACCGACTTCCAGGCCGGCGAGCTCGGCACCGTGCGCGGCGCGGAGAACTACCGGTTCCATCCGCTGCTCTCCTACGACCGGCTCGTGGTCGACCAGGACATCGACTTCGGGGCGCGCCTGTCCGAGGCCCGGGCGGTGCTCGACGCGTTCGACGGAAGCGTGGACGCCGTGATCGCCCACTGGGACTTCCCGACGAGCGTGCTCGGGCCCATCCTCGCCGCGGAGCGCGGCATCCCCGCCCCGTCGCTGTCGAGCGTGCTCAAGTGCGAGCACAAGTACTGGAGCCGCCTCGAGCAGGCCGCCTCCATCCCGGAGTGCGTCCCCGCGTTCAGCTCGTTCGACCCGTTCGACGACGACGCCCTGGCCGGCATCGACGTGGACTTCCCGTTCTGGGTCAAGCCGGTGAAGGCCCACTCCTCGAACCTCGGGTTCGAGGTGCGCAACGAGGAGGACTTCGCCGACGCCGTCCGGCAGATCCGCGAAGGGATCGAACAGGTCGGCGACGCGTTCAACGAGGTCCTCGGGATGGTCGACCTGCCGCCAGAGCTCGCCGGCGCGGGCGGGAACACCTGCCTCGCGGAGCAGTTCGTCACCGGCATCCAGGCCGCCCCCGAGGGCTGCGTGAGCCACGGCCGGTTCTCCGTCCACGGCGTGTTCGACATGCACAAGGACGCGGAGGGGACCAGCTTCGAGCGCCTCGACTACCCCGCGCACACGGTCCCGGAGTCCGTCCAGGAGCGCATGATCGACCTCTCCCGGCGGTTCCTCGAGCACATCGGCTACGACAACGCCTGTTTCAACGCCGAGTTCATGTGGGACCGGCCCCACGACAAGCTCTGGCTCATCGAGGTCAACACCCGCATCTCCCAGTCCCACAGCGACCTGTTCGCGAAGGTCGACGGGGTGAGCAACCACGAGGTCGCGATCGACGTCGCCCTCGGCCGGGAGCCGGACATGCCCCACCGCCAGGGCCGGTTCTCCGTCGCGTCCCAGTGCATGGTGTTCCACGACGAGGACGGGATCGTGGCGAGCGTCCCCGGCGACGAGGACCTGCGCCGGCTCGCGGAGGAGATCCCGGGCGCGCACTTTGCGCCGCAGGCCCGCGTCGGGGACCGCCTCTCCGAGCTGCCCAACCAGGACAGCTACCGGTACATCATCGGGATCGTGTACCTCGGGGCGTCCGACCGCGACGAACTCCTCGAGCGCTACCGGCGGGCCGTGGAACTGCTGCCCTTCTCCTTCGACCCGCCGCCGACCGACTGATCCGCACGCCCCCGCCCCGACGCCCCCGCACAGGAGGAATTGGATGCACACCGTCGAGAACCTTCCCCACGACGTCCGCTCCATCGAAAACGTCTTCATCCCGCTGCGCGACGGCTCGCGGGTCGCCGCGCGGATCTGGATGCCCGCCGACGCGGAGCGGCAGCCCGTCCCGGCCATCCTGGAATACATCCCCTACCGCAAGCGCGACAACTCCCGGGCCCGGGACGAGCTGAACCACCCGTACATCGCCGGCCACGGCTACATCGGGGTGCGCGTGGACCTGCGCGGCAGCGGGGACTCCGACGGGGTCCTCGCCGACGAGTACCGTCCGCAGGAGCACGAGGACGCGGAGGACGTCATCGCCTGGCTAGCGGACCAGCCCTGGTGCGACGGCAACGTGGGCATGATGGGCATCTCCTGGGGCGGCTTCAACGCCCTCCAGCTCGCCGCCCGCCGGCCCCCGGCCCTCAAGGCCATCATCAGCGCCTCCGCGACGGACGACATCTACGTGGACAACATGCACTACATGGGCGGGTGCCTGCTGGGCGACAACCTCTCCGAGGCCACCGTCATGTTCGCGTTCAACAGCCTGCCGCCGGACCCGGAGATCGTCGGCGAGCGCTGGCGGGACCTGTGGCACGAGCGGCTGGACGGCAGCGGGCTGTGGATCGAGAAGTGGCTCGAGCACCAGCGCCGCGACGACTACTGGAAGCCGGCCTCCGTGTGCGAGGACTACTCGGACGTCCGCATCCCCGTCCTGGCCGTCGGCGGCTGGGCCGACGGCTACACGAACGCGATCTTCCGCCTGATGGAGCACCTGGACGTGCCCCGCTACGGGCTGATCGGGCCCTGGGGCCACAAGTACCCCCACCAGGGCGTGCCGGGACCCGCCATCGGGTTCCTCCAGGAGGTGGTCCGCTGGTGGGACCACTGGCTCAAGGGGCGCGACACGGGCCTGGACCGGGAGCCGATGGTCCGGGCCTGGATGCAGGACCCGGTCTCGCCCAAGGCGACGTACGAGGACCGGCCGGGGCGGTGGATCGCCGAGCCGTCCTGGCCCTCCCCCAACATCGAGGTCCGGCGCTGGGAGCGGGGCCGGCACCGGCTGGTGCGCGCGGGCCGCGACGTGGAGCGGGGCGGGGACGTTGCGCTGCAGTCGCCCCTGAGCGTGGGGATGTTCGCGGGCAAGTGGGCCTCCTACGCGGCCCTGCCGGACCTGCCGTTCGACCAGCGCGAGGAGGACGGCGGCTGCCTCGTGTACGAGACGGCCCCGCTCGCCGAACCGATCGAGGTGTTCGGGCGCCCCTGCTTCGAGGCGGAGGTCTCGGCGGACCGCCCCGTCGCCCAGCTGGTCGCCCGGCTCTCCGACGTCGCCCCCAACGGCGAGGCCACGCGCGTGACGTACGGGCTGCTCAACCTCACGCACCGCGACGGCAGCGAGGACCCGCAGCCGCTGGTGCCCGGCGAACGCTACATGGTGCGGATCGAGCTCAACGGACTGGCCCAGCGCTTCCCGGCCGGGCACCGGATCCGCCTGTCGGTCTCGACGTCGTACTGGCCGCTGGTGTGGCCCAGCCCGGACGACGTGACCGTCACGCTGCACCCGGGCGGCTGCCTCGAGCTGCCGGAGCGCGCCCCGCGGGCCGACGACGGCGAACTCCGCCCGTTCGGCGAGCCGGAGGCCGCCCCGGAGCTGGAGACCACGCTGGTCGAGCCGGGCAGCCACCACTGGCGGGTGCACCGCGACCTGGAGACGAACGTGTCCACGGTGGAGATCGTCAACGACCAGGGCATGTTCGAGATCGACGAGACCGGGACCCGGATCCGCCGCGAGTCGGACGAGTGGTACAGCTTCCGCTGGAACGACGTGAACTCGGTGCGCGGCGAGACGCGCACGCTGCGGCGGTACGAGCGGGGCGACTGGCGCACGCAGGTGAACACGCGCACCGTCCTGACGTCCACGCCCACGCACTTCGTCGTGACGGCGCAACTGGACGCGTACGAGCTGGACGAGGAGCGCGGGAACCCGCGGGTGTTCTCGCGGAACTGGCAGCGGGAGATCCCCCGGGACCTGGTCTAGCGCCCGCCGGTTGGCGGGGCGGCCTCAGTCCGCCCCGCCCTCCGCGCCGGCCCGCTCCAGCCGCTGGCTGACCACCAGGGACACGCCGTCGCCGCGCATGCTCACGCCGTACAGCGCGTCGGCGACCTCCATGGTGCGCTTCTGGTGGGTGATCACGATCAGTTGGCTGGACTCGCGCAGCTCCTCGAAGATGGTGATCAGCCGGCCCAGGTTGGTGTCGTCGAGGGCCGCCTCGACCTCGTCCATGACGTAGAACGGGGACGGGCGGGCCTTGAAGATGGCCACCAGCAGGGCCACGGCCGTGAGGGACCGCTCCCCGCCGGAGAGCAGCGAGAGCCGCTTGATCTTCTTGCCCGCGGGCCGGGCCTCGACCTCGATGCCGGTCGCGAGCATGTCCTCGGGGTCGGTGAGCACGAGCCGTCCCTCGCCGCCCGGGAACAGGCGCCCGAAGACCCGCTCGAACTGCACGGCCGTGTCCGCGAAGGCCTCGGCGAAGACCGTCCGCACGCGCTCGTCGACGTCCTTGACGATGTCGAGCAGGTCCTTGCGGCTGGATTTGAGGTCCTCCAGCTGCGTGGCGAGGAACCGGTGCCGCTCCTCGAGGGCCGCGAACTCCTCCAGGGCCAGGGGGTTCACCTTCCCCAGGGAGGCCAGGTCCTTCTCGGCGCGCTTGAGCCGCCGGCGCTGCTCGTCCCGGTCGAACGGAACCCCCTCGACCACGGGGTTCCCCTCGTCGTCGACCTTCTGGCGCAGGGCCGCCCACTTGTCCCCCGTGGCCGCGGCCTCGACGGGGACGGGCAGGTGCGGGCCGTAGTGCTCCACGAGGTGCTCCGGGGTCAGGCCGAGCTCCTCGACGGCGCGCTCGCCGAGGGCCTCGAGCCGCAGCCGCTGCTGGGCGCGGGCGAGCTCGTCCCGGTGCAGGGCCGCGGCCAGGTCGGCGACGCGCCGGGCAAGCCGGTCCGCCTCGGTGCGCAGGGCCCCCAGCTCCTCCTCGAGCCCGGCCCGTTCGGCCTCGACCGCGTCGCGCTCGGCGCCGGCGGCCTCCAGGGACCCGTCGCACGCGCGCAGGGCCAGCCGGGCGCCCGCCTCGACCGCGCGGGCCCGGGCGGCCTGGCGGCGCCGCCGCGCGGCCTTGCGCTCGGCCGCCTCGCGGGCCGCCCGCTCGGCGGCGGCCGCCCGGCGCAGGGACTCGGCGCGCCGCTCGAGGCCGGAGGCCTGCTCCTCCTCGGAGCGCAGGGCGAGCCGGGCGTCCATCTCGGCCTGGCGGGCGTCGCGGGCGGCCGCGGCCAGGGCGTCCCGCCGCTCGTGGGACGGTTCCTCGTCCGCGGGCGCGGACTGGGCCGCCTCGAGCCGCGCGGTGAGCTCCTCGAGCTCGGCGGCGGCGCGCGAGCGGGCCTGCGCGGCCTCCCCCTCCTGCCGGTCGAGCCGCTCGAGTTCGCCCTCCGCCTGCCGCATGGTCGAGCCCAGGTGCCCGAGCCGCTCGGCCACGCCGGCGATCCGGGCGTCGGACTCGTGGAGCCGTTCCAGGGCCGCGTCGGCCCGCTCGCGCGCGCCGACGAGGCGGTCCCGGAGTCCGGCCGCCTCGAAGCGCAGCCGCTCCCAGCCGGCCTCGGCCGCGGCGAGCGCCGCCGTCGTCTCCTCGACGGCGGCCTGCTGCTCGAGCAGCGAGGCGCCGGACCCGCCGCCGCCGGCGATGCCGGCGGCGGAGTAGCGGTCCCCGTCGGGGGTCACGAACACCCAGCCGGGCGCCCGCGGGGCCAGCGCCAGCGCCGCCGCGGCGTCGGGGACGACGGCGGTGCGCGCCAGGTGGAGCGCCAGCGCGGCGGCCAGCGGCCCGGGCGCGCTGACGAGCCCGGCCAGGGGCAGGGCCGGCTCCGGCGGGGCCTCAGGGGCGGGGGCGCCGGGGGCGTCGGCCACCAGGACGTGCACGCGGCCGGAGCCGGAGGCGCGCAGCCCGGCGACGACGGCGGCGGCCGCGTCGGCGCCGTCCGCGGCGAGCCCCTCGGCGAACGGGCCGAGCGCGGCCGCGACGGCGGCCTCGTGGCCCTTGGCGACGGTCAGTTCGTCCGCGAGCCGGCCCCGGATCCCCGGGGCCCCCTCGGCGAGCACGGCGTCCGTCGCGTCGCCGCGGGACAGAGCGGAGCGCAGCGCGTCCAGCCGCGCGGCGAGGGCTCCGCGTTCGCGGTCCGCGGCACGCTCGCGCTCGGCGAGGGACGCGAGCTCCGCCTCGATCGCTTCGACGGCGGCCATGGCCTCCTCGTACTCGGCGTCCAGCCCCTCCTCGCCGTCCTCGACGCCGGCGGCCTGCTGCTCCAGGTGCGCGAACTCGCCGCGGGCCGCGTCCCGCCGGGCGGCCGCGGCGTCGCGCGCCTGGCGCAGCCGGCCCCGCTCGGCCTCCGCGGACTCGATCCGCGTGCGGGCGGCACCGACTTGGCCCGCGAGCCGCGCGAGGCCCTCGCGGCGGTCCGCCGCGGCGCGCAGCAGGGCGGTCAGCCGCCGGTCCTCGTCCTCCGCGGCGCGCTCGGCCTCCGCGCGCTCGCCGCGGGCGCCCTCCAGCCGGCCGCGGGCGGCCTCCACGGCGCCGCGGGCGGTTGCCGCCTCCTGTGCGGTGCGCGCCGCCTGCTCGTCGAGCGCGTCCGGGTCCCGGCCGGGGGCGGGCGCCTCCTCGCGCCCGAGCAGGCGGGCCCGCTCCTCGGCGAGCGCGGCCAGGGAGCGGAACCGCTCCCGGGTGGAGCCCAGCGCGTACCAGGTGTCGCGGGCGGCGTGCACGGCCGGCGCCAGCCGGGCCGCCTCCGCCTCGAGCGCGGCGAGCCTCCCCGCGGCCCGGTCGCGCGCGGCCGCCGCGTCGTCGTGTTCCGCGCGCAGGGCCCCGTCGGCCGCCGCGTCGCGCTCGAGCTCGGTGCGGAGGCGGACGATGTCGTCGGCGAGCAGGCGCGACTTCGCGTCCCGGACCTCGTGCTGGACGGTGCGGGCCCGCCGCGCGACCTCGGCCTGCTTGCCCAGCGGCGCCAGCTGGCGGCGGACCTCGGTGGTGAGGTCCTGGAGCCGGGACAGGTTGGCCTGCATCGCGTCCAGCTTCCGCAGGGTCTTCTCCTTGCGGCGGCGGTGCTTGAGGATCCCGGCGGCCTCCTCGATGAAGCCGCGGCGGTCGTCGGCGGTCGCGTGGAGGACCCGGTCGAGCTGGCCCTGGCCGACGATGACGTGCATCTCCCGGCCGAGGCCGGAGTCGGAGAGCAGCTCCTGGATGTCCAGCAGCCGGCACGGGGAGCCGTTGATCGCGTACTCGGAGCCCCCGGAGCGGAACAGCGTCCGGGAGATGGTGACCTCGGCGTAGTCGATGGGCAGGGCGCCGTCGGCGTTGTCGATGGTCAGCGAGACCTGGGCGCGGCCCAGCGGCGCCCGGCCGGCGGTGCCGGCGAAGATCACATCCTCCATCTTGCCGCCGCGCAGGGTCTTGGCGCCCTGCTCCCCCATCACCCAGGCGAGGGCGTCGACGACGTTGGACTTGCCGGAGCCGTTCGGCCCCACGACGGCCGTCACCCCGGGCTCGAATTCGAACGTCGTCGCGGACGCGAACGACTTGAATCCGCGGACGGTGAGCGTCTTGAGGTGCACCCGTCCAATCTACCGGCCCGCGCCGCGCGGGCGGCCCATGCCGCTCCCGGGATATGTGCCATCGGGGCCCGACCGTGCATAGTTAACGCTTGGGCAACGGTTCCGCGGCGGGGCTTCCCGGCGGGGCCACACCACCAGAAGAAGGTTGGATACTTGGACGGCAATGCGACGTTTCGGCACGAGAACGCGGCGATCCTCTCGGTCACCGCGGTGGAGGCCCCGGTGGTGGTCGACTCCGCGGACTTCGACCGCCGCCTCGCCCCGAGCCTGAAGCGGCTCCGCCTGTCGCGGCGCCTCCTGGAGCGCGTCGCCGGGGTGGGCGAGCGGCGCTGGTGGCCCGAGGGGACGGCGTTCGACGACGGCGCGATCGAGGCCGGCTCGAAGGCCCTGGCCGAGGCCGGGATCGAGCCCGAGCGCGTGGGACTGCTGATCAACACGTCCGTCACGCGCGCGAACCTCGAGCCCTCCGTCGCCGTCCGGATCCACCACGGCCTGGGCCTGCCCTCCTCCGCACTGAACTTCGACGTCGCCAACGCGTGCCTGGGCTTCGTCAACGGGCTGACCCTGGCCGCGAGCATGATCGACGCGGGGCAGATCGAATACGCGCTGATCGTCGCCGGCGAGGACGCCCGGCCCACCCAGGAGCGCACGTTCGAGCGGCTCAACCGGGCCGACTCCACGCGCGAGGACTTCCTGCGGGAGTTCGCGACCCTGACGCTCGGCTCCGGCGCGGCCGCCGCCGTCGTCGGCCCCGCCGACCGGCACCCGGGCTCGCACCGGATCCTCGGCGGCGTCTCGCGCGCGGGCACGGAGCACCACGGCCTGTGCGTGGGCGGGCACTCCGGCATGTTCACGGACACGAAGGGCCTGCTGGAGAACGGGCTCGAGCTGGTCGTGGCGGCGTGGGACGAGGCCCACCTGCGCGGCTGGGACTGGCGGCGCATGGACCGCTACGTGACCCACCAGGTCTCGAAGTCCTACACGAACGCGATCGTCAAGGCGGTGGACCTGGTCCGCGAGAAGGTGCCCGTGACGTTCCCGAAGTGGGGCAACGTCGGCCCCGCGTCCCTGCCGATGACGCTGGCGCACGAGGCGGACACCCTCGCGCCGGGCGACCGCGTGCTGTGCATGGGGGTCGGTTCGGGCCTCAACACGACGATGATGGAGCTGGCGTGGTAGCTGGCCCCTGGCCCGGGGTGCGCGCCGGCTGGTCCCGGTTCGTGTCCGTCCCCGCCGCGGACGGCTCGCCGCGCCGCCACCAGTGGCACGTGCTCGACAACGCGGACGAGTTGGCCAGCCGGGGCGCCGAACCGGCCGGAACGCTGCTGTGCGTGCACGGCAACCCGACCTGGTCCTACCTGTGGCGGGGCCTGGTCGCCGCCGCCACGGACGCGCCGCGGCCGTGGCGCGTCGTCGCCGTCGACCAGCTCGAGATGGGCTACTCCGCGCGCACGGGCACCGCACGCCGGATAGCGGACCGCATCGCGGACCTGTCGGCGCTCACCGCCGAGCTGGGCCTGGCGGGTCACGTCGTCACCGTCGGCCACGACTGGGGCGGCCTCGTCTCCCTCGGGTGGGCGCTGCGCCACCCGGGGCTGCTGGCGGGCACGGTCCTGCTCAACACGGCCGTCCACCCGGCCGGGCACGCCGTCCCGGCGGCCCTGAAGGCCGCGCTGCATCCGGCCGTCCACGCCTGGGGCACGGCCGGGACGACGGCGTTCCTCGACACGACGCTCTCGCTGGCCCGGCCGCGCCTGCCCCGCCGGGTGCGCGCGGCCTACCGCTCCCCGTACCGCAGCGCCCTGCGCCGCGCGGGGATCCGGCAATTCGTCGCCGACATCCCGGCCGGCCCGGCCCACCCGAGCTGGGACACGCTGGAGTCCGTCGCCGAGGGGGTCCGGGGCCTCGAGACGCCGGCCCTGCTGCTCTGGGGCCCCGAGGACCCGGTGTTCTCCGACCGCTACCTGGCCGACCTGCAGGAGCGCCTCCCCCACGCGGACGTCCACCGCTTCGAGGGGGCCGGACACCTGCTCGCCGAGGACCGCGACACCGCCACGCCGATCCTCGAGTGGCTCGACGCCCGGGTGCCGCGGGACGCCGCCGTCGGGGGGCCCCGCCCGGCCCCCGCCGGGGCCCGCCCGGAGGGGCGCCCCTACCGCCCCCTCGCGGCCGAGCTCGACGCCCGCCGCAACGACGCCGCGACCGCCGTCGTCGACATGGGCCGGGACGGCGCGGCCCCGCACCGGCTGGCCTGGGCCGGACTGGCCGCCCGCGTGGACGCGGTGGCCGCGGGCCTGGCCGCCCACGGGGTCGGGCCCGGTTCACGGGTCAGCCTGCTCGTGCCACCGGGCACCGACCTGACGTGCCTCGTCTACGCGTGCCTGCGGCTGGGGGCCGTGATCGTCGTGGCCGACGCCGGCCTGGGCACGCGGGGGCTGGGGCGCGCCGTGCGCGGGGCCCGCCCCGACGTGCTCGTGGGGATCCCGCGGGCGCTGGCCGGGGCCCGGGCCCTCGGCTGGCCCGGCACCCGCATCCTCGTCGGGGACCTCCCCCGGCCCGCCCTGCTGGCGCTGGGGGCCGCCGACACCCTCGCCGGCCTCGAGGCGGCCGGACGGGACCGCCCCGTCGCGCTGCCCGAACCGACGCCCGACGCCGACGCGGCCGTCCTCTTCACGTCCGGCTCCACGGGGCCGGCCAAGGGCGTCGTGTACACGCACCGCCAGCTCGCGGCCATGCGCGACACCCTCCAGTCCACGTACGGGCTGCGTCCCGGGACCGGCCTCGTCGCGGGGTTCGCGCCCTTCGCCCTGCTCGGGCCGGCGCTGGGGGCCGTGTCCGTCACGCCGGACATGGACGTCACGGCCCCGAAGACGCTCACGGCCCGGGCCCTCGGCGAGGCGGCCGCAGCGATCGGCGCCACCGCCGTGTTCGCCTCGCCCGCCGCCCTGGCCAACGTCCTGGACACGGCGGACGGCCTGGGCGCCACGGGCCGGGAGGCGCTGGCGGGCGTGCGCCTCATGCTGTCCGCCGGCGCCCCCGTGCCGGAGCCGCTGCTCGGCCGGCTCCAGGACCTCCTCCCGGCCGCCTCCCTGCACACCCCCTACGGGATGACCGAGACGCTGCCGGCGACCGACATCGACCTGGCCGGGATCCGGGCCGCCGGGCCGGGCAACGGCGTGTGCGTCGGGCTGCCGGTCGCGGGCGCGCGGGTGGCGGTCCTGCCGTTGCGCGCGGACGGCTCCGTCGCCGCCGAACCGACCACCGCCCCGGGGACCACGGGCGAGATCGCGGTGTCCGCGCCGCACACCAAGGACCGCTACGACCGGCTCTGGGCCACCGAGCACGCGTCGTCGTCCCTGCCGGGCTGGCACCGCACGGGCGACGTGGGGCACCTCGACGCCGACGGCCGGCTCTGGGTCGAGGGGCGCCTGGCCCACGTCCTCGCCACGGCCGCGGGCGTCGTCACGCCCGTCGCCCCCGAGCACGCGGCCGCGACGGTCGACGGCGTCTCCCGCGCCGGCGTCGTCGGCGTCGGCCCACACGGCGCGCAGGTGCCCGTCGCCGTCGTCGAGACCCCGCGGCCGGGTGTCCGGCCGGGACCGGCCGACCCAGCGCTCGCCGGGGCCGTGCGCCACGCCGTCCGCCACCACACGGGTGTGCGGCTGGCCGCCGTCCTCGCCGTCCCCGAGCTGCCGACCGACATCAGGCACAACGCCAAGGTCGACCGCACGCGCCTCGCCCGCTGGGCCGGACGCGCGCTGGCCGGAGGGCGGAGGCCGCGGCTGTGACCGGGCGCGGCGGGACGAACGCGGCCGGTGCCGTGCGCACCGCGCGGCCGGACGCGGAGCCTGCCGGGTGGCCGGAGGCCCCCGGCCGGCGCGTGGTGGTCACCGGTGCCAGCGGCATGCTGGGCGGGGCCGTGGCGTCCCGCCTCGTGGGTGCCGGCCACGCCGTCCGCACCTTCCAGCGCGGCCCGGCCCGCGTGCCGGGGACGGTGGCCGGGCGCGGCTCGGTCGCCGACCGCGGCGCCGTCGCCCGGGCGCTCGAGGGGGCCGACGCCGTCGTCCACCTGGCGGCCAAGGTCTCGTTCACCGGCGAGTGGGCCGACTTCGTCGCCACGAACATCGAGGGCACGCGCAACGTCCTGCGGGCCGCGCGGGAGGCGGGCTGCCGCGACGTGGTCTTCGTCTCCTCCCCGTCCGTCGCACACGCCGGCCGCCCGCTGGCCGGCGCCGGGGCGGACCCGGCGGACCCGGCCGCGGCGCGGGGCCACTACGCCCGGTCCAAGGCGGAGGCGGAGCTCCTCGCCCTGGCGGCCGACGGCGACGGGCTGCGCGTGGGGGCGGTCCGCCCCCACGTCGTCTGGGGCCCCGGCGACACGCAGCTCGTGGAGCGCGTCCTCGCGCGCGCCGCGGCCGGCCGGCTCCCGCTGCTCGACGGCGGGGCCGCCCTCATCGACACGACCTACATCGACAACGCCGCCGACGCGATCGCCCGCGCCCTCGACCGGTTGGACCGGCTGCGGGGCCGCGCCGTCGTCGTCACCAACGGCGAGCCGCGGCCGGTCGGCGAGCTGCTCGCGGCGATGTGCGCCGCCGGCGGCGTGCCCGCGCCGCGCCGCTCCGTGCCGGGGACCGCGGCCCGCGCGGCGGGGGCCGCCATCGAGGCTGCGTGGCTGCTGGCGGGGCGCCGCGGCTGGGTGCGCGACGAGCCGCCCATGACCCGGTTCCTGGCCGAACAGCTCTCGACCAGCCACTGGTTCGACCAGCGCGCGACCCGCGAGGTCCTCGACTGGGAACCGCGCGTGGGGCTGGACGAGGGACTGCGCCGGCTGGCCGCACACTATGGCGGGCAGGGCCCGCAGAATCCGATACCAACCCCAGGGAGAGGCTAGCCATGGACCCGCTCGAGATGATGAACGACTGGCCGGTCGAGCATGCGGCGGCCGCCGTCGTGGACGCCGGCGGCACCGTCGCCGCGTCGGCCGGCGACACGCGACGCGCGTTCCGTCTGGCGTCGGTCACGAAGCCGCTGGCCGCGTACGCGGTGCTGGTGGCCGTGTCGGAAGGCGCGCTGGAGCTGACGACGGCGGCCGGGCCGGAAGGCGCCACCGTCGAGCACCTGCTGGCCCACTGCGCGGGCTACGACTTCTCGGGCCGCGACGTCCGCTACGCGCCGGGCGAGCGCCGGCTGTACTCGAACGCGGGCTTCGAACTACTCGGGGAGACGGTCGAGCAGGCCACCGGGTTCGGGTTCGGCGAGTACCTGCAGGAGGCGGTGCTCGCTCCGCTCGGCATGGACGCCACGCGGCTGGAAGGATCCCCCGCCGCGGACGCCGTCTCCTCGGTGGACGATCTGGTCCGTTTCGCGGCAGAGCTCCAGTCGCCCACACTGCTGCCCCGGGAGACGGTCCGCGAGGCCACGTCCGTCCGCTTTCCCGGGCTGGCCGGCGTCCTGCCCGGGTTCGGCCGCCAAAAGGAGAACGACTGGGGGCTCGGCTTCGAGATCCGCAGCCGCAAGGAGCCGCACTGGACCGGGGCTCTCAGTTCCCCGGACACGTTCGGGCACTTCGGCCAGTCCGGGACGTTCCTGTGGGTGGATCCCGAGGCGGGAGTGGCGTGCGTCGCCCTCACGGACCGGGACTTCGGGCCGTGGGCCGTGGAGGCATGGCCCGCCTTCACCGACGCCGTCCTGCGCCGGTACGGCCGCCGGACGGGCTAGGAAAAGGCCAAGACCCCCCGGGACTTCACGCACTGTCGCGGGTCTGGGGCGGCCAGCGAGGCGACCGCCACCCGCGGCTTTGCCCCTGCGGCGCCGCCTGTCGGCGCCCCGCCCTACGGTGGGCACGCGCCTGGATCCCTGGGGGCGCCAGAGCAACCGGACGCTTGCCGCCGAGTCCCTGGTCGGGACGCCCGCGCTCCGGGAGCCGGCAGCGGTGGTCCTGCCGCGGACTCAGGCGGGCGGCGCACCGCCGGCACCGCTTCGCGCGGGCCGCAGAAGCGGAACTAGGCCGGCCAGCGCGGGTCCGGAACCACGCGGAGCCTCTGCTGGGACTTCTCCAGCCGGCGCCGGTAGACGTTCGCGGACTGCGGCGTCACGGTGGCCAGCAACTTGATGTACCGGCGGTAGTAGTTCAGGACGGTCGCGGGATCGCTGTCCATGATGAGTTCCCCGCGGTCGATCCACAGGACCCGGCTGCACATGTCCTTGATCACGCCGATGCTGTGGCTCACAAGGAACACACAGCCGGCCTGCGCCCGCAGCTCGTCCATGCGCACCTTGGTGCGTTCCTTCACGGCCGCGTCGCCCGTGTTCAGGGCCTCGTCGATCACCAGGATCTCCGGATCGACGCTGGCGGCGATCGCGAAGCGCAGCCGCGAGGCCATGCCGGCCGAGTAGGTCCCCATGGGCAGGTCGATCTCGTCCGGAAGATTCGCCAGGCGCACGATCGACTCGAACTTCGCGTCGATCTCCGCGGGCTGCATGCCCATCGCCAGGCATCCCAGGTAGACGTTCTGCCGTCCGGACAGCGTCGGCTGGAGGGCTGCGTTGACCCCCAGGAGGATCGGCGTGCTCGACGCGTAGACGGCCCCGGAGGTCGGCGCGAGCTGCCCGCTGATCAGCTTGCTGAGCGTGCTCTTGCCCGAACCGTTCCGGCCCACGATGCCGACCGCCTCGCCGTGCTCGACGACGAGGGACAACGGCTTCAGCGCGTGGACCTTGACGGTCGGCTTCCGCCGCAACAGCGTGTTGGAGACGCGCCGCCCCCACGGGAGTTCCGCCGCGGCCTTCTCCGAGCGGGTGGGCACCGTGTAGGTCATGGCGACCCTGTCGAGGACGACGGCGGGGCGTTCGACCCGCCGGACGTCCTCGGCGGCCTGGGGGTTCTGCTGCTCGGTGGTCATCAGGATTCCTTCCCCAGCTTCTCCTCGCGGAGCCAGAAGACGATGAAGCCCACGGCGAAGAGGCCGGCCGCCCAGCCGCCCAGGATCAGCCACGATCCGGCCTCCGGCAGGCGTTCGTACAGCATCAGGTCGCGGGTCATGTCCAGGACCTGGTGCATGGGGTTGAGCTCCAGAACGGCCAGGAGCTGGGGGTTCTGGGTGAAGCGTTCGTACGAGTAGAAGACGCCCGAGGCGTAGAGCCAGATGCGCATCCCGAACGTGATCAGGTTGGCCACATCCGTGACGGTGGCTACGATCGGGGCCAGCAACAGCGAGATGCCGAGGTTCAGCAGGTACTGCAGCGCGACCACGGGGACGACCAGGAGCCAGCGCCACGTGATGGTCTCCGCGTCGGGCAGGATGATGATCATCACGACCATGGCCACCAGTGCGGGGACGACGGCGAGCAGCTCGCGCAGGTTCACCGCGATCGGCAGGGTGGCCCGCGGGAAGCGGAATGCCGAGATCATCGTGCGGCTCTGCTGGATTGAGCGGGCGCCGTTCGACACCGCGCGGCTCGTGAAGCTGAACATGAACACGCCGATGATCAGGAAGCCCAGGAAGTTCTCGATGCCGCGGCTGGTGCCGAGCAACAGGCCGAACACCAGGAAGTACGTCAGGCCGTTGAGGACCGGGGTGAGCACGAGCCACACGTTGCCCAGCAGGGAACCGTGGTTGCGCGTCTCGACCCGGGCCTTCGAGTCCTCCATGATGAAGTGCCGGTAGCGCCACAGGCCGCCGATGTACTCCGGCAATGACTTGCGGCGGCCGATCCGCACCAAGGAGCGCGTGTCGACCGCCACCTCCAGCGTCGGGCGGGCCGTTTTGGCCGGCCGCGCCAGTCGGTTGCCGAAGAGCGGCTTGGACACGGAACCTCCACGTCGTGCTGGGAACGGGGCGCCCCGCACTGCACGTAGCGGGCCGGGCGTGCCCCAACTCTACCGCCGCGCGTCCGGCGCAGGCGCATTTCGGTAGAGTGGCAGGGAACGTCACGTCCCCACCGAAGGAAGCACGGCTGCGAATGAACCCCATGGTCATGCCCATCTACGGCACCCGCCCCGAGGCCATCAAGATGGCGCCGATCATCAAGGCCCTCCAGGACTCGCCGGAGCTGGAGTGCACCGTCGTCGTCACGGGACAGCACCGCGAGATGCTGGACCAGGTCAACGAACTGTTCGACATCGTCCCGGACCACGACCTCAACATCATGCGGCCGAACCAGGGCCTGTGCGGCATCCTGACGCGGACCATCGACGGCCTCGACGCGCTCTTCGCCGAGCGCAAGCCCGCCGCCGTCGTCGTCCAGGGGGACACCACGACGTCGACCGCTGCCGCCATCGCCGCCTTCTACCACGGCATCCCGGTCGTGCACGCGGAGGCCGGCCTGCGCAGCTTCGACCTCTTCTCCCCGTTCCCGGAGGAGGCCAACCGCAAGCTCACCTCCCAGATCAGCAGCCTCCACCTCGCCCCTACCTCGGTCAGCCGCGGCAACCTGCTGCGCGAGGCCGTGGCGGAGCAGGACGTCGTCGTGACGGGCAACACGGTCATCGACGCACTGCTGACCACGGTCGAGAAGCAGGTTCCGTTCAGCGACCCCGCGCTGGAGGAGCTCGCCGCCTCGGGCCGCAAGGTGCTGTTGGTCACCACCCACCGCCGGGAGAACCAGGGCGACGCGATGCGCGGCGTCGGCCGCGCGCTCGCGCGCATCGCCTCCGCCAACCCGGACCTGACGATCGTCCTGCCGGCACACCGCAACCCGGTCGTGCGTGAGGCCGTGCTGCCGGCCCTCGAGGGCGCCACGAACGTCGTCGTGACCGAGCCCCTCGCGTACGGCGAGTTCACCCGCCTGATCTCCCTGGCCCACGTCGTCCTCACCGACTCCGGCGGGGTCCAGGAGGAGGCGCCCAGCCTGGGCAAGCCGGTCCTGGTCATGCGGGACAACACGGAGCGCCCCGAGGCCGTCGACGCCGGCACGGTCTCCCTGATCGGCACGGACGAGGAGCGGATCGTCGCCGAGGTCACGAGCCTGCTCGAGGACCAGGGCCACTACGACAAGATGGCCAACGCCGTGAACCCGTACGGCGACGGCCGCGCGGCCGCGCGCACCGTGGCCGCCATCGCCGAGCTGCTCGGGGTGGGTTCGCGCATCGACGAATTCTCGGTCTAGCGCATGGCGGATTCCGACACGGCGGCCGGCGAGGCCGAACTCCGCCGACAGGTGGACCTGCTCGGCCGCGAGCTGCAGGCGTCCTACGCGTCCGAGGCGGCCGCGCTGGCGCGCGTCGTCGAGCTCGAACGGCAATTGCGCGAGCTGCGGGTCCGCGGCGTGGCGGTCTCGCTGGCCCGGGCCACGGGGCTGCTGACGCTGCGGACCAGGCTCCGCGACGCCGGCGGCCCGCGCGGCCTGGCCGGCAGGGCCCGGCGGGGCGCGCCCCGACTCGTGCGCAAAATCACCGCCCGGTGGACCAAGTGACCGGCGGCGGCGCGGCCCCGGACTCCGCGGCCGCCGTCGACGGCTACGGCGCCCTGGTGCGCGGCGAGGCGATCGCGGCGCGTCTGGCGGAGCTGTCGTCCGACGGCGGGGCCGCCCGTCCCACCGCCCTCCAGGAGCGCCTGGCCGGGGCCCCGTCCGCCGTCGCCGACCACGTGGCCCGCCTGCGCGAGGCGGCCGCGGCGCTGCCGGCCCGGATGCGGGGCCGCGCCCACCGCCCCGTGCCCCACCGGATCGGGATCGTCGCCGACCGCTTTCTGTACTCCAGCCTCGAGGGGCTGGCCGATTTCGTCCCCGTCACCCCGGACAACCACGCCGAGGCGCTGGAGGCCGGGCTCGACTGCCTGCTCGTGGCGAGCACGTGGCGCGGGGTCGACGGCGAATCGTGGCGCGGGCTGGGCACGCCCGGTTCGCGGGCCCGGCGCTTCCTCCTGGACAGGGTGCTTCCCCGCTTCCGGGACGCGCGCGTCCCGCTGATCTGGTACTCGAAGGAGGACCCGCCGAACTACGCGCAGTTCGTCGAGGTCGCCGCCGCGTGCGACGCCGTCTTCACCACGGCCGCGGAGATGGTGGACGCGTACCGGCGCGACTGCCCCCGGGCCTCCCACGTGGAGGCGATCCCGTTCGGGGTCAATCCCCTGCACCACTCCCCCGTCGGCTCCCGGAACGCACCCGCTCCGACGGTCTACTTCGCGGGCTCCTGGCACCGCGGCAAGTACCCCGAGCGGGCGCGGTGGGGGCGCGAGCTCCTGCGCGGCGTGGCCGCCTCCGGCCGCCCGCTGGTGGTGTTCGACCGGAATTCCGGCCTGCGCGACGAGCGCTACGCCTTTCCGGGCGAGTTCCTGCCGCACCTCGCCGACGCGGTCGACCACGCGTTCCTCATGGACGTGCAGCGCGTGTGCGACGTGGCCGTGAACCTGAACTCCGTGGCCGGCAGCGCCACCATGTACGCCAACCGCGCCATCGAGCTGCAGGCGTCCGGCACGGTGGTGCTCAGCAACTACAGCCTGGGCCTGAACAGCCGCTTCCCGCACGTGCACCTGGCGAACTCCGCCGGGGACGTGGCGGGCTTCCTCGACACGCTCGGCTTCGCGGAACAGCGCCGGATCCAGGAGGACGGGATCCGCGCCGCGTTCACCTCGGAGCTGTCGCTCTACGGGCTCGACCGGATGCTCGCCGCCGTCGGGCTCCCCGTCCCCGCGCGGCGCCTGGCCGCCGTCGCCGTCGCCGACGAGCCCACCCCCGGGCTGGAGCGCGCATTCGCCCGCCAGAGCGCGGGCCCCGTCGCCGTCCGCTCCCGCGACGCGTACCGCGCCGGCGGTGCCGACGCCGACGTCGTGCTCGACGTCGACCCGGCGTTCGAGTACGGAACCCACTACGTCCAGGACCACCTCAACGCCTACAAGTACGCGGACGCGTCCGCCGTGGCGAAGGTCGCTGGCGGCCCCCGGGCCGCCGACGCCGGGTCGCACCGGATGGTCGCCGGGGCGGCCCCCCGGGGCCTCGGCTCCCGCTGGGTGGCCGACGACGGCGGCGCCCGCGACGCCGGGCACTACGCCATGGACGCGTTCCAGGTGGCCCCCGCCGGCCGCGAGTCGGTGAGCGTGCGGGGCGCCGCCGTCGGGCCGGCGCAGGGGCGCCCCGCCATCGACGCGGCGTCCGCCGGCCCGGACGGCGCCGCCACCCCGGTCCTCAGCGTCGTCGTCCCGGTCTACAACAACGGCGCGCACCTGGTCCACAAGTGCGTCGCGAGCCTGCGCCGCAGCAGCCTCTTCGACTCGATGGAGATCCTGCTCGTCGACGACGGCTCCACGGACCCGGCGACGGTCGATGCCCTCGCCGGGCTGGAGCGGGACCTCCCGCAGATGCGCGTCGACCGGTTCGCGCCGGGCGGCAGCGGCAGCGCGTCGCGTCCCCGCAACCGCGGCCTCGAACTGGCCCGGGGCGAGTTCACGACGTACCTGGACCCGGACAACGAGGCCGTCGAGGACGGCTACGCCCGGCTCGTGCCGCTGCTGGTCCGCCACGGCGTCGACTTCGCAATCGGGAACATGGTCCGCTGGAGCACGGAGCGGCGGGTCGCCCGCTACACCGGGTACCTGCGCCGGGCCATGCCGGGCGACGGAGCCGTGCTCCGGCCGGAGCCGGGCACGCTCGAGGCCCTGGCGTTCCGACCCATGAGCATCCAGGCCCTGGTCGCCCGCACGGCGTGGCTGCGCAGCCTGGGCCTCGAGCAGCCGGTCGGGGCCGTGGGCCAGGACAGCTACTTCTTCCAGCAGCTGCTCTTCCACACCGGCAGCCTCGCGGTGCTCGACCAGCCCATCCACGCCTACTACGCCGCGGTGGAGGACTCGACCGTCAATTCGGTCGGCGCCCGCTTCTTCGGCAAGTACCTGCTCCTCGAAGAGCCGCGGGCGGCCTGGCTGCGGGAGAATGGGCTCATGGACGCATACCGGCGGACCCGGCTGGAGCCGTTCTTCCGGGACTGGTACCTGCGCAAGCTCGAGCTCGTTCCGGCCGACCAACGGCCCGAGGCCGAGGCGACGCTGCGCCGGATCGCCGGCCTGTACCACGAACACGTCTGGGAGGACCCCCAGGTGTCCTCATTCGTCAACGCCCAGGAGGATCCATGTCCGAGGCAGTGAAGAAGCCCGCGAGCCCGTACCGGGGCAACCCGCCGGAGACCTACTGGCGGACCGGGGTCACCGGCCGGCCGGCCGACGGCCTCGAGAACCTGTACCGCAAGAAGTTCGAGCTGTCCCCCGGGGACAAGATCGCGACGGCGGGGAGCTGCTTCGCGCAGCACATCGCCCGGCACCTTCGCCAGAACGGGTACACCGTGGTGGACACCGAGCCGGCGCCGCCCCTGATCGACGCGGCGACCGCCCAGGAGTTCGGATACGGGATCTACTCCGCCAGGTTCGGGAACATCTACTACGTGCGCCAGCTCCTGCAGCTCGCGCAGGAGGCGCTCGGCGAGTTCGAGCCCCAGGACGCCGTCTGGGAGCGCAACGGGCGCTACTACGACGCCCTCCGGCCGTCCGTCGAGCCGGAGGGGCTGGAGACGCCCGAGCTCGTCGCCCTCCACCGGGGCCGGCACCTCGGCGCCGTCAAGCGCATGATCGAGCGCGCCGACGTCATGGTGTACACGTTCGGGCTCACGGAGGGCTGGGAGCACCGCCCGTCCGGGACGGTCTACCCGACCGCCCCCGGGACGATCGCGGGCTCGTACGACCCGGAGGTGCACGCGTTCCGCAACTTCACCTACCCGGAGATCATCGCCGACTTCCTGGCGTTCCGGGAGCTGGCGCACCGGATCAAGCCGGGCCTGCGCTTCCTGCTCACCGTCTCCCCCGTCGCGCTCGCGGCGACCGCCACCGGCGGCCACGTGCTCACCGCGACGTCGTACTCCAAGGCCGTGCTGCGCGCCGTCGCCGGCGACCTCGCCGCGGCGCACGACGACATCGATTACTTCCCGTCCTACGAGATCATCACCTCGCAGGTCTCCGGGGGGCGGTTCTTCGACGACACCCTGCGCGGGGTCACCGACGAGGGCGTGCGCACCGTCATGGGCTACTTCTTCGCCGAGCACGCGCCGGGCGGTGCCGCACCCGCGACGACGGCCCAGGGGTCCACGACGCCGGTTCCGGCGGGCACCGCCGCCCCGGCCGCCGCGGCCTCAGCCCCGGTGGCCACGGCATCCGCCGCGGCCGCCGAGAACGAGGAGGCGGGCGAGACCGTGTTCTGTGAAGAGGCGCTACTGGAGGCTTTCAGCAAAGAATGAACATCACCTTCATCGGAAACTCCCACCTGGGCCACGCCGCCAAGGCCGCCCGGTCCCTGCTGCGCGACGCCGACGGCGCCGAGGCCCGGTTCCACATCGAGCGGACCTACGGCACGGAACGCCTGCGCATCACCGGCGGCGGCGCCGAGCCCGAGGTCCTGGGCAACGTGCCCGTCATCGAGGCGGACGTCGAGGTCGACACGGACGCGGCCGACGCCTTCGCCGTCGTCGGCATGAACTTCTCCGTCATCAATCTCATCGAGAAGACCGTCAAGCACCGGCGGGACACGTTCGGCGGGAAGCTGCCCGTGTCGATCCTCTCCGAGCCGCTCTACGGCCGGTACCTCGACGCCGTCTTCGACGCCACCAAGATGGTGCGCACGGTGCGCGCACTGCGCCGCCGCACCGACAAGCCCATCTGGGTGCTCCCCCAGGCGATGCCGCTCCACTGGGCCCTGCAGCGCGAGGGCAAGCGCTTCGACGACGTGCGCGCCGTGGTCGACGCAGGCGAAGCCGAACGCACGCTCGCGGACTTCGAGCGCCAGCTGGCCCGTCTGGAGGCGGACGGCATCGGCGTCGTCCGGCAGCCAGCCGAGACCCTGGCCGCCCCGATGTTCACGCGGCCCGAGTTCGGCCTGGCGGACCCGGCGGACACCGCCGAGGACTCCCTGTACGCCCGCGGCGACTTCTACCACATGAACGCCGACTACGGCCGCGCGCACATGGGCGCGCTGCTGCGGGACGGCCTGGGCCTGAAGGTCTAGCGCCGCGCGCTGCCGCGGGGGCGGCGGCGCCGCACGCGGAAACGGCGAGGGCCGCCACGCAGCACACCGGCTGCGTGGCGGCCCTCGCCGCGTCGGGGCGCCTACTTGCGGAGGCGGCGCTTGACCTTCTTCACGAGCTTGCGGGCGCGCCAGTCGATGCCGTGGGCCACCCGCGCGGCGACCGGGCGGGCGATCTCGACGGCGCGGGCCCCCGTGCGCCGGAAGTAGGCGGACGGGTCCTGCTCGCGCTGGATCAGGTCGAACAGGGCGTCAAGCTCGGTCGAGGAGCGTCGGTGCAGCTCGTCGATGAGCAACTGCGGCACGCGCAGGTCCGTGAGCGGCAGCTTCTCGGCCATCTTCGGGTCGTTCAGGTGCGACAGCAGCTGCTCGCGGCCCATCAGCCGGTAGAGGTTCCGGCTCTTGGACGTCGGCGAGAGCACGATCGACGGCACGCCGTACATCGAGGCCACGACCGTGCCGTGGAACTTCATGGACGCGAGCGCGGCCAAGCCGCCCAGGGCACTCGAGATCTCGTCGATGGACTCCGAGCGGACGACCTCGTCGACCTCGAACGGAAGGGACTCGGCGACGGCGGCGTCCGCCTCGCCCGTCCCGTCCGTGCCGAGCACGAGGGCGGCCACGCCCATGCCGCGCTCCCGGGCCGCCTCGACGAGACCGGTCAGCTGGCTGTAGTCGTCGGTGTTGTTCCGGCGCTGCCGGACGGCGACGCCCAGCATCGGCCGGCCGTAGTCGCGCGCCGGCGGCATGTCCATCGAGAAGACGAGGTCGGGGGCCACGCGCACGGGAACCGTGGGCTCGAGCTTCTCGCGGATCCACGCCGCGCTCTCCTCGTCGCGGGCCGAGATGTACCGGACGTTGGGGTGCTGGAAGAACGCGGAGAGCTTGCGCACGACGTTCGGGTTCTCGTGGGTGATCCACGTCGGGACGCCCACGCCGGCGATGTACACGGGCTTGCTGAGCCAGGCCCGGTCCCAGTACAGCGTGGAGATCTTCGACGGGATGACGAGGTCGCCGCCGCCGATCACGAAGGCGTCGTAGTCCGCGGCCACCTCGGTGGAGGGACGGTCGAAGTAGGGCTGCTTCTGCAGCGTGTTGATCTTCTCGGCTTCGAAGGCCCCGGCAAAGCGGTCCTTCCACAACCGCAGGAACAGCTCGTCCCCGTAGTTGCCCCAGCCGAAGAATCCGATCAGGCCGATCTTCTTGGTGGTCATCGATGTCCTTTGCTTGGCTTAGATTCCGAGGGCTGAGCGCAGCTGGTCCGCGAACGCGGCGCTGACGGTGGAGGGAGCGTGCCGCTGCGCGAACTCAGCGGCCGCTTCCCGGGGACCGGCGGCGACGAGCCGGTCGGCTCGGCCGATCGCCGCGGCGACGTCGCCCGCCCCGTCGAAGAACTCGGCGAACGGGTCGCCGAGCAGGGACGGGAGGACGCCGACGCGGCTGGCGAGCACCGGCAGACCGAAGGTCGGCCCGAGCAGCGCCGCCCCGCTGTTGAGCGCCCGCTCGTGGGGGACGACGGCGATGTCCGCCGCGCGCATCAGGAACTGCACCCGGTCGCCCGGGATCTTGCGGTCCTCGAGCAGCACGTACGGGTGCTCGCGCAGGCGGCGCAGCAGGGTCTCCGTGGCGGCGTCGGAGTCCGGGGCGCCCGCGACGATGAGCCGGCGGGCGGGCCCGCCGGCCGCCAGGGCCGCGTCGAACCCGTCGAGGAAACGCTCGAGCCCCTTGTAGGCCTTGATGGCCCCGAACGCGACGTAGACGGTCTCGTCGGCGTCGATCTCGAGGGTGGTCCGGGCCTCCTCCCGCGTGATGTAGTCCTCGTACGCGCCGAGGTAGCTGGGGTGGGGCGCGACGATGACGCGCTCGGGGTCCAGGCGCACGTAGTCGGCGGCGGACGCCAGCGTGGACTCGTCCATGACGTGGATCCGCCAGGCGCGGTCGGCGATGTCCTGCTGGAGGGCCAGTTCCGCGTCCAGGAAGCGCGCGTCGTGGCTCACGAGGTTGTGGACGGTCCACAGCAGCCGGCCGCCGCCCTCGGTGAAGGCGTCGAGGCGCGCGGTGAAGTCGCGGCGGAGGCGGTCGGCCTCCGCCGCGTCGGATGCGTCCCGCAGCACGAACGAGGGCCAGTGCAGGTGGCACACGACGGCGGAGGCCTGGTCGCGCACGGCGTTCAGCTCGCCGAACGCGAGCGGGTCCGTCACCGGCGCGACGGCGAAGCCGCGGGTGCGGAACTCCCGGTAGAGCAGCGACTGGTAGGGGTTGACGCGGGCGACCGGCGTGTAGCCCAGGAGGACGGGGCCGGGCGCAGCGGCGCCGTGGTAGCGGACGGCGGTCAGCGCCTCGCGGACCGGTGTCCCGGCCTCGGCGCGGAAACCGTGGTAGTGGAGTTTCATGCGGTGTCGTCCTTCCGGTCTGCGGCCGCCTCGCGGGCACGCCGGAACGTCTCTTGGTATCGGGGGCCGTTGTGCTTCCACTGGCGCGAGGACTCGATCCAGCCGCGGCCGGCCCGGCCCAGGCGCTCGCGTTCGGCGGGGTCGTCGAAGAGTGCCTCGACCTCGTCCGCGAGGGACGCGGCCTGGCCGGCCCGGAACACGTGTCCCCGCTCCGGCGCCGAGACGATCTCGGTGAGGGCGGGCAGGTCGCTCACGAGGACGGGCAGGCCCAGGGCCATCGCCTCGAACGGCTTGAGCGGGGTGACGTAGCGCGCCGCCCGCTCCTCGATGCGCGGCACGACGAACACGTCGATGAGCCCGTAGTGTCCCGCGACCTCGTTGTGGTCGACGGGCCCCGTGAAGACGACGCGGTGGCCAAGGTCCAGGGACTCGGCCAGCTCCTTGAGCTCATCGACGCGGCTGCCGCCCCCGACCAGGACGCACTGGGCGTCGCGTCCGCGGTCGCGCAGCTCGGCGGCCGCCTGGATCAGCAGCTCCTGGGCCTCGCGGTGGTGGTCCATGTTGGAGACGTAGCCGAACGTGGGGGCCGTGAGCCCGTAGCGCCGGCGCAGCGCCTCGTCCGGCGGGGCGGGCACGAAGTTCTCGAGGTTGACCCCGTTGGGGACCAGGTCGATCTTCCCCGCCGGAACGCCGCGGGTGACGAGCTCGTCCCGCATCGCCTCCCCCAGCGTGATCACCCGGTCGGCGCGCTGGAGGCACAGCGTCTCGACGGCGTAGCGGCGGCGGAACGTCTCGCCGTGGCCGTCCATGGCCGACTCCGACGTCCACGTGCCCTCGAAGAAGGAGCGGATCTCGTAGACCAGCGGCAGGCCGGTCTTCTCCTGGAGGGCCAGCCCGACCAGCGCGGTCTCGTAGCCGCGGCGGCCGGAACTGACGTGGATGACCTCGGGACGGATCTCGAGCAGCTTGCGGTAGGCCAGCCACGCGAAATCCGTCAGCCACTCGTCCATGGGGACGTTGCCGTACGCGGGTCCGAGGTCCAGCCGGTGGTGCTCGATGCCGTCGACCACCTGGACGGGCTCGAAGTCGTCGCCGACGACCGAGCGCGGGAAGCCGGGTTCCGTGACGACCACGGGCTCGAGCCCGGCGGCGAGCTCGGACTTGAAGTTCTCGTGGCTGCGGGAGGTGAACCCGTTGGACAGGTAGGGCCGGCTTTCCTTGACGAGGTGGAGCACGACGCCGGGGCGGGGCTCGAACGGCACCGCGGGGCCCCCGATGCGCGGGAACCAGCCCGTCAGTTCGCGGAAGCGGCCCTCGACGAACCGGTGCAGCGGCACCTGCGCGGGCAGCATGCCCGCGAGGCGGCGGGAGAGGTCCAGGTTCGTCGAGATGCTCCCGTCGCGCCCGGCCAGCTTCCGGCGCCACTGCGTGAAGCCGCGCTGGCCCCCGTAGTTGAGCTCGAGGGCGTCGCCCCACGTGCGGGCCGTGACGTAGTCCCCGCGCTCCATGGCGTCGCGCATCGGCTGGTAGCTGCGGAACCGCGACGGCACCGGCTTCAGGTCGATCCCCTTGAGCTGGCGGCGCCACACCAGCGGGCGCAGCACCGTCTCGGCCGCGACCATCCGGACGCCGCGCCGGGCCGCCTGGCGCCACCCGATCTCGCGGCCGCGCCAGGCGTGCCAGTGCGGGCGGAGCCGGCGCTTGAGGCGCCGCTTGAGGTCCACGGCGCGCTCCTTGGGGCCCCCGACGAGGAACCCGTTGCCGGCGCGCAGGAGCTTCAGCAACTCGTCGCGTTCGGCGAGCAGGTCGTTGTAGGCGGTGTGCAAGGCCGCGAGTTCGCCCAACGCCGATCCGACGCGCTCCTCGGCCCCGTCCCCCTCCTCGGGGGGCAGGACCGGGCGGCCTGGGGTGCCGGACATGCCGCCTACCGCCACAGGCCCCGGGTGTCCACGACGGACTTGCCCTCCAGCAGGGCCGGGTCCACCGCCTTGAACTGGGCGTGGTCCACCAGCAGCAGGACGGTGCCGGAGCTGGCGATGGCCTCCTCGGCCTCGGCGAGGCGGACGTTGTCGCGGCCGGCCAGCTGCTTCGGCAGGCCGTGGATGTGCGGCTCGACGACGTTCAGGGTCGTCTGCGGCAGCTCGTCGGCGAGGCGCTCGGCGATCGCCACGGACGGCGATTCGCGCAGGTCGTCGATGTTCGCCTTGAACGCGAGCCCGAGGACGGCGATCTCCGAGTCGCCCTGCGTGGCGAGGGCCTCGCGCACACGCTCGACGACCCACTCCGGCTTGTGGTCGTTCGTCTCGCGGGCCTGCCGGATGAGCCGCGACTCCTCGGGGGCGCTCGAGACGATGAACCACGGGTCCACCGCGATGCAGTGGCCTCCCACGCCCGGGCCGGGCTGGAGGATGTTCACGCGGGGGTGGTGGTTGGCCAGCTCGATGAGCTCCCAGACGTTGATGCCCAGCCGCTGGCTGATCACGGAGAGCTCGTTCGCGAACGCGATGTTGACGTCGCGGTAGGAGTTCTCCACCAGCTTGGCCATCTCCGCGGTCTTCGCGTCCGTGAGCAGGATCTCGCCCTGGCAGAACGTGCGGTAGAGGTCGCGGGCCGCCTCGGCCGCCTCGGGCGTGATGCCGCCCACGATGCGGTCGTTCTCGACCAGCTCGATCATGACGCGGCCCGGCAGGACCCGCTCGGGGCAGTGGGCCACGAGCAGCTGGTCCAGCGACAGGTCCGGGCGCAGGCCGAGGATGTGGTTGGCGAGGTGCTCGGTGGCGCCGGGGGGCGAGGTCGATTCCAGGATGACCAGCTCGCCGCCGCGCAGCTGCGGGGCGATGTTGGTTCCGGCGGCCTCGATGTAGCTCAGGTCGGCCGACTTGTCCTCGTTGAAGGGCGTCGGCACGGCCACGATGTACGCGTCGGCCTGCGGCGTCTCCAGGGAGGCCTTGAGCTTGCCCTCCGAGGTGGCCTGGGCGACGTACCCGGCCAGGTCGGGCTCGACGAACGGGACCTCGCCCCGGTTGACGGCGTCCACGGTGGCGGGGTTGACGTCGACGCCGACGACGTCGACGCCGTTGCCCGCCAGGATCGCGGCGGTGGGTAGTCCGATGTAGCCCAGCCCGATGACTGCGACGGTCCTGTTGTTCTGCATCCTCGGTCTCTCCCGCGGCCCGGATCGCACAGGGCGGCCCGGCCACGCATGCTTCTTGCGGGGTTGGCTGGGGGGACATGGGACCGCCGCGGAACGGCACGGCGGCTCCCCCGCATCCCGGCCAGTATAGACATCCGTGCCGCCCGCCCCCTTCGCGCAACCCGGGCGTGTCGCTTCCCCGCAGGTCAGCCCGGGTCCGCCGCGGGCGGGCACCGCCGCGCGGCCGTGCTCCGGGGTGTGTCGCCCGGCGGGCGGACGCGGCGCGTCCGGTGTTTAATGGTGCGGTACCCCGCCGGGTCGGGCCCGGCGGTGCCCAACGACGAAGGACCCGTGTGAACCAGAACATCGAGAACCTGCGCCTCGAGCTGTCCAGCAAGATCTTCGACCAGGGCTTCCACTGGCGCATCCTCTTCATCGGGACCTCGGTGAACGGGACCACGGACATCGTCTCCTCCCTGTCCCGCTCCCTGCGCAACCTGGGGCACCACGTCCTGGACCTCGACACGCGCCGGCACCCGGACATCCTGGAGAACCCCCACGGCGTCTCCGGCGGCATGGGTCCGATCTTCGTGCGCTACTCCGCCATCGAGACGCTGATCGACCGCTTCCAGCCGCAGATGGTGATCGCCTGCGCCGGCGGCCTGACCTTCACCGAGGAGGACGCCCAGGCGATCAAGGACCGCGGCATCGCCCTGGTCGGCATGACGCTCAGCGACCCCGACGTCTTCCCGACCGTGCACGGGCACAACCACGTCTTCGACCTGCACACCACCAACGCCGAGATCTCGCTCGACATGTACCGCGAGGCCGGCGTGCGGAACACGGTGTACTTCCCCTTCGGGATCGACCGCGGCTTCGTCACCCAGGACATCGCCTACGACCCCCAGTTCGAGGCCGACGTCATCTGCCTGGGCCACGCCAACAACCGCCCGGACCGCAACGCGATGATGACGGCCCTCGCCCAGCGTTTCGACGTCCGCACCTACGGGCGCGGCTGGGAGATCCCCAACTCCGAAACCGTCGCGGGCGAGCAGATGGTCCAGGCCCTGAAGGCCGGGCGCATCCACGTCAATTTCCCGCTGACGCGCGCCGGTTTCGTCAACATCAAGTGCGGGGTGTTCGAGTCCGCCGGCCAGGGCGCCGTCGTCGCCACGGGACGCTTCAAGGAGATGGAGCGCTTCTTCACGTATGGCGAGGACATCATCGGCTACGAGGACGAGGCGGACCTGTCCCGCCAGATCGACGACCTGCTGGCCAACCCCGCCGAGTACGACCGGATCGCCGAGAACGGCTTCCGGCGCATCGTCAACGAGCACCTCTACGAGCACCGCTGGATGACGCTGTTCGCCCAGCTCTCCGACCTCACGCCGGAGAACTCGCCCTGGCTGGACGCCGAGCGCCGCGAGCGCCTGCGCGCGACCCTGGCGCCGTCGCTGCCGCGGGCCAAGAAGATCATCGTGGCCGGGTTCTACGGGGCCAACAACCTCGGCGACGAGCTGATCCTGCGCTCCGTCTCCGAGGCCCTGGCCGCCCACGACCCGGCCGCCCAGGTCGTCGTCGCCTCCGAGAACCCGGGCAACGTCGAGCGCTCCCACGGCCTGCAGAGCTACCGCCGCACGCACCACAAGGCCTCGGCCTACGAGGTGCGGACCGCGGCGGCCGTCGTCGTGGGCGGCGGCGGCCTGTGGCACGACTACACGTTCGAGCGCGGCGGCGGCCTGCTGTCGCTGTTCAACGGCGGGACCATCTCGATGGCCGGGTTCGGCATCCTGCCGCTCATGGGCCGGGTCCTGGACAAGCCGTACCACGTCGTCGGGCTCGGTGTCGGGCCGCTGGACGACGACGCCGCCCGCCAGACGGTGAAGTACCTGGCCAACCAGACCGAGACGCTCTACGTGCGCGACCCCGAGTCCGCGGCGATCGTGAAGTCCCTGCCCGTCGCGCCGGAGCGCATCACGGTCGGCCCCGACGTCGTCTACGGCGTCGGCCTGCCGGACGGCGGCGCCCTGCCGGCCCCCGTCGCAGCGCTCACCGAGGACGGGCGCCAGCTCGTCGCGCTGAACCTGCGCCCGTGGGCGGGCGAGGACATGGACCGGGTCGTCGCCGCGGCGGCCGAGGCCCTCAACGCCCTGGCCCGGGAGCGGCCGATCGCCGTCGTGGGCGTGCCCATGCAGGCCGGCGCGACGTTCGACGCCACCACCATCCAGGCCGTCGTCGACCTCCTGGACGACTCGGTGCCGGCCCACGTCCTCGAGGCCCCGCTGTCCCTCGAGACGCTGGCCGCCGTGTACCGGCACTCGTCGGCGCTGGTGGCCATGCGCCTGCACGCGTGCCTGCTGGCGCACCGCCTCGGGCTGCCGGCCGTCGGCCTCTGCTACGACCCGAAGGTCGCCCGCCACTTCGACGAGGTCGGCCGCCGGGACTTCGGACTCGACTTGGGCGCCGACGCCCCCTCCCTCGGGGCGGCGCTCCGCGCCGCGCTGGAGGGCGGGCTGCCCCAGGAGACGCGCGACGCCGTCGGCCGCCTCGAGGAGGAGGCCCGCGGGGCGCTGGCCGTCTCGGCGCGGGCCATCGCGGGCACGCCCGTCTCCGACGCCGTCTACACCGTGCCGCCGGAGGACGTCTCCCCCGTGGTGCGGCGCCAGACCATGGCCGACCTCGCCGGCGGGCGCTTCATCGGGATGAACGCCACGTCGACGGACGTGGGTCTGCCGGAGCGCGCGAAGGGCTACCTCTACGACCTGCCGATCGCGCTGCACCTGTCGCTCGACACGGACCAGCCGAAGAAGGGCATGGCCGTCCGCTTCGACGGCGCCCTGGAGTTGCCCGACGACGGCCCGCGCGAACTGGTGTTCCGCCTGCTCAACAACTACGCCAACCCGAAGGCCACCGGCCGGGTGTTCATCGAGTTCCAGGTGGGCGACCAGGTCTTCCGCCAGGACATCGCGGAGTCGAAGGACCCCGTGCTCATCCACATGCACACGCGGGACCAGCAGCTGCTGCCCGTCGGGCTCCGGCTGGTCGTGGACTCCAAGGCGTTCAAGGCCGACTCGTGGCGCCGGGCCTCCCGCGTCATGCTGCGGCTGCTGGAGACGCGCCCCAGCGAGCACGTCGTCCGGCCCGTCATGTACGCCAGCGCGGGGACCGTCTCCCGCGCCGGGCACTAGGCCCGGACCAGCGCGAGCGGCCCGCCGGCAGGATGCCGGCGGGCCGCTCGCGGATCGGGCTGCTACCCGGCGCCGAGGCTGCGGTAGAGCTCGCCGTAGCGCCGTGCGTTGGCCGGCCACGTCCGCTCGCCGAGCACCCACTCGCGGCCGGCGCGCCCGAGCCGGGCCGCGCGCTCCGGGTCGGCGAGCAGCCCGCCGATGCCCTCGGCCAGCGCCCGCGGGTCGCCGGGGGCCACCAGCACGCCGGTGGTGCCGTCGTGGACGAGCTCGGCGAGGGCGGGAAGGTCGCTGGCGACGACGGGCCGCGCGGACGCGGAGGCCTCGACGGGCTTGAGCGGGGTGACGCTGCGGGTGACGTCCAGGTCCTTGCGCGGCACGGTGAAGACGTCGAGGGCCTGGTGGTAGAGGCTGGACTGCTCGCGCGGCACGCGTCCGGGGAAGACGACCCGGTCGGCGACGCCGAGCTCCCGCGCCCGCAGGCGCAGGCCCGGCAGCGCGACGCCGTCGCCGGCGATGAGCAGCCGCAGGTCCGGGTGGCTGGGGGCGAGCAGCGCGAACGCCTCCACGAGGTCGTCCAGGCCCTCGTAGGCCACGATGCTGCTGACCGTGCCCACGTAGCGCAGGGCGGGGTCCAGCCCCAGCGCGTTCCTGGCCTCCGTGGCGGGCCGGGGCTCCGCGAGGAACGCCTCGCCGACGGCGTTGGGGCACAGTGCGATCCGCTCCGCGGGGACGCCCTGCCCGAGCAGCCGGTGCCGCATGGACTCGCCCAGGGTCACGACGGCCGAGGCCGCGGCGGCGGCCTCGGCCTCCCGCTCGGTGAACAGGCGGTACCGCTCGGAGGTCCGGGCGTCCTCCGACCGGGTGGACGCCCACGTGTCGGCGAGTTGCCCCCGCACCTCGTAGACCCACGGGATCCCGTAGGCCTCGGCGACGGCCCGGACGACGAGCGCGTTCACGAAATGGGTCGTGGTGTGCAGGACGGCGGGGCGCAGCTCCTCGACGAGCCGGGCGAGCGACTCGGCCTGTTGCTGCAGGCGCGCGTCGAACCCGGGCGCGAGCCGCCACGGAAGCAGCCGCCGGTAGGTGACGCCCCCGACCGTCTCGCTGTCCCGGGCGCCGAACCGCCCGACCTGGACGGGGTAGCCGAGGCGCGTGGCCGCGGTGGCGTCCCAGCCCTCGTCCCGGAGGGCGGCCAGGATCGACTGGCTGCGCTGGGCGTAGCCGCTGCCGGTGTGCGGCAGGGAGTTGGTCAGCAGGTGCAGGACACGCGTCGGCTCGGGGCGGTAGCCGGGACGCCGGGGCAGCTCCGGCCGCTTCCCGCGGAACGTCGCCACCTCGCTGGCCAGGCGGCGCCGCAGCCGCGCCTCCCGGCCGTCCGCGCCGTCGAGGGCGGCCAGCGCTCCGGCGAAGTCGCCGTCGTGCCAGGCCACGCGCGCCCGGGCGCCCGCCGCGGCGGCGTGCCCGGCGGGCACCCCGGCGAGCAGGAGCCGGGCCGTGCCGGGCTCGCTGGCCGCGATGGCGACGTCGGCCAGCCGGGCCGCACGGGCGGGCGGCAGGGCGCCGCCGGCGGCGGCCTCCAGGTCCGCGGCCAGCCGCGCGTCCTCCCCGAGGACCGCGCGGCAGACGGAACCCGGCACGGAGTCCCGGCCCGGCCAGGCCCGGGAGCCTGCCGCGGCCGCGCGGTCCACCAGGGGGGAACGCCAACGGCGCGAGACCTGCAGCGCGAGGACGACGGGGTCGTCGGTGGCGTGCTCGGCGGCGGTCCGGGCCCCGACCAGGAGGTTGCGGGCCAACTCGAGCGGGCGCCGGACGGCGCCGGACCGGCGGGACACGGGCCGGGCGGACGGGGTGGTGGGGTGCACTAGGTTCCTCTCGTTGCGGGCGCGCCGCCCAGCGCCCGGTCCAGGGCGGCGCCCAGCAGGGGCGCGAGCGCGGCGGAGTAGGTCCGGGACACGTGGCCGGCGTCGGAGAACGCGATCACGCCGCCGATCTGGGCGTGGCAGCGGCGGGCGTCGCAGAACCAGCCGCCCGGATCGACGCGGACAGCCCCGGTGGTCCCGGCCTCGAGCGCGGCGGTCAGGTGGCGCGTGTGGGGCCAGGCCTGGTCGCGGGGCACGGAGCAGTCCGCCGGGTCGTCCGCGTGGACGGCCAGGCAGGTGGGGGCCTCCTCCTCCAGGCGTGGCGTCTCGGTGAGGACGACGACCCGCTTCCCGGCGTCGGCGAGGCGGTCCCAGGCGGCCGTGTAGCCGTCCGTGGGCGCGGCCCCGACGCCGGAGGCGGGGTCCGGCAGGAACGACCGCTCGGTCTGGCTGGAGGCGAAGACGACGACGTCGAGGTCGGGGTCCGCCGCCCAGTCGTCGACGGCGGCGCGCACCGACTCCGTGCACAGCCGGTTCTCCTCGTCCGTGCGCGCGTCCCCGGTCGGGGCGACGGGGGCGGTCGACGGCGCGCAGCGGCTGCGCGTCGACGCGGTCAGCGACCAGTCGCGCTCCGCCGCCACCCGTTCCAGCGCGGGCAGCCAACGGACGGCGTAGGAATCGCCGATCAGGGCGACGTCCGCACCGGAGCCGCGCCGCACGTCGCAGGGCGCGTTGGCCGGCTCGGACGCGGGGGTCTGGCAGCGGATGTAGGGGTGCTCGCGGGCCTCCGCGGCCACCAGCTCCGGCCCCGGGTCCGGCACGGCGTCCCCCGCGACTCCCCCGCAGCGCTCCGGGTGGGCCAGGGCCTCCGGGCCGTAGCAGCCCGCCGCGACGTCCGCGCGGCCGTCGCCTGCCTGCGCCGAGGGCGCGGCGGCCGGGACCACCAGGCACGCGGCGACGACGGCCGCCATCCCGGCGGCGGCGAAACCGAACGCGCGGCCCGTCGGGCGCAGCGCCGGGCCCCGGCGGAAGGGGTTCTCGACCCAGTGGAGCGAGGCCCACGCCAACAGGAGCGAGGCGCCGAGGACCAGGAGCTTGGTCGGCCACGCCCACGCGTCCCCCAACACGTAGGGGGCGGCGACGATCAGCGGCCAGTGCCACAGGTACGTGCCGTAGGAGACGTCGCCGACCCACGTCGCCGGGCGGACGGCGAGCCAGTGGAAGGGCCCCGCGGGGCCACCCGCGGGAACGCAGGCGATGACCAGGGCCGTGCCGAGCACGGGAAGCAGCGCGGCGGCCCCGGGGAACGCGGTCCCCTCGCCGTAGGCGAGCGCGGCGGCGAGGACCGCGGCCAGGCCGGCCCAGCCCGCGCCCACCGCCACCACGCCCCGGGGACGCCAGTGCGCCGGCAACAGGGCGACGAGACCGCCCGCCGCGAACTCCCACGCCCGGACCGGCGTCGAGAAATACGCCTCGGCGGGGCTGTAGGCGGTATAGGCGACGGAACCGGCCAGGGAGGCCACCGCGACCAGTCCGAGCGCCGCGCCGATGGCCCGGCGGACACCGCGGGCATCGCCCACGGCGCTGGGACCCGCGCCGCGATCCGCCGCCATGCCGGCGATCGCCGCGTGCGGCGCGCCCCGTCCCGCCCCGCGGCGCGCCGCGCGGCCCGCCACCCACAGGGCCGCCAGGAGCAGCAGCGGCCACGCGAGGTAGAACTGTTCCTCGACGGAGAGGGACCAGAAGTGCTGGGCGGGGCCGGCCGCGGTCGTCGCGGAGTAGTCGACGGCGTCGGCGGCGATTGCCCAGTTCTGCACGTAGAGCGCGCTGGCGCCGATGCCCCGGAACGCCGCGTCCCAGAGCGGCCGTGGCACCGCCCACAGGGTCAGCGCCAGCGAGGCCAGGAGGACCACGAAGGACACGGGCAGCAGCCGGCGCACGCGCCGCGCCCAGAAGGCGCCGAGCCTGATGCTGCCCGTGGCCGTGGCCTCGCGGACCAGGTGTCCCGTGATCAGGTACCCGGAGACGACGAAGAACACGTCCACGCCGACGAAGCCTCCCGTGAGCCGTGCGGGCCAGAGGTGGTACAAAACCACGAGCAGCACGGCCACGGCGCGCAGGCCCTGGAGCTCGGGCCGGAAGTCCCGGGCCGCCGGGAGGGACCGGGACGCGCGCTCGGCCTCAGCGGCGGCGCGCACGGCGGCCCCCTTCGGCGACGTCGGCCAGCTCGCGCAGGTAGCCGTGGGCCAGGACGGACAGCTCGGCGCGCTCAGCGACCCAGGCCCTGCCGCCGCCGTGGACCGCGAGGCGGTCGGGCTCCCGCAGCAGCCCCCGCCACAGGGCGGCGATGGCCGCGGCCTCCGGGGGGACGATGTCCGCGACCCCCGCGTCCTCGAGCAGGCGGGCCGCCTCGCCGCGGACGATCCCCGTGATGTGCCGGCCCGTCGCCACGAGTTCGTAGGACTTCGACGGGACGGTCCACTCGAAGCTGGGCCAGTCCGGGCGCAGGCTGACGACGCAGGTGTCCGCCCACGAGTAGTGCTCGTCGACCTCGCGCCCGTGGGCGGGCGGCAGGAATTCGACGTCGACTCCCCGGGCGGCGGCGAGCCGCCGGAGCGCCTCCTTGCGCGTGCCCTGGCCGACCATCCGCAGGGCGACCTCGCCGCCGGCTTGCGCGGCGGCCTCGATGAGGGTCTCGAGCCCCTGGCTCTCCCCGTGGTTGCCGAGGTAGAGGACCCGCAAGGGTCCGGTGTGGGGCACCCGCGGGCCGACGGCCGGAAGCCCCGCGGCCGAGACCCCGTTGGGGATGCACACGGCGCGCTCGACGCCGCGGTCCTGCAGGACGCGCCGGAATCCCTCGGTGACGGTGACGACGGCGTGGGCGCGCCGCTGCAGCAGCGTCATCGCCCACTCGAACGCGTGGGTGCGGCGGGACGACGCGACGGCGGACTCGCGGGCCAGATCCGGCCAGGCGTCGCGCATCTCGACGACGAGGGGCCGGCGGAGCAGCCACGCGGCGGCGGTCCCGGCCGCGATCGTGGGCAGGCTGGGCACGGTGGCGACGACGACGTCGGGCCGCGGCGCGGCGAGGGCCCGCGGCAGGCTCAGCAGGGTCGAGGCGCAGTGGCGCAGGAGCCGCCCCGCGCGGGTGTCGGGGGCCGGCAGCGTGGGGACGCGGCGCACGGCCTCGCCCCAAGGCCCCCGGTCGGTGCGGAAGGGGCCGCGGCGCCGCTCGGGGGTGGCGCCCGGCGCCAGGGCGGCGGGGTCGGCGTGGGGGGCGACCACGTCGACGTCCCAGCCCTCCTGGCGGAACACGCGCACGAAGGCGGCCCAGCGCCGCTGGGGCGCGGTCCGCTCCGGCCAGTAGGAGTGGGTGAACAGCATCACCCGCATGCCGGGGCTACTCCCCCGCGCCGTCACTGGCGTCCGGCCCGGACCCGGCGCCGGTCAGGCTTTCCGCCTTCGGGCCCCGCCCCCCGGCCTCGTCGGTGACGATCGGCAGGCCGTACGCGTTCTTCCGGTCCTCGGAGGCCTCGATGAAGGCGCCGAGGCGGTCGGCGTCGAAGGCCGTGCGCAGTTCCGCCATGGCCTCCTCGTCCTGGGTGATGATCGCGGCGCCGCCCGGTCCCCTGGCCGGCTCGCCCGTGGGGATCGTGAACATCTCGATGTCGTTGCCGCGGATGTTCTTCAGCTGGAAGGCCAGTGCGGCGATGGTCCCCGAGTCGAGGGTCTCGTCGACGGAGACGTACCCGGAGAACCTGCCCACGACGTCGCTGACGACCACCGGGTTGGCGAGCGTCTCGGGCGTGAGGAACCGCTCGACGACGGCCTTGACGAAGCGCTGCTGGTTCTGGACCCGGTGGAAGTCGCCGTCGGCGAAGGCCTTGCGCTCGCGGACGTAGCGCAGGGCCGCCGTGCCCTCGAGCGTCACGTCCCCCACGGGGAAGCAGTCCGGGGCGACCTGGCCGGAGCAGAACGCCACGGGATTGTCGACGGTCACCCCGTTGAGCGCCTCCGTCAGGGCCCGGAAGCCCTCGAAGTCGATGCTGACGACGTTGTCGATGCGGGTCCCCAGCAGCCCCTCGAGGGTCTGGACGACCAGCGGGTACCCGCCCAGGTTCAGGGCGGCATTGATCTTGCGTTCGCCGTGGCCGGGGATCTCCACCCAGAGGTCGCGGACGACCGACATGACGTACACGTTCTCGCGGTCGGCGGGGATGTGCACGACCATCATCGTGTCGGACCGCTGCCCGTCCTCGCCCTTGTTCTCGGCGGTGTCCTGCCCCTCGCCCCGGGAGTCGGAGCCGACGAGCAGGATGTTGCGCGGTCCCTCCAAGTCGGCGGTCCGGCCGTCGGCGGGCAGCGCGGCCTCGATCCGGTTGGCCCGCTCGTCGAACATGGAGGCGAGGTTGTCGAAATACGCGACGGCCACGAGGCCGACGACGGCCACCATGGCGACCACGGCCACCAGAATGCGGCGCGCGGTGCGGCGGCGCGGCGCCGCCATGTGGCGCGCGCGGTACTCGGTGCGCGGGGGGACTGTGGGCACGCGGGAGGCTCCTCCGGAATCTACAAACCTTTAAAGCATACGGCGTCCGGCTGAACGCGAGCCGACTACCGGCTGTGAGCGGCGCGGCGGGCCCTGGGAGCCGGCTGGCAGCGGGGGCACGTGTAGGACGAGCGGCCCATGAACGGGTCCCGGCGGATCAGGCTCGTGCGGCCCGCCTCCCCGCACCGCGCGCAGGCCTTTCCCTCGCGGCCGTACGCGTTCAGGGAGCGGTCGAAGTAGCCGGACGCGCCGTTGACGTTGACGTAGAGCGAATCGAAGCTGGTGCCGCCGGCGGCCAGGGCGCGGGACATCACGTCCCGGAGCGCCTCGACCAGGCGCCGCGTCTCGGACCGGCGCAGCCGCCCCACGGGCCGGTCGTAGTGCAGTCCGGCGGCCCACAGCGCCTCGTCGGCGTAGATGTTGCCGACGCCGGAGAGCAGGGACTGGTCCAGGATGGCGCGCTTGACCCCGGTGCGCCGCCCGGCCAGCCGGGCGTGGAGGGCGTCCGCGTCGAGGTGGGGGTCCAGGACGTCGCGGGCGATGTGCGCCGCGGCCGCGGGAAGGAGGGGCTCGCCCGAGCCGCATCCACCGGGCAGTCCGTCGGCGGTCGGCGCGAGCGGCGACAGGAACATGCCGCCGAAGATCCGCTGGTCCACGAACCGCAGCTGGCCGGGCTTGCCGGCCTCGGGGGCGAGGTCCAGGGCGACCTTCAGGTGGCGCTCGGCCGGCGCGTCGGGCTCCTCGACGAGGAGCTGGCCGCTCATGCCCAGGTGCGCAACGAGAGCGGTGGGGACGGGCAGGCCCGCCAGGGGCAGCCACAGGAACTTCCCGCGCCGCACGGCCGCCGTCGCGACCGTGCCCGCGACGCTGTCCTCGAAGTCCGCGGGGCCGTCGGCGTGCCGGCGCACGGAGCGCGCGTCGTGCACGCGCACCGCTTCGATGCGGCGGCCGGCGACCCACGTCTCGAGGCCGCGGCGGACGACCTCCGCCTCGGGCAGCTCGGGCACGGCTACTCGACGGTTCCGGCGAGGGACCGGAGCAGTGGCCAGGACGCGCCGGCGGCCTCCTGCTCGGCGACCTTCTTGGACGGGCCGGTGCCGGTGCCGTACCGGGTGCCGCCGATGGTGAGCGTCGCCTCGAACACGCGGGCGTGGTCGGGGCCGGATCCGGTGATGACGTACTCGATGCCGCCCAGCTTCTGCGCGGCGGCGATCTCCTGGATGGCGGTCTTCCAGTCGGTGCCGGCGCCGTGCCTTTCGGCGTCCTCCAGGAGCGGGCCGATGAGCCGCATGACGAGTTGCCGCGCGGTCTCGAGGCCGTGCGTGATGTAGGCGGCGCCGATGACGGCCTCCGTCGTGTCCGCGAGGATGCTGGCCTTGTCGGCACCGTTGGTGAGCTTCTCCCCCTGCCCGAGCAGGATGAACCCGCCGAGCCCGAGACCGCGGGCGACGTCCGCCAGGGCCCGCGTGCTGACGACGGCGGAGCGCCGCTTGGCCAGCTCCCCCTCCGCCAGGTCCGGGTACTCGCGGTACAGGTGGTCGGTCACGGAGAAGCCCAGGATCGAGTCGCCCAGGAATTCGAGGCGCTCGTTCGTGGGCAGCCCCCCGTGCTCGTACGCGTAGGACCGGTGGGTCAGGGCAAGACGAAGCGTCTCGGGGTCGATGTCGACCCCGAGACGCTTCAGCAGCTCTTCGGTTGAAGGCATCAGACGGTGTTAGGCGTCTGCGACCTTGCGCCCCTTGTACTCAAGGAACAGCGCGGTGCCGGCGGAGTCGGTGACGACCTTGGCCTGGTGCGGCAGGCTGTAGGTCACGCGGCCGTTCTCCACGGTCTTCACCAGGTTCGGCGCGGACGCCTTCCACTGGGACCGGCGGGCGCGGGTATTCGAGCGGGACATCTTCCGCTTGGGAACAGCCACGGCTAACTCTCTTTCTCGTCGGGTTCAGTCTGGGGTGCCGCGTCGTCGGCGGCGGTGCCGGTCAGCCCCTGCAGGGCCGCCCAGCGCGGGTCCAGGACCTCATGGTGGTGGTCCGGATCCACGTCGAGCCGCGCCCCGCACTGGGGGCACAGGCCCTGGCAGTCGTCTCGGCACACCGGTTGGAACGGCAATGCCGTCACCACCGCGTCCCTGAGGACCGGCTCGAGGTCGATCCAATCGTCCTCGACCAGGTGCTCGTCGGCCTCCTCGTCCTCGGGCAGTTCCCCACCCTCGTAGTAGAAGAGCTCCTGGAGCTCGGCCTCGAGGCCGTACGCGATCGGCTCCAGGCACCGTCCGCACTCGCCGACAACGTCGGCGGATGCGGTCCCGGACACCAGGATCCCTTCGTGCACGGCCTCCAGCCGCAGGTCGAGGTCGACGGGCGACCCCTCGCGGACACCGATCATCGGCGTCCCGAGGTCCTGGGGCGCCGCGACCGTTTCCTGCAGGGTCCTCATGCTGCCCGGGCTGCGCCCGAGGTCCCTGACCTGGAAGGTCAGGGGCGAACCATGTCCGCCTCCCTTCCGGGCAGGCGAAGCAGCACGCTTGTTGCTAATGGGGAACTCCTGTAGAACGTGGACTGACACAACATCTTATCCCGAGATGGGCCGCGGCCCAAACCGCGGCGCGCCTCAGCCGATCGTGTCCGCGTATCCGCGGATCCACGACCGCATGGCCGGGCCCAGGTCCTCGCGTTCGCAGGCGAGCGTGACGACGGCCTTGAGGTAGCTGAGCCGGTCCCCCGTGTCGAAGCGCCGGCCCCGGAAGACCACGGCCCGCACCTCGCCCCGGCGCGCCAGCTCCTCGAGCGCGTCCGTCAACTGGATCTCGCCGCCGCGCCCCGGCCCGGTGCGCTCGAGGATGTCGAACACGTCCGGATGTAGCACGTAGCGGCCAATGACGGCGAGGTTCGACGGCGCCTCCCCGGACGACGGCTTCTCCACGAGCCCCCTGACGGCCACGTGGTCCTCGCCGTCGAGCGCCGCGACGTCGGCCACGCCGTACGCCCCGATGTCCGCCGGGTCCACCTCCATCAGCGCGATGACGCTTCCGCCCGTGCGCGCCTGCACGGCCAGCATCTCCTCGAGCAGCCGGTCGTCCTGGTCGATGAGGTCGTCGCCGAGCAGGACGGCGAAGGCCTCGCGCCCGACGTGCGCCCGGGCGCACAGGACGGCGTGCCCCAGGCCCTTCGGGTCGCCCTGGCGGATGTAGTGGATGTCACCCAGCGCGGTGGCCTGGCGGACCCGCTCCAGCCGGTCGGTGTCGCCCTTCGCCTCCAGCGCGGCCTCCAGCGAGGGCACGCGGTCGAAGTGGTCCTCGAGGGCGCGCTTGCTGCGCCCGGTGATCATCAGCACGTCCTCCAGGCCGGCCCGGGCGGCCTCGGCCACGACGTACTGGATCGCGGGCTCGTCGACGACCGGAAGCATCTCCTTGGGCATGGCCTTCGTGGCGGGCAGGAACCGGGTGCCCAGGCCCGCCGCGGGGATGACGGCCTTGGTGACGCGGGGTGCTTGGCTCATGCCTGCGACTCTACTGGATCGGCCGCGCCCGGGACCGGCTGGCCCCCGCCCGGGGAGGACGCGCTGGCCGCTCCGCGCGGCCGCGCCGCCCGGTCCGCCCGGGCGCCCTATCCCTGCTCGGAGCGGCCCGCCTCCAGGCGCGCGAGCACGCCCCGGGGAAGGAACTCGCTCACGTCGCCGCCGAGGCCCACGACCTCCTTGATGAGGCTCGAGGAGAGGTGCGCGTAGCGGTTGTCGGCGGTCATGAACACGGTCTCGATGCCGGTGAGGTGGCGGTTCATCACGGACATCGGCAGCTCGTACTGGTAGTCGGTGACGGAACGGAGCCCCTTGACGATGGCCTGCGCGCCGGCAGTGCGGGCGAACTCGGCGAGCAGTCCCCCGCCCATGGGCTCCACGCTGACCCCCGCGAGGCCGGAGACGGTCTCCCGCGCCATGGCGAGCCGCTCCTCCTCCGAGAAGCGGTACTTCTTCGCGTAGTTCGTCGACACCGCGACCACGACCTCGTCGAAGAGGTTCGCGGCGCGCGCGATGATCTCCAGGTGGCCCTTGTGGATGGGGTCGTAGGACCCGGGGCAGACAGCACGGCGCATGGTGTGAACACTACCCAAGGCAGGGCGCCGCGCCATGCCGGACGGTTCCCGCGCGCCGCTTTGCCATACTGGCACCATGCCTGACACCCCTCCCTGGAAGCGCGCGGCCGCCGGCGCGAACCTACTCGGCGCGGACGGCCGGCTCGCCGCCACGATCTTCGAGGAGATCACCGTCGAGGCCCAACGCACGGGGGCCGTCAACCTGGGGCAGGGCTTCCCCGAGGAGGAGGGGCCCGCCCGGATGGTGGAATCCGCCGTGGAGGGGCTCCGCTCGGGAGCGAACCAGTACGCGCCGGGCGCCGGGCTGCCCGTTCTCAGGGAGGCCGTCGCGGACCACCAGCGGCGGTGGTACGGCCTGGAGGTCGACCCGGGCGACGGCGTCGTCGTCACCACCGGGGCGACCGAGGCGCTGGCCGCCGCCGTCCTCGCGTTCGTTTCCCCGGGCGACGAGGTCGTCACCTTCGAGCCGTACTACGACTCCTACGGCGCCATGGTCGCGCTGGCCGGCGGCGTGCACCGCACCATCCCGCTGCTGCCGCCGACGTTCGAGCCCGCGCCCGGGGCCGTGGCCGCCGCGTTCGGCCCGCGCACGCGCATGGTCATCGTCAACAACCCCCACAACCCCACGGGTGCGGTGCTCTCCCCCGGCACCCTGCGCGAGGTCGTCGACGCGGCGGCCCGGCACGGCGCGGTTGTCGTCGCCGACGAGGTGTACGAGCACCTCGTCTTCGGAGCGCCCCACACCCCGGTTGCCTCCCTGCCCGGCGCCGCCGAGAGGACCCTCACGGTCTCCTCCGCCGGGAAGACGTTCTCGTTCACCGGCTGGAAGGTCGGCTGGGCCACCGGGCCGGCGGAGCTGGTCCAGGCCGTCCGGACCGTCAAGCAATTCCTCACGTACAGCTCCGGCCCCGCGTTCCAGCCCGCCGTCGCCGAGGCCCTGGCCCGACCCGCTGCGGACTTCCACGGCTTCGCCAACGAGCTGCGGGCCAACCGGGACCTGCTGGCCGACGGCCTCCGGGAGGCCGGGCTCGAGGTCATCGAGCCGGCCGGGACGTACTTCATCGTGGCGGACACGACCCCGCTCGGCGTGGCCGACGCGGCCGCCCTGGCGCGCCGGCTGCCCGCCGAGGCCGGGGTCGCGGGCATCCCGCTGTCCGTCTTCTGCCACGCGGAGGGCGCGGAGCGCGTCGCCCCGCTGATGCGCTTCGCGTTCTGCAAGCGGCCGGAGACGCTGCGCGAAGCCGTGCGGCGGCTCAAGGACTTCGGGGCCCGCGCGTGAGCCGCGGGCCCCGCATCCGCGGGCGCTGGCTCTCGGGCGTGGGTGCGCAGGCCAGCCTCGCGCCGGACCCGTGGGTGGACGGGGCGTGGGTGCTGAGCATCGGCGGCGCCGAACAGTCCCATGTCGACCTGGAGCGCCCGGACGCCATCTTCTACGAGTACCTGCGCCGCCTGGGCCACCACGTGGACCTGGCCGCGCCGGCCGGACGCCCGCTGCGGGTCCTGCATCTGGGGGCCGGGGCCCTCACCCTGGCGCGCTATGTCCAGGCCACGCGCCCGGGCAGCCGGCAGGTCGCGGTCGACTCGGAGCGGGAGCTGCTCGACTTCGTCCTCGACGCGCTCCCGCTCCCGGCGGGAACGGACCTGGAGACCCTGCACGGGGACGCCCGCGGGGTCCTCGGGACCGCTCTGGCCGGCCGCCGGTTCGACGCCGCCGTCGTCGACATCTTTGCGGGCGCCGACGCGCCCGCCCACCTGACCGTTCCCGGCTTCTACGCGGAGCTGCGGGAGCTGCTGGCCCCGGAGGGGATCCTCCTGGTCAACGTCGGCGACGACCCGCCGCTGCGCTTCACCCGCGGCCAGATCCGAGCCCTACGCACGGTGTTCCACGCGGTCTCGGCGGCCGCGCCGGCGGACATGGTCGACGGCCGGCTGCCGGGGAACACCATCCTGATGGCCACGGACACGCCGTGGGAGCCGCGGCGGCTGGACGCCCTACGCGCCCTCGGCCCGCACCCCGGGGTCGTCCTCGACGGCGTCGACCTGGACGGGTTCGGCCAGCCATAGGGCGGTCTCCCCGTACGCCTTGTGGGAGAACCGCGCCAGGCCCGCGGGCCAGCGGGGCTCCGGGGAACGGGAGGAGCGTTCGACGACGACGGCGCCGTGGTCCTCCAGCACGGCCGCGGCGAGTTCCAGCGTGCCCGCCAGCCGCTCCTCGTCGAGGGGGTACGGGGGATCCATGAGGACCAGGTCCCACGCCCGCCCCGACTCCACCTCGGAGCGCAGGAAGGCGTCGACGCTCCCCTGCCGCACGCCGACGGCGTCGCGTCCGAGCCGGCCGTTGACGGTCCCGGCATTGCGCCGGCAGGCCGCGACCGCCTTCGGCGCCTGCTCGACGAGCACGACCCGGCGCGCCCCGCGGCTCGCCGCCTCGGCGCCGAGCGCGCCCGAGCCGGCGAACAGGTCGAGCACGCGGGCCTCGGCGACGAGGCCGTAGGACTCCAGCCGCGAGAAGAGGGCCTCCTTGACCCGGTCCGTCGTCGGCCGGGTCGCGTCGCCCGGAACCGTGGCGAGGGCCAGGCCTCCGGCGGCGCCGGCGATGATGCGGGTCATGGCTATCCCCTCTCCAAGAAGGCCTGGGTGTCTCCGGCAAGCCGGGCCTCGACGGCACGGCGCAGCGCCGGGTGGGCCGACAGTCCGCCCTCCGCGGCCACGAGCGCGGACGCGTCCTCGCGGGCCCGCTCGATCGTGGCGGTGTCCCGGCTGACGCGCAGTAGGCGCAGGCTCGAGCGGCGGCCGGACTGGCTGGCCCCGAGCACGTCCCCCTCGCGGCGCTCCTCGAGGTCCGCGTTGGCGAGCTCGAAGCCGTCGGTCGTGGCCGCCACGGCGCGCAGCCGCTCCACGGAGGGGTGGCCCTCGTCGAGCCGGGTGGCCAGCAGGCACGTGCCGTGCAGCCCGCCGCGCCCGATGCGCCCGCGCAGCTGGTGCAGTTGGGAGATCCCGAAGGACTCGGCGTCGACGATGACCATCAGCGTGGCGTTGGGTACGTCCACCCCGACCTCGATCACCGTGGTGGACACGAGGACCTGGGTCTCCCCGGATTCGAAGGAGGCCATGGCGGCGGCCTTCTCGTCGGGGGCCATGCGCCCGTGGAGCACGCCGATGCGCACGCCGGACAGGGCGGGGTGCCCGCCCAGGATCCCGGCCATCGTCTCGACCGCGGTCTTCGGCGGCGGGGCGGACCGGCCGGATCCCGCGTCGCCGGCCGCCTCCGCGGCGCCGCGGTCGCGGCCCGCGTCCCCGGCGACGGACCCGTCCCCCGCGCCGGACCCGCCGCCCGCGGCGTCGTCCGTGCCGCCGGTTCCGTCGTCCCCGGCGTCGATGCGGGGACAGACCACGTACACCTGGTGGCCGGCGGCGGCCTCCTCGCGGATGAGTTCGAACACGCGCCGTTCGTAGGCGGGCCGGTTCAGCCACGCCAGGTGGGTCTTGATCGGCGCCCGCCCGGCGGGCAGGCCGGCGAGCACGCTCGTCTCCAGGTCGCCGAACGTCGTCATGGCGACGGTGCGTGGGATGGGTGTGGCCGTCATGACGAGCATGTGCGGGAACAGTCCCGTGTCGCCGCGGCTGCGCAGCGTGTCCCGCTGCTCGACGCCGAAGCGGTGCTGCTCGTCGACGACGACGAGGCCGAGGTCCGCGAACTGGACGTGCTCGCCGAGCAGCGCGTGGGTTCCGACGAGGATCCCCGTCTCCCCGGAGGCGGCCCGCAGCAGCACCTCGCGGCGCCTTGCCGTGGACAGGGACCCGGTCAGCAGGTCGACGCGCGTGCCGTCGGGGTCCCCGCCCAGCAGCCCGCGGTCCGCGAGCGGACCGAGCAGCCGCCGGATGGAGGCCAGGTGCTGCTGGGCCAGGACCTCGGTGGGCGCCAGGAGGGCCGCCTGGCCGCCGGCGTCGACCACCTGCAGCATGGCCCGGAGCGCCACGACGGTCTTCCCCGAGCCGACGTCGCCCTGCAGCAGGCGGTTGGCCGGGCTGTCGCGGGACAGGTCGGCGCCGAGCTGCTGCCCGGCGGAGCGCTGGCCGTCCGTCAACTCGAAGGGCAGGGCCGAGTCGAAGCGCTCCAGCAGCCCGCCGGAGCGCGGCGGGCGCGGGACCGCCGCCTCGGAGGCGAGCTCGCGGCGCCGTTCGGCCAGGGCGGCCTGGACCAGGAGCGCCTCCTCGTAGCGGAAGCGGCGCCGGGCCCGCGCCCAGTCCTCGTCGTCCGCGGGCGCGTGGATGCCGCGCAGCGCCTCGGCCAGGCCGGGGAGGCGGCGGCGGGCCAGGACGTCGCGCGGGATGGGGTCCGCCAGCGCCTCGTCGTCCAGGACGTCCAGAACCGTGCCGACGCTGGCGAGGATCTTGTCGCTGGTCGCCTTCCCGGACACCGGGTAGATCGGGTACAGGCGGGCACCGGCCTCCTCGGGATCGTCCAGGAGCGCGTACTTCGGGTGGGTCAGCTCGAGCTTCTCCCGGTACTCGGTGATCCGGCCGGAGAACATGGCCATGGCGTCCTTCTTCAGTTCGCGGTCCGCCGCGTAGGCGTTGAAGAACGTCATCCGGAGGCGGGACGCCTCGGGGCCGTGCGCATCGGCGACGACGACCTCGAGCCGGAAGCCCCGCCGGCTGCGCATCTGGTGCTTCTCCTTCGAGAGCACGCGGGCGACGATGGTCACCTCCGCGCCCCGTTCCAGGTCGCTGATCGGCGTGAGTTCGCCCAGCCGCACGTACCGCGACGGGAAGTGCATGAGCAGCTCCCCGCAGGTCGCGTACTTGAGCGACTCCTTCAACTGGTTGGCCGTCCGGCCCCCGAGGACGCGCACGAGGGGCGTCTCGAGCCCGATCGTCGCCGTCTCAGGCGCCATGGCCGTGCAGCGCGGTCACGGAGACGTTGACGGGATCGCCGATGTCGGTGAGCACCCGCAGGGCGTCGTCCGCGTCGGGGACGTGGACGTGGACGCGCCAGCGCGGCGTGGACTCCGCCGCGTCGACCGGGCTCATCGCGACGGAGTTGCCGACGGCGTCCAGCCTGGCCCGCAGCGTCGCGGCCTCGAGCGCGCCGAGGGCGATCGTGCACATGACCTCGACGCCGTCCTCGGGCGGGCGGTCGGCGTGCAGGTGCGGATCCTGGATGCCGTAGCCGTGCAGGGGCGCGTACCTGGCCTCGTCGCCGTCGGCGCCCAGCACGGCCGCGCGCAACTGGTCCAGGACGAGCAGCGTGCCGACCGCGCCGGCATCGACGATGTGGGCCTCCGCGAGCGGGCCAAGCTGCCCCTCGGTGGCGACGACGGCACCGAGCGACTCGGCGCGCACGGCCTCCAGCGTCGCGGCCAGCGCCGCGCGGCTGGACGGGTCGTGCGACGTCGAGTCGGCGGCCTCCCGGGCCGCGCCGGCCGCCGCCTCCATGACGGAGAGCATGGTGCCGGGCACGGGCTCGCTGAGGGCGGACCAGGCCCGGACACTGCCCCGGTCCAGGGCCGCGGCCAGCAGCGGGGCGGTCAGGCGCTCGTGGCCGGCCAACGGCTCCGCGAATCCGGCGAGGAAGACGGCCAGCAGCGTGCCGGAGTTGCCGCGGGCGGCCTGCACCGCGGCGCGCCCGGCGACCCCGAGGAACTCGCCGAGGTCCGCGGTGTCGAGCACCGAGACGGCGTCGTGGGCCGTGCGGGCGGTGAGGTAGAGGTTGTTCCCGGTGTCACCGTCCGCGACCGGAAAGATGTTGATCGCATTCAGCCGGTCCGAATGGTTGGCCAGGCAGCGGACGGCGCCGTCGAGCCACGCGGCCAGCGCGGCCCTGCCCGTGGTGATCCTGACCGACATCGCTGCCCGTATCCTCTTCCGTCGCGGCCACTTGCCGTTCCATCCTAGCGGCGCGCGGCCCCGCGCTAGGGTAAGGGCATGCGCCTGTTCCCGTCCCGGCTTCCCCGTGCCCTCGCCGCCCTGCTCGCCGCCGCAGCCCTCGCGGGTTGCACCGCCCCCGTGGCCGTGCAGCCGGCCGCGGACGCGGCGGACCCGGCCTGCGCGGACATGATGGTGCGGCTGCCCCAGGAGCTGGCCGGGCACGAGCTGCGCGAGACGAACAGCCAGGCGACGGCGGCGTGGGGCAACCCGTCGGCCGTGGTGCTGCGCTGTGGCGTGGCCGTCCCCGGGCCGACGACGGACCCGTGCGTGGGGGCGAACGGCGTCGACTGGATCGCCCGCGAGGGGGACCCGGCCTGGACGCTGACCACGTACGGCCGTCAGCCGGCCACCGAAGTGCTCTTCGACCCCGAGCAGGTGCCCTCCAGCACGGTGTTGGCCGAGCTGGCGGACGCCGCGTCGCGGATCCCGGCCACGGGCGGCTGCACCAACCTGGAACAGGATCTCCAGCTGCCCTGACCCGTACCCCCGGCGCGGCGCCACTGCGGCCCCGGCGCGGCGGCGCCGCATCGGCACCGTTGGCGGGCCCGGGCGGCTGCGGCCGCTACCGCAGCCCCCAGCCGCCCCGGCGCCTAGCGCAGCCCGGTGCGGCGGTTGAGGCCGAGCCAGATCAGCTCGTCGATAAGCTCCGGGTACTGGATGCCGGTCTGCGACCACATCTGCGGGTACATGCTGATCGGGGTGAATCCCGGCATCGTGTTGATCTCGTTGATGACCCACCGGCCGTCGGGCGTGTAGAAGAAGTCGACGCGCGACAGCCCCTCGCCGCCGATGGCGTCGAACGCCTCGGCCGCGAGCCGGCGCACCTCCGCGACGGCCCCCTCGGGCAGTTCGGCCGGGCAGCTGAGGCGGGCGGCGTCGGACTCGACGTACTTGGCCTCGAAGTCGTAGAACGTATGGCCCCCGCCGGCCACGGCGATCTCGCCGGGCAGGGAGGCGCGCGTCGGCTCGGCCCCGCGGCCCTCGAGCACGCCGCACTCGATCTCGCGGCCGTCGATCCCCTGCTCGACGACGACCTTGGGGTCGTGCTCGCGGGCGGTTTCGACCGCGGCCCGCAGCTCCTCCGGCGCGTCGACGCGGGTGATGCCGACGGACGAGCCGGCGCGGGCGGGCTTGACGAAGAGCGGGTAGCGCAGGCCGTCGGCCGCGGCCAGCGCGGCCTCGGGGTCCCGGCGCCACTGCTTGTCCGTGATCACGGCGTAGGGTCCGACGGCGAACCCGGCGGCCTCGAAAACGACCTTCATGTAGTGCTTGTCCATGCCGACCGCGCTGGCCGTGACGCCGGAGCCGACGTAGGGCACGTCGGCCATCTCCAACAGGCCCTGCAGGGTCCCGTCCTCGCCGAAGGGCCCGTGCAGCAGGGGGAAGACGAGGTCGACGTGGCCGAGGTCGCGCACGGCCCCACCGTCGAGGGCGACCAGCCGGCGTCCGGTGCCATTGGGGTCCAGGCGCAGCAGGGTGCCGCCGGCGGGGACCTCCGGCGCGTCCCCGCTGGCCAGCGACCACGTCTGGGGATCCGCATCGACCGCGGTCCACTGCCCGTCGCGGGTAATTCCCACGGGGACCACGTCGTAGCGCGCGCGGTCGATGGCCTTGAGCACGCCGGCGGCGGTGACGCAGCTGACGGAGTGCTCGGAGGAGCGGCCCCCGAACAGGAGCAGGATGCGCGGCCGGGTCGTTGTGGTCACTGGTGTTCCCCCTCGGGTTTCAGGTCTCGGTCCAGCAGGCGGGAGGCCATGTCGTCGACCGTCAGCCGGCCCTGCAGCACTGCGCAGACCGCCTCGGTGATCGGCATCTCCACGCCGTGGGTTGCGGCGAGTTCGCGGACGGCGGGCGCCGACTTGATGCCCTCCGCCGTTTGGGTCATCTGCTCGGCGACCTGCTCCAGCGTGCGCCCCTCGCCCAGGAGCCGGCCGGCGGTGCGGTTCCGGGAGAGCGGCGACGAGCAGGTCGCCACCAGGTCGCCGAGGCCGGCCAGGCCGGCCATCGTGTCGAGGCGGCCGCCGAGCGCCAACGCGAGGCGCGTCGTCTCGGCCAGGCCGCGGGTGATGATGGACGCCTTGGTGTTGTCGCCCATGCCGCGCCCGTCGCACATGCCGACGGCCAGGGCGATCACGTTCTTGACGATGCCGCCCACCTCGACGCCGACCAGGTCGGTGTTCGTGTAGGGGCGGAAGTACTCGGGCGCGCACGACGCGGCGATCCAGGCGCCGGTGTCCGCGTCGGGGCAGGCGACGACGGAGGCGGTGGGCTCGCCGCGGGCGATCTCCAGGGCCAGGTTCGGTCCGGAGACGACCGCGATGGCGTCCTCGGGCCAGTCGAGCTCGTCGCGGATGACCGCGGTCATGCGCGCGTCCGTGCCGCGCTCGAGGCCCTTCGCCAGCGACACGAGCACGGCCCCGCGCGGGATCGCGTCCCGCAGCTCGCGCAGCCGCCCGCGCAGCGTCTGTGCCGGCACCGCGAGCACGACGAGGTCCGCGCCGTCCAGGGCCTCCCGCGCGTCGGCGGTGGCCCGGATCGAGGGCGGCAGGGGGATCCCGTCGAGGTAGCGGCTGTTGCGGTGCTCGCGGTTCACCTCGTCGGCGGCCTCCGGGCGGCGCGCCCAGAGGACGATCTCCGCGTCGGCGTTGGCCGGGCAGTCGGCCAGGACCTTGGCGAAGGTGGTGCCCCAGCTTCCGGCGCCGAGCACGGCGATCTTCGCCGCCGGAGGCCTCACGCGCGGTCCCCCGCGCCGGTGCCGGAGTCGAAGTTCCGGCCCGTCTGCGACTGCCCGTGCGCGGCGGGGTCCCAGGGCGTGGCGGGCGGCTCCTCGCCGCGGATGGCGGCGAGCTCGCGGGTCAGGGCCGCGGTGATGCGGCGCGTGGCCTCCTCGAGGACCGCGCGCGTCACCGGACCGCCACGGAGGTCGTCGAGGTCGACGACGGGGCCCACGCGCACCGTGAGGCGCTTGCGCGGGAAGAAGTGGACGCGCTTGCCGTACCGGGGCAGGACCTCCTGGGCTCCCCAGTGGGCCATGGGAACCACCGGCGCCCCGGTGCGCAGCGCCAGGCGGGCGGCCCCGGTCCGGCCGCGCATGGGCCACAGGTCCGGGTCGCGCGTCAGCGTCCCCTCCGGGTACACGACGATGGTGCCCCCGCCCTCCACGATCTCGTGCGCGACCTCGAGCGAGCGGCCCGCGCCGGGGCCGCTGCGCTCCACGGGCACCTGCTTGCTGGCGCGCAGGATCCGGCCGACGACGGGAATCCCGAAGAGGGAGCCCTTCGCCAGGTAGCGGGGCACGCGGCCGTGGTTGTAGAGCGCGTGGCCCACGACCAGGGGATCGATCTCGGTCACGTGGTTCGGGCACACGATGGCCCCGCCGTCGGGCAGCGACCCGAAGCCCTCCCAGCGCTTCGCGAGGCACGCGTTGAGGACGGGCCGGACCACGCCGGCGAGGACGGCGAACAGCGCGCGCGTGCCGATGGTTTCGCGCATCGTCGCCCTACGCGCCCTCGGTCAGCTCGACGTCGGCGCCGAGTTCCCCCAGCTTCTCGAGGAAGCGCTCGTAGCCCCGGCTGATGAGCTCGATGCCGGTGACGCGGCTGGTTCCCTCGGCGGCCAGCGCGGCGATCAGGTGGGAGAACCCTCCGCGCAGGTCGGGGATGTCGATGTCGGTGCCCTTGAGCACCGCGGGGCCGGTGATCACGGCGGAATGCCGGAAGTTCCGCTGCCCGAAGCGGCAGGGCACCGCACCGAGGCATTCGCGGTGCAGCTGGATCGTCGCTCCCATGCGCACCAGCGCGTCGGTGAAGCCGAACCGGTTCTCGTACACGGTCTCGTGCACGATCGACACGCCCGCGGCCTGGGTCAGCGCCACGACCAGCGGCTGCTGCCAGTCCGTCATGAAGCCCGGGTGGACGTCCGTCTCGAGCACGAGCGGCTTCAGCGGCCCGCCCGGGTGGTGGAAGCGGATCCCGTGGTCCTCGATGTCGAACGCCCCGCCGACCTTGCGGTAGGTGTTCAGGAACGCCGTCAGGTCCTGCTGGTGGGCGCCCTCGACGTAGATGTCGCCGTGGGTCACGAGCGCGGCGGACGCCCAGGAGGCGGCCTCGTTGCGGTCCGGCAGGGCGCGGTGGTTGTAGCCGCTCAGGCGCGGGACGCCCTCGACCCGGATGACCCGGTCGGTCTGGACGGAGATGATGGCGCCCATCTTCTGCAGCACGGCGATCAGGTCCATGATCTCCGGCTCGACGGCGGCGTTCTTCAGCTCCGTGATGCCCTCGGCGCGGACGGCCGTGAGCAGGACCTGCTCGGTCGCGCCGACGCTCGGGTAGGGCAGCTCCAGCTTCGTGCCGGTGAGGCCCTTGGGGGCGCTGATCGCGATGCCCCCGGGGCGCTTGTCCACTTCGGCGCCGAAGCTGCGCAGGACGCTCAGGTGGTAGTCGATGGGCCGGTCGCCGATCCGGCAGCCCCCGAGGTCGGGGATGAACGCCTCGCCGACGCTGTGCATCAGGGGGCCGCAGAGCAGGATCGGGATCCGGGAGTCGCCGGCGTGGGCGTCGATCAGGTTCGAGGGGGCGGACTTGGCCCCGCCCGGATCGAGCGTGAGGTCCCCGGTCTCCGGGTGCTTCACCACGGTGACGCCGTGGAGCTGCAGCAGGCTGGTCACGACCTCGACGTCCTTGATTTCGGGCACGTTGCGCAGCAGCGACGGCGTGTCGCCCAGCAGGGCCGCCACCATCGCCTTCGGCACCAGGTTCTTGGCGCCCCTGACTTTCACCTTGCCCTGCAGCGGCGAACCGCCCTGGATCGTCAGGAGTTTGCCCATGTATGAATGACCTCGCGTGTGGTTGGGACACCGGCGGACCGCCGGAGGTACCCCGTAAGCATACCGCCCGCTCCCCGTCGCGGAGGCGTCGGGGGGCGGGCGGCGCGCCTGCGGGCGTGTCTAGCTGCGGACGGGCAGCGTGGTCGGCTTGAACGCCGGCCGGGACGCCTCGTAGCGGGCGATCGCGTCCTCCCGCTGGAGCGTCAGGCCGATGTCGTCCAGGCCCTCCAGGAGGCGCCAGCGCGTGTAGTCGTCGATGCCGAACGGGGCCGTGATCGAGCCGCAGGTCACGGTCCGGGACTCGAGATCGACCGTCACCTCCGTCCCCGGGTGCGTCTCGAGCTCCTTCCAGATGAGCTCGATGTGGTCCTGGTCGACCTGCGCGGCCACGAGGCCCTGCTTCCCCGAGTTTCCGCGGAAGATGTCGGCGAACCGCGCCGAAAGCACCGCCTTGAACCCGTAGTCCTTCAGGGCCCACACGGCGTGTTCGCGGGAGGAGCCGGTGCCGAAGTCGGGACCCGCAACGAGCACGGACCCCGCGGCGTACGGCTCCCGGTTCAGGACGAACTCCGGGTCCCGGCGCCAGCCGGCGAAGAGCGCGTCCTCGAACCCCGTGCGCGTGATGCGCTTGAGGTAGACGGCCGGGATGATCTGGTCCGTGTCCACGTTGCCCTGGCGCAGCGGGACGCCGACGCCCGTATGTGTGGTGAATTTCTCCATGGCGGGCCTCCCTTAGGCTGCGGTGGCGGGGTCGGCCGCGGCGGGCGCCGGCGGCAGGTCGGACGGCGAGGACAGCGTGCCCCGCACGGCGGTGGCGGCGGCGACCACCGGCGACACGAGGTGGGTTCGGCCGCCCTTGCCCTGGCGGCCCTCGAAGTTGCGGTTCGACGTCGAGGCGCAGCGCTCGCCCTCGGCGAGCTGGTCCGGGTTCATGCCCAGGCACATGGAGCACCCGGCGAAACGCCACTCGGCCCCGAACTCCTTGAAGATCCGGTCCAGGCCCTCGGCCTCGGCCTCGAGGCGCACGCGCGCGGAACCGGGCACCACGATCATGCGCACGTCCGGGTCCTTCGTCCGGCCGCGGATGATGGACGCGGCCGTCCGCAGGTCCTCCATGCGGCTGTTGGTGCAGCTGCCGAGGAAGACCGTGTCCACGCGGATGTCCTTCATGGGGGTCCCGGCCTCCAGGCCCATGTAGTCCAGGGCCCGCTCGCAGGCGGCGCGCGCCGACTCCTCCTCGAAGTCCCCCGGCGCCGGCACGGCCTCCGACAGGGACACGCCCTGGCCGGGGTTGGTCCCCCAGGTCACGAAGGGCTCGAGCTCGTCCGCGTCGAGGAGGACCTCGGCGTCGAACACGGCGTCGTCGTCCGTGCGCAGGGTGCGCCAGTAGTCGACGGCGGCGTCCCAGTCGGCGCCCTGCGGCGCGTGGGGGCGCCCCTCGAGGTACTCGAAGGTGGTTTCGTCGGGCGCGACCATGCCGGCGCGCGCGCCCGCCTCGATCGACATGTTGCAGATGGTCATGCGCGCCTCCATGGACAGCGCGCGGATGGCGGAGCCGCGGTACTCCAGGACGTACCCCTGCCCCCCGCCGGTGCCGATCTTCGCGATGACGGCCAGGATGATGTCCTTCGCCGTCACCCCGGGCCGCAACGTCCCCTCGACGTTGATGGCCATCGTCTTGAACGGCTTGAGGGAGAGCGTCTGGGTGGCCATGACGTGCTCGACCTCGGAGGTGCCGATGCCGAAGGCCAGGGCGCCGAACGCGCCGTGCGTGGACGTGTGGGAGTCCCCGCACACGACCGTCGTCCCGGGCTGGGTCAGCCCCAGCTGCGGCCCCACCACGTGCACGATCCCCTGCTCGGCGTCGCCGAGCGGGTGCAGGCGGACACCGAACTCCGCGCAGTTGGAGCGCAGGGTCTCGATCTGCTTGCGGCTCGTCGGGTCCGCGATCGGCTTGTCGATGTCCAGGGTCGGCGTGTTGTGGTCCTCGGTGGCGATCGTCAGGTCCGGCCGGCGCAGCCGCCGCCCGGCCAGCCGGAGGCCCTCGAAGGCCTGCGGCGACGTCACTTCGTGGACCAGGTGCAGGTCGATGAACAGCAGGTCGGGGCGCCGGGCCTCGCCCTCGCCCTCGCCGCGCTCGACGACGTGCGCGTCCCAGACCTTCTCCGCCAGCGTCGTTGGCGCTCCGTGGTGGCCCATGGCTTCTCCTTTGCGGGGTCCCAGCTCGTACACACCACTCAAGCACCGCGCGCGGCGGCCTTCCAGCGAACTGGCGTGCATCTCAAATCCTGAGACGATAGTATCAGCTTATGGACACAACGAGTGGAGTCGGGGTCATCGACAAGGCGGCGTCCGTGCTGGACGCCCTCGAGGCCGGGCCGACGAGCCTGGCCCAGCTGGTCGCGGCGACCGGCCTCTCCCGTCCGACGGTGCACCGGCTGGCGCAGGCGCTGGTCCACCACCGGCTCGTCGGGCGGGACATCCACGGCCGGTTCGTGCTCGGCAGCCGCCTGGTGGAGCTGGCCTCGGCCGCCGGCGAGGACCGCCTGATCTCCGCCGCCGGACCGCTCCTCATCGAGCTGCGCGACGCCACCGGCGAGAGCTCGCAGGTGTTCCGCCGCCAGGGTGACCAGCGGCTCTGCGTCGCGTCGGCCGAACGGCCCGTCGGGCTGCGGGACACCATTCCCGTGGGGACCCGCCTGTCCATGAAGGCCGGATCGGCCGCCCAGGTGCTGCTCGCGTGGGAGGACAACGACCGGCTGCTGGACGGCCTGGACGGGGCGCGCTTCACGCCGACGATCCTCGCCGGGGTCCGCCGCCGCGGCTGGGCGCAGAGCCTGGGCGAGCGCGAGCCCGGCGTCGCGTCCGTGTCCGCCCCGGTGCGCGGTCCGTCCGGGCGGGTCATCGCCGCCCTGTCCATTTCCGGGCCCATCGAGCGGCTCACGCGGCAGCCGGGCAAGGTGCACGCGGAGATCGTCTGCGCGACCGCCGCCCAGCTTGGCTCCGCGCTACGCCAGTCCGGCGAGTAGCGGCGGAGGGGGCCTCCCGCCCTACGCGAGCAGCTGGAAGCTGATCGCCTTGCCGATCGCCCCGCGCGAGAAACGCAGCGACACGGACTCGTCCGCGAGGCGCTCGCGCGCCTCCGCGAAGACCGGGGCGTACGCGTCCGCAAGTCCGTGTTCGGCGGCGACCGGCTCGGAGCGCTCGACGAGCCCGCGGATCTCCTCACGTCCGGCCGCGAGCCACAGGCCACGCCGTTCGGCGACGCCGCGGAACAGTTCCGAGTATCCGCTTGTGACTTCCGACGGGTGGCCCCTCACGGTGAACGGCTCGACCTCGGCGCCGGAGAGCGGGCCACCGATGACCGCCAGCCGCTCCTCGACGTAGTCCCGCGGCAGGGTGTTCGTGGCCTTGTCGTAGCGGAACATGGCCGCCTCGGGGTGGATCGCGAGCACCAGGTCGTGCACGAGGCAGGGCTCGTCGAGCCGCGGGCGGCCGAGCCCGGACAGGCCCGAGCGCTCCAGCGCCAGGAGGCTGCGCGCCTGGTAGGGCCGCATACCGATCATCGAGGTCTGCGTAAACCGCCCGGAGTGGATGGCGTTGCGGTGGCCCAGGAAGTGCCACTCCGAGCCGATCGGGTCGTCCGGCGCGACGCCCATGGAGGCGAGCCCCCGCTCGGCCTCGCGCCGGAAGGCCTCGGCGACCCCCGGGCCCTTCACGTTGCGGGCAATCTGGGCGATGGTCCTCCAGCCGTACTGGCCCTTGAGGATCTCCGCGCCGTGCCCGCCCACGTTGAAGCTCGCCGCCTGGCGGACGTAGGCGGCGGGCGTGACGAGGAAGTCGTAGATGCCCCCGGAGGCCAGGTACCAGTAGCCCAGGGTCGCGCCGGTGCGGTGCAGCTCGGGACGTTCGCCCCGCGTGGGGCGGTTCAGGGCGAAGCCGAACGCCTCCGACATCTCCTTCACGACCGCGAAGTCCGCGGCGTGCTGCGGCGCGGTGTTCATGCACGTGACGCCTGCGGCCCCGCGCAGCGTGTCGGACAGCAGGAAGGCCGCGAGGTTGGCCCGGGAGTCCAGGCCGCCGCTGGCCGAGAAGCGGACCATGTCGGGTCCGAGCGCCGCGAGCCCCTCGAGCAGCCCGACGTAGTCCCGGGCCCCGGCCCGCAGCAGCTCCCCGTAGGTCCCCTCGGACGGCGGGGTGAAGATCTCCCCAAGCGGGACCGTGCGCCGCGCGAGGGACAGCCGCGGCCCGATCTCGACGCTGGCCTGCTGGCCCAGCGGAACCATGGTGACCTGCTCGACGAGCGTGTGCGGGCTCATGAACTGCCCGCCCATGGCGTTGCCCCAGACCCTGGCCTCCGCGGCGCCGACGTCGGCCGTCACGGGCAGGTCGAGCGCATGGCGCAGTTCGGTGAGCAGCAGGATGGAGTCGGAGAACGCGACGCAGCCTGGCCCCTCGAAGGAGAGCAGCTGCAGCATGCGGAACAGGTCGGTGGACACGCTCAGGCGGCGGCCGTCGGCGTCGAGCGCCACGGCCAGGTAGGCGCCCTCGGCGGCGTCGGCGGCCAGGCCGCGGACCAGGTCCGCGTCCTCGCCCGAGCGCCCGCCGAAGACCACGCGCCGGTTCGCGTAGTCGATCGCGTGGCCCCTCAGGTACACGCGCTGCCCCGAGGAGGCGTCCGCCGCCGCGCCGCGGCTGGCAATGAGGACCTCGTGCCCGTCGGCGGCGGGCCAGCGGACGATGTCCCGGGCCGCGTCGCCGGCGTCCGTCCCGGGGCCCGCGAGCCAGCGGGCAACGCGGTCGATGGTGGCGGCCGGGGCGACGACTGCGAGGTAGTTCGACACTGGATCCCTGTTCGTGTCCTGGGGGCGGACGGTCGGCGACGGGCAACCCCACCACACTAGCCGCCGCGCCCTGCCGGGCGCATGCCGGCGACGCCCGGGCCGGCCACGTGTCGCCCGGGCCCACCCTCCGCCGGAACGGAACCGGCGGCCCGGCCCGCCTAGGCCAGCAGGTGCAGGGCGAGGGCCTTGCCCGTGGACGCCCGGGTGAAGCGCAGCGGCACGCTCTCGTCCGCGAGCCGCTCCCTGGCGTCGGCGAAGACCGGCTCGTAGTCCTCCTCGAGCCCGTGTTCGCCGGCGATGTGGACGGCCTGCTCGACGAGCCCGCGCAGCGTGGCGCGCTCGGGGGCCAGCCACAGTCCGCGGCGCTCCACAACGCCGCGGAAGAGCTCGGAGTAGCCGCTGTGCACGTCCCCCGGCGCCCCGTCGACGGCGAAGGGGCGCAGGTCGTCGGGCCGGAGCGGCCCGCCGATGGCCTCCAGCCGCTCCGCCACATACGACTCGGGCATGTTGTTCTTCTCCGACGCGTACCGGAACCCGGCGGCCTGCGGGTGGATGCACAGCACGAGGTCGTGAACGAGGCCGGGCCGGCCCTTCGGTGGCCTGCCCAGGCCGGAGAGCCCGGAGCGCTCGAGGGACAGCAGGCCGCGGGACATGAAGGGGCGCATGCCGATCATGGACGTCTGCGTGAACCGGCCGGAATGGATGGCGTTGCGGTGGCCGACATAGTGCCACTCGGAGCCGATCGGGTCCGCCGGGTCCACGCCCATGGCGGAGAGCCCCCGCTCGGCCTCCTCCCGGAACGACGCGGAGAGCGCAGGATCGGCGATGGCGCGGGCGATCTGCCGGATGGACCGCCACCCGTACTGCCCCTTGACGATCTCGGCCCCGTGCCCGCCGACGATGAAGCGGGCGAAGTCGGTGGCGTAGTAGCCGGGCATGCTGAGGAAGTCGTAGATGCCGCCGGAGGAGAGCATCCAGTAGCCCAGCGACGACGCCGTCTTGTGCAGCACGGGGCGGCGCCCGGAGGGCCGGTTCAGCGGGAAACCGAAGGCCTCGGACATCTCCTTCACGACCGCGTAGTCCTCGGCGTGCTGGGGCGAGTTGTTGATGCACTGCAGCCCGCCGTTCTCCCGCACCGCGGCGGAGACCAGGGACGTGGCGATGTTGGCCCGGGAGTCGACTCCCCCGCTGACCGAGAACCGCATGATCCCGGGCCCCAGGGCCGCGAGCGAGTCCAGCAGGCTGACGTAGTCCACCGCGCAGGAGCGCAGGAGCTCCCCGTAGGGGCGGCCGGTGGGGGCGGCGAAGAGCTCGGCGGCGGGCGTCTGCCGCCGCCGCAGGCGGGCCCATCCGTCGATGGACACCGCCGCCTGCTCCCCCATCGGGACGAGGGCCACCTGCCCGACGATCCCCCGGGGGCTCAGCAGCTGGCCGGCCATGGCGTTGCCCCACGTGCGGGCCCGCGCGGCCCCGGTGTCCGCCGTGACCGGCAGGCCCAGGGCGTGGCGCAGCTCCGTGAGCAGCAGGGTCGAGTCGGAGAAGGCGACCGCGCCGCCGCCCTCGGTCGCGAGGACCGGCAGCAGGCCGAACAGGTCGTTGGAGAGGTTCAGGACCGCCCCGCCGTCGTCCAGGGCGGCGGCCACGTAGCAGCCCTCGACGGCCTCGACGGCCAGCCGGGGCGCCCAGGCGGCGGCCCGGGCGCCCCGGCCTCCGAAGACGACGCGCCGGTCGCCGTAGTGGATCCCGTACCCGCGCAGGTAGGTGCGTTCGGCGGAGGATGCGTCGTCGGCGGCGCCCCGGGAGGCGATGAGGACCTCGTGCCCGTCGGCGGCGGGCCAGCGCACGAGGTCGCGCTCCGCGTGGCCGGCCGGGAGCGCGGGATCGGCGAGCCACCGGGCGATGCGGGACGTGGTGGCCGCCGGCGCGACGACCACGAGGTAGTTCGACATGCTGCGTCCGTCTCCTGTCCGCACGGTGGCCGGCTCCGGTCACGACCCTAGCCGAAGTGGTCCCACCCGTCCGCCACGGTCACGGCGCCGGGGACGCGGAGCCGCCCGGACCCGGGCTCGCACCGCCCGATCGCCACGAAACCCTGGGGCGGGGGGCCGCCGGCAGGGAAGCAGGCGAGCACGCCGAAGTCCTCGCCGCCGCCGAGCACCCAGTCGAGCGGGTCCGCCCCGAGCCGTTCGGCGGCGGCGGCCAGCGGCGCTCCGGCCGCGCGGAGCGCGTCGGCGTCCAGGACGATGTCGACGCCCGAGGCCGCGGCGAGGCGGGGTACGTCGCGCGCGAGGCCGTCCGAGAGGTCCATCATGGCCGTCGCCCCGGCGGCGGCCGCGGCCGGTCCCGCCGCGAGCGGGGGGCGCGGCCGCACCTGCGCGTCGACGAGGGCGCGTTCCCGCTCGCCCCACTCCGCGCCGCCCGGCGCCTCGAGCAGGGCGAGCCCGGCGCCGGCCCAGCCGAGGCGGCCGGCGACGGCGACGGTGTCGCCGGGGCGGGCGCCGGAGCGCAGGACGGGCTCGCGGCCCTCCAGGTCGCCGGTGACCGCCGTCGTCACGGAGATCTCCCGCCCCCGGCCGAGGTCCCCGCCGGCGACGGCGCAGCGGTCCGCCCCGAGGTCGCGGCACGCGGCCGCGAAGCCGTCGGCGAAGGCCTCGACCCAGGCCACGGGGGTGGTGCCGGGCAGCGTGAGGCTGACGACGGCGGCGGTCGCCACGGCGCCCATGGCGTTGACGTCGGAGAGGTTCTGGGCGGCGGCCTTCCAGCCGACGTCGTGGCCGGCGTCGCGCGGCCCCTCCCATTCGAGGCGGAAGTCCTGGTCCTGGACGAGCGTGTCCACCGTGACCACGAAGCGCCCGTCGGGCGCGGCGACGACGGCGCAGTCGTCGCCGGGGCCGAGCAGGGGCTCCGGGCCGGCGAGGCGGGGCAGGATCCGCGCCAGCACGCCGGCCTCGCCCAGGCCCGCCACGGTGTGCGGGCCGCGCGCGTCAGCCACGGGCCCTCCCGACGGCGGCGCGGAACCCGCCGAAGCGGTCCAGCTCGGCGGCGACGGGCCGCGCGACGTGCTCCTCGGCCACCCGGCGCACCGCCGCCAGGAGCCGGCGCCGGGCGGCGCGTGCCCGCCACCGGGCGCCCACCCGCGACGCGACGCCGGACGCCAGGGCGACCAGGATCCCGGCCGCGAGGCCCGCCGCGAGCATCAGGGTGGGCACGGCGAAGCCCTCGACGCGCGGGGGCGGGGGCAGCTGCACCTGGAGGAACCCGGCCCCGGCGATCGCCAGGAGCCAACCGGCCCCGGCGACCGCGCAGGCCAGGGCGAGCCACTGCAGGAGCCCGGCCAGGGGCCACCACCAGGAGCCGCGGCGGGCGCCGAGGTCCGTGGAGGCGATGGCCTGGTCGAGCCGGTCGGGCAGGACGGGCGCGCTCTGGCGCGCGGCCCGGCGCACGGACCCCCGCCAGACCTCGGGCAGGCCCGCGGACGCGGCCTCCGCGTAGTGCCTCACCGCCGCCTCCGAGCGGGCGTGCTGGGCCGGCCCCGGGGCGGGCAGCGAGGTGCGGTGGACGGAGGGGTCCGCGCCCCGGCCGTCCAGGTGCAGCCGCCGCAGCGGGTCGACCCGCAGCCCGCCCAGCCAGCGGGTCAGGGGCCAGCCCGTCCGGGACCGGGCCCGGTGCCGGTAGGACCGGGCGACGGCGTCCACGACGGCGGCCACGCCCGCGGCCCCGGCCAGCTCGGTGGCGAGCCGCTCCCCCGCCGCGGTGCCGGCCCCGGCTCCGGCGCCCTCGGCGTAGGGGGCCAGCCGGGCGGCGAGCCCGTCCGCGTCCGCGGCGAGCCGCTCCGTGGAGGCCCGGCGCCGTCGCGCGTACGCGGCGATCTCCGAGCGCAGCGCGTCCACGCCCTCGCCGGTCGTCGCCGAGGTCGCCAGGACCCGGGAGCGGCGGAGGCCCTCCTGCTCGACGAGGGAACGCAGGGAGTCGACCACCGGGCCGGCCTCTCCGGGGCCGAGCCGGTCGACCTGGTTCAGGACGACGAGCGTGACCGCATCCAACGCGCGCAGCGGGGCCAGGAAGTCCCGGTGCACGGCCGCGTCGGCGTACTTCTGCGGGTCGACGACCCAGACGAGGACATCGACCTGTCCGGCCAGGCGCTCGGCGGTCTCCCGGTGGGCCCTCGCGGTGGAGTCGATGTCGGGCAGGTCGAGCAGGATCAGCCCGTCCGCGTCCGCCCCGGGGCCCGGCAGCGCGTCGATCTCCGCGCGCTCGGCCACCCCCAGCCAGTCCAGCAGCTCGCCGCTGCCCTCGGGCCCGCGGACGGCGGCCAGCGGCTGGGCCGTGGTGGGGCGTGTGGCGGCGACGCGGGCGCGGTCCGTCCCCGTGACGGCGTTGAACAGGGACGACTTGCCGCTGCCGGTGGTCCCGAAGAAGCCCACGACGGTGTGCCCGGCGCTCAGGGCGCGGCGCTTCGAGGCCCGGGCCAGGACCGCGTCCGCACCGTCGAGGACGGCAGCGGGGACGCGGCCGCGGGCCAGGTCGACGGCCTCCTCCAGCGCCTCGAGACGCACGCCGACGGCGGAGGCGGCCCTGGCGCGTGCCCGGCCCGTCACGGGGCGACCGCCCGGGCGGCGGCGTCGACCGCGCGCTGCTGGGCGGTGATCTCGGCGGGGTCCGGCACCGGGGACGGGAGGCGCTCGAGGAAGCGCGCGGCCTCGGCCTCGAGCAGCGCGCGGCAGCGCTCGTCGAGCAGGTCGCGGGCCCGGCGGGCGAGCCGGCGGACGGCGTCCTCGCCGAAGACGGCCTCAAGGAGCTTCTGGCCGAGGACGGCGGAGCCGCCGGCGATGCCAACCTCGAGGCCGGTGAGCCCGGCCGTGGACGCGAAGACGACGACCATGAGCGCGACGGCGACGCCGTTGACGCCGAAGGACACCAGCCGGGCGCGCAGGCGCTTGCCCTCGCCCTCCGCCCGGATGAGCTCGAGCAGGTCGGACTGCCAGGCGCGGATGGATTCGGCGGCCTCCGCCGAAAAACCCTCCGGCACGGCGGCGAGGTCGTCGTCGCCGAGCAGCGCGCGTCCGGCCGGATGCGTCCGCCACGCGGCGTCGGCCTCCTCGGCGGCGCGCGCGGCGGAGGCCACGACGACGGCGTGCAGCCCCGTCTCGATCGCCTGCTCCACGGACACGGCCGGTTGCGGGCGGCCGCCCAGGTAGGCGGCGACGCGGTCGCGGAGGCGGCCGATGCGGTCCTCGACCCCGCGCATGAACTCCCCGGTCCCGACGAAGTCCTGCCAGCGGGCCAGGACCTCCCCGCGCAGGAGCTCGCCGTCGCGCGTCGCCGCGCGCACGTCCTCCGCGGCGCGCGAGTAGGCCTCCTCGACGGCGCCGCGCAGGGCCGCCTCGGCGTCGCGCTGGGCGGCGGCGGCGGCCGCGACGGCGGCCAGCCGCGGGGCGAGTCCGGACAGCGCCCCGGCCAGCGTGCGGCGGGCGACGCCGTGGCGCTGCGCGGCGTCGCCGGCGAGGCGGGACAGCCATGCGCGCAGGTCGGCCACCGCACGCGGTTCCAGGAGCCCGTCGGCGTGGGTCGCCTGCTCGCCGACCGTGAACAGCCGTGCTTCGCCGAGGCCCTCGGCGTCGAGCATGCGGCGCAGGTCGGTGGCGACCTCGTCCGCGACGCCGGGCGGGACCCGGTTCAGCACGACGGCGACGGTGATGTCGCGGGAGGCCGCCTCGGTGAGCAGGCGCCACGGGACCGCGTCGGCGTAGCGGTTGGCGGTCGTGGTGAAGACCCACAGGTCGGCGGCCGAGAGCAGCTGGCCGGCCAGGCGTCGGTTCTCGTCCGCCACGGAGTCGATGTCCGGCGCGTCGAGCAGCGCCATTCCCGGGCCGAGCGAGGGCTCGGCCACGAGCACGACGGCGCCGGTGGCCTCGTCCCCCTCGTCGGTCCCGTCCGCTGCGGAGTCGACCCGGGCCAGGGACGGCAGGACGCGGGGGCCGGTGAACCAGGCGGCGTCGTCGGGATGGTGGAGCAGGATGGGGCGCCGCGTCGTGGGGCGGATCGCGCCGGCGCGCGTCACCAGGCGCCCGGCCAGCGTGTTCACCAGCGTCGACTTCCCGGCGCCCGTCGAGCCCCCGACGACGGCCAGCAGCGGCGCGTCGAGGTGCCGGAGCCGGGGCAGGAGGTAGTCGTCGAGCTGGACGAGCACCGCGGCAAGGTGCTCGCGGTCCGAGGCCGCCGAGGGCAGCTCGAACGGCAGCCGGACGGCGCCCAGCGCGGCGCGGGCCCGCTCCAGGCCCTCGAGGGCGCGTGCCGCGGGCGGCTGGCCCGGTTCGTCGTCGTTGCTCACGCGACCATCATGCCAAATGCGTGGCGCGCGGCGGCGGTCTCCGGGAACCGGCCCGGCGGACCCCGGAAACGCCGCAGGGCCCGGACCGTGTGGTCCGGGCCCTGCGTGGTTGGTGACCCCAGCGGGATTCGAACCCGCGTTACCGCCGTGAGAGGGCGGCGTACTAGGCCGCTATACGATGGGGCCGTATCACCATGCACCGGATGAAGGCCGATGCCGCCTTGTCCTTGCGGACAGTGACCCCAGCGGGATTCGAACCCGCGTTACCGCCGTGAGAGGGCGGCGTACTAGGCCGCTATACGATGGGGCCGTAGCCCTGTCGGCCAGTAGCCTGCCGACAGTGCCGATCCCCGCCGTCAAGCGGGGACCGTAGCGCTGGGATACCAGGACTCGAACCTAGAATGACGGTACCAGAAACCGTAGTGTTGCCAATTACACCATATCCCAAAGGGTCTCGGCCTCCGGAAATCCGGCCTCTCGGCCCGCTTTCCAGCGCCTCAACACGAGTATTTACTTTACACGGCCCCTTCGCGGATTTCAAAACCGGGGGCGTGTGGCGTGCGTCTCCCTCCCAGGAGCTCCGCGACGGCACCCGCCACGGCCGCGAGATCGGCCGCAACGCCCGCCTCGCCGGCGCGCAGCGCGGCCGCGAGGTCCCCGGGCGCGGCGGGCGTGCGCGTGCGGTCGAGCAGGACCGCGGGCAGGCCGGCGCCCCGGGCGCCCGCGACGTCGTTCACCGGGTTGTCCCCCACGTAGAGGGTGCGCGCCGGAACGCTGCCCAGCAGCCGCGCGCCCTCCAAAAACGGTTCCGCGGCGGGCTTGGGGGCGCCGGCGGTGTCGGAGCCCACCACGTGGCCCACCCGGCCCAGGCCCGCGGCGTCGAGCTTGCGGCGCTGGTACTCGGCCACGTTGTTGGAGACCGCACCGTAGGGCACGCCCAGCGCGTCGAGCGCGTCCAGACAGGGGTGGGCGTCCGCGAACGGGGCCCACGCCCCGCGCACGGCCTCCTCGTAGGCGGCGGACCAGGCCTCGGCCTGCCCGTCGTCGAGTTCCGGACCGCCGGCCCCGGAATAGGCGCGGCGCAGCCGGGCGATGCGCTGGCCGGTGAACGTGAGCTCGCCGGCCATGTACCGCTCGTAGTGTCCCCAGCGGTCGCCGACGAATCCCTCGGCCGCGGCCGCGCGCGCCTCGGCGCCGGCGCGGGACAGGTGCCCCGCGCTGAGCGCCTCGAACGCGTCGCGGGCCGCCGTGGCCAGGTCCACGAGCGTGTCGTCGATGTCGAAGAGCACGCCCGTGATCGCGGGGCCGGTCACAGGGACGCCAGGTCCGTCCGGAACGCCCGCAGGCGGGCCAGGGAGGACTCCTTGCCGAGGATCTCCATGGACTCGAACAGGGGCGGGGACACCCGCTTGCCGGAGACGCCGACGCGGACCGGGCCGAAGGCGTGCCGCGGCTTGATGCCGAGCCCGTCGACGAGTGCGTGGCGCAGGACCTCCTCGATCGATGCCGCGGTGAAGTCGGCGAGTTCCGAGAGGACGGCGATCGCGCTGTCCAGGACCTCGTCCGCGTTGCCGGGAAGGCCCTTGAGGGCGTCCGCGGCGACCACGACCTCGTCGTCGGACCGGAAGAGGAACTCGAGCATGTCCGGGGCCTCGCCGAGCAGCGTGATGCGCTCCTGCACGAGCGGGGCGGCCTGCTCCAGGACCTCCAGCTGCCGCGGCGTCGGCTCCTCCCCCACGAGCTGCGCGTGGCGCAGGTACGGAAGGAGGCGCCCGCGGAAGTCGGCCGGGTCCAGCCGGCGCACGTGGGTGCCGTTGATGGCCTCGGCCTTCTTCAGGTCGAAGCGGGCCGGGTTGGAGAGGACATCCGTGACCTCGAAGTGCTTGACCAGCTCGTCGACCGTGAACACGTCCTCGTCCGCGGAGAGGCTCCAGCCCAGCAGCGCCAGGTAGTTGAGCAGCCCCTCGCGGATGAAGCCGCGCTCGCGGTGCAGGAAGAGGCTCGACTCGGGGTCGCGCTTGGAGAGCTTCTTGTTGCCCTGGCCCATGACGTACGGCAGGTGCCCGAACCGCGGCATGTACTTGGCGACGCCGATGTCCAGCAGCGCCCGGTAGAGCGCGATCTGGCGCGGCGTCGAGGAGAGCAGGTCCTCGCCGCGCAGGACGTGCGTGATGCCCATCAGCGCGTCGTCGACGGGGTTGACCAGCGTGTAGAGCGGGCGGCCGTTGGCGCGGACGACGGCGAAGTCGGGCACCGAGCCGGCGCGGAACGTGATCTCGCCGCGGACGAGGTCCGTGAAGACGAGGTCCTCGTCGGGCATCCGGAGCCGCAGCACGGGCTGGCGGCCCTCCGCGCGGTAGGCCTCCACCTGCTCCGGCGTCAGGTCGCGGTCGTGGTTGTCGTAGCCGAGCTTCGGGTCGCGGCCCGCGGCGCGGTGGCGGGCCTCGACCTCCTCCGGCGTGGAAAAGTCCTCGTAGAGATGGCCCGCGTCCTTGAGCCTGGCGATGACGTCCGCGTAGATGTCGCCGCGCTGGGACTGGCGGTAGGGCTCGTGCGGGCCGCCGACGTTGACGCCCTCGTCCCAGGTGATGCCCATCCAGTCGAGGGCGTCGAGGAGCTGGTTGAAGCTCTCCTCGGAGTCGCGCGCGGCGTCCGTGTCCTCGATGCGGAACACGAGCTTGCCGCCCGTGTGCCGGGCGTAGGCCCAGTTGAACAGGGCGGTGCGGATCAGGCCGACGTGCGGCGTCCCCGTCGGGGAGGGGCAGAAGCGCACGCGGACGGGGGTTTCTTCGGTCACCGTGGGGATCGGGGATGAGTCAGTCATGGTGGCCCCGAGTCTACCGGCGGAAGACATTGGCCAGCGTGCCGATGCCCTCGACCTCGACCTCGAACCGCTGGCCCTCGGTCAGGGTCCCGACCCCGGCGGGGGTGCCGGTCAGCAGGATGTCCCCGGGCAGGAGCGTGAACGCCTGGGACGCGAAGGACACGAGGTCGGGCACGCCCCACACGAGGTCGGAGGTGTCTCCGTCCTGGACGGTCTTCCCGTCGAGCCTGCCGGTCACGCGGACGGACTCCGGGTCGAAGTCGGTCTCGATCCACGGCCCGATCGGGCAGGAGCCGTCCCATCCCTTGGCGCGGGCCCACTGGCCGTCGGTGCGCTGCGCGTCGCGGGCGGTGAGGTCGTTGGCGCACGTGTAGCCGAAGACCACGTCGGGGACCTTCTCCGGCGGGACGTCCTTGCAGATGCGGCCGATGACGACGGCGAGCTCGGCCTCGTAGGAGACCTCGTCGGAGAAGGACGGCAGCGTCACCGGCTCCCCCGGCCCCGCCACGGACGTGTTGGGCTTGAGGAACATGAGCGGCGAGGCGGGCACCTCGTTGCCCAGCTCCGCCGCGTGGTCGGCGTAGGTCCGGCCGAAGCACACGACCTTCGACCGCGGGATGATGGGGGCCACGAGGCGGACGTCGTCGAGGGCGTGCCGCTGGCCGGTGGGCTGGACGCCCTGGAAGAACGGGTCTCCGGCGATGGCGGCGACCTCGTCGCCCTCCACGACGCCGTATAGGGGATCGGAGTCAACGACGAATCGTGCAATACGCATGGTGGACAGCCTAATTCACGGCCGGCCCGCCGGTCGCCGCGCGTCCCGCCCGGGGCGCCGCCGCGGTCCCCGCCTCCCGGCTAGGCCAGCCGCGTGAGCCAGCCCCGCGTGTCCTCGACCCTGCCGGTCTGGATGCCCAACAGTTCCTTCCGGATGGACATGGCCACGGAGTCCGGGCCGGGCTCGCCGCAGCCGATGCTGCCGTCCGCGGTCTTGAGCTCGCCGATGGGGGTGATGACGGCGGCGGTGCCGCACGCGAAGACCTCGGACAGGGACCCGTCCGCGGCCGCCTCGCGCCACTCGTCGAGCGTGATCTTGCGCTCCTGCACGTCGAGGCCGCGCTCCCGGGCGAGCTCGAGCACGGACGAGCGGGTCACCCCGTGGAGGATGTTGCCGTTGAGCGCGGGGGTGACGAGCCGGCCGTCGCGGAAGACGAAGAACACGTTCATGCCGCCGAGTTCCTCCACGGCGTCGTCGTTGAACGGATCGAGGAACAGGACCTGCTTGCAGCCCTGGGCCTCCGCCTCCAGCTGCGCGGCCAGGGACGCGGCGTAGTTGCCCCCGCACTTGGCCTCGCCGGTGCCGCCGCGGCCGGCCCGGGCGTAGCTGGTCGACAGCCAGATCGACACGGGCTTCAGCTCGCCGCCGAAGTAGTTTCCGGCGGGCGAGGCGATGACCCGGTACGACACCCGGTGGGACGGGCGGACGCCGAGGAACGCCTCGGTGGCGAACATGAAGGGGCGCAGGTAGAGGGCCTCGCCGTCGCCCGTCGGGACCCAGTCGCGGTCGGCCTCGACGAGCCGGCGCAGGGACTCCACGAACGCGCCCTCGGGCAGTTCGGGCAGCGCCAGCCGCCGGGCGGACGTGTTGAAGCGCGCGGCGTTGGCCTCCGGCCGGAAGGTCCACACGGAGCCGTCGGCGTGGTGGTACGCCTTGAGTCCCTCGAAGATCTCCTGCCCGTAGTGCAGCACGGCCGCGGCGGGATCCATCGGGATCGGGCCGTACGGCTCGATCCGCGCATCGTGCCAGCCCCCGTCGATGCTCCAGTCGACGACGGCGGTGTGGTCCGTGAAGTGGTCGCCGAACCCCGGGTTGGCCAGGATGGCCGCCCGCTCCTGGGCGGACTTGGGCTGGTTCGAGAGCTTCAGGGAGAAATCCATGGTGCCGGCGCACTTTCCTTATCGGGGGACGGCGGCGGCGCGGAGGACCGCGCCGCCGGTGCCCCGGTTACCGGGGCCTAACCAAAGCCTAGGCTACGCCCGCGGCGACGGCGTCGCCGATCTCCGCCGTCGTCCGGGCGCCCGTGCCGCCGCGGCCGGCGAGGTCGGCTTCGACCGCCGCCTCGATGCGGCGCGCCGCCTCGGGCAGGCCGACGTGCTCGAGCAGCAGCGCCCCGGAGAGGATCGCCGCCGTCGGATCCGCCTTCTGCTGGCCCGCGATGTCGGGCGCGGAGCCGTGGACGGGCTCGAACATGCTCGGCGCCGTGCCGTCCATGTTGATGTTGCCGGAGGCGGCGAGGCCGATGCCGCCGGTGACGGCGCCGGCCAGGTCCGTGAGGATGTCGCCGAAGAGGTTGTCCGTGACGATGACGTCGAAACGGGCCGGGTCCGTGGTCATGAAGATGGTCGCGGCGTCGACGTGCATGTAGTCGTGGGTGACCTCGGGGAACTCCGCGGCCACGTCCTCGACCGTGCGGCGCCACAGGTGCCCGGCATGGACGAGCACGTTGTGCTTGTGGACGAGCGTGAGCTTGCGCCGCGGGCGGGCGGCGGCACGGCGGAACGCGTCCCGGACCACCCGGCGGACTCCGTGCGCCGTGTTGACGGAGACCTCGGTGGCGATCTCGTGCTCCGTGCCGACGCGCAGCGCCCCGCCGTTGCCGACGTAGGGCCCTTCGGTGCCTTCGCGGACCACGACGAAGTCGATGTCGCCGGCGTCCGCCAGCGGGCTGGGCACGCCCGGGTAGAGACGGGCGGGACGGAGGTTGACGTAGTGGTCGAGCGTGAAGCGCAGCTTCAGCAGCAGGTCGCGCTCGATGAGGCCCGACGGGATGCGCGCGTCGCCGGGGGCCGCGCCCACGGCGCCGAAGAGGATGGCCTCGTGGCCGCGCAGGCGCTCGAGTGTCGCGTCGGAGAGGGTCTCCCCCGTCTCCAGCCAGTGGGCGGCGCCGAGGGAGTACTCGGTCAGGGACAGGGCGGCGTCGCCGCCCTCCGTGGCGCGGCGCATGACCTTCACGGCCTCCGCGACGACTTCCGGTCCGATGCCGTCCCCGGGGATGACGGCCAGGTCGATCGTTCTGCTCATGCGCCCAGAATAGGCGGGCGTCCGCATGCCGAACAAAGCGGACCGCATCGTGGACGCCCGCCGTCGGGCCCGGTGCCGCGGCCCCGCCCCACGACGGACCGGCGCGCGCCCGCCGCGCTACTCCGCCTCGGGCGCGGGGTGCACCGAGGACTCGGGGACCCACTGCACGTCGCCGTGTTCGACGTTCGCCCCGCGGGCGATGACGAACAGCAGGGCCGACAACCGGTTCATGTAGCGGGCCGCCTCGCGGTTGACGGCCTCGGGGTGGGACTCCACGGCGAGCCAGACGGCCCGCTCGGCCCGCCGCACCACGCCCCGGGCCTGGAAGAGAAGGCTCGCCGTCAGCGTCCCGCCGGGCAGGATGCGGCCGCTCAGGTCGCTGGCCAGGTCGGTGTAGTGCTCGATGGCACGCTCGAGCCGCTCGACGTGCGCAGGGACCACACGCGCGGGGGCCGGTTGCGGCGACGTCAGCGGTTGGCTGAGGTCCGCGAGGACATCGAACAGGTCGTTTTGGACGCTCAGGAGCAGGTCGAGCGTCTCCGGGGCCAGGGACCCAGCGGCCATGACGACGCTGACCGAGGCGCCGGCGGCGTCCACTTCGTCGTAGGCGACGTACCTGACGTCGTTCTTGGACACTTCGCCGTGCCCGCCGAATTGGGTTTGCCCGGTGTCGCCGAAGTAGTCGACGCCGGAGGTGTCGCGGGAGGAAGCGGCCGGGGTTTGGTGGTTCTCGGTCATGCCGTCACTATACTGGCGTCCTACTGGCCCGTAACCACCCACCGCGCGGCCCGTCCGGCCGTGCCGCCAACAGTGAGGCACCATGAGACCACACGCACCGCACATCCCCGACCCGCCGGACAGCGCCCGAATGCCCCTGAAAGAGGGGTGGGCGTCCGTCGACAAGACCGTCTTCGGTGCCGCCACCGGCATCATCGTCGCCGTCCTCATCGCCGGCATCGTCTTCACGGAGGGGCTTGAGGCCTGGTCCGGCAACGTCCTGGCCTGGGTCACCCAAAACGTCGGTTGGCTCTTCGTCCTGACGGCGACGGGTTTCGTGGCCTTCGCACTCATCCTGGCCTTCGGGCGCTACGGCAGCATTCCCCTCTCGCAGGACGGGGAGAAGCCGGAATTCTCGACGATGTCGTGGATCGCCATGATGTTCGCCGCCGGCATGGGGATCGGCCTGATGTTCTTCGGGGTCTACGAGCCGGTGACCCACATGACGAGCCCGCCACCCTTCGTCGAGGCGCAGGCCGGCACCCAGGAGGCCGCACGGCAGTCCATGGCCTACACGCTCTTCCACTGGGCCCTCCACCCCTGGGCCATCTACTCCGTCGTCGGCCTGGCGATCGCGTACTCGACGTTCCGCATGGGCCGGGGAAACCTGATCAGCGCGCCGTTCCAGGGGCTGTTCGGCGCCGAGCGGATCGAGAAGAAGGGATGGGGCAAGCCGATCGACGTGCTCGCCCTCATTTGCACGAAGTTCGGCACGGCCACATCCATGGGCCTCGGCGCGCTGCAGATCGCCTCGGGGCTCGCACTCCTGTCCACCGGGGAGTTCCAGGAGGACCCGGGCAAGGCCCTGCCGATCACCGTGATCAGCGTGCTGACCGTGGCGGTGGTCCTGTCCGCGGCCAGCGGTGTCTCCAAGGGCATCAAGTGGCTCTCCAACACGAACCTCGTCCTGGCCTTCATCCTGATGGTGTTCGTGTTCGTCGTCGGGCCCACGCTCTTCATCCTCGACCTGCTGCCGGCCGCGCTCGGCGCGTACCTCACCGAGCTGGTCCCCATGAGCTTCCACTCGGGCATTTTCGGCGGCGCCGAATGGATGGCCAGCTGGACCGTCTTCTACTGGGCCTGGTGGATTTCGTGGACGCCGTTCGTCGGGACGTTCATCGCACGCATCTCGCAGGGCCGGACCATCCGCGAGTTCGTCGTCGGCGTCCTGCTCGTGCCCTCCACCGCGAGCTTCGTCTGGTTCACCGTGCTCGGCGGCACCGGGATCCGCCTGCAGCTGAACGGCATCGACATCGCCGGCACCGGCGACGAGGCCGCGGGATTCTTCGCCACCCTGCAGAACCTGCCGCTGTTCCCCGTCGCGGCCGGGCTCGTCATGCTCCTCACCTCGATCTTCTTCATCACCAGCGGCGACTCCGGCGCCCTCGTGATGGGCACGCTCTCCTCGCGCGGCAAGGAGCCCTGGCGCCCCATCACGGTCCTCTGGGCCGTGCTGACCGGAACCGTGGCCGGCGTGCTCCTCTGGGTCGGCGGCCTGGGGGCCCTGCAGACGTTCACGATCATCGCGGCCAGCCCGTTCGTGGTGATCATCATCCTGTTGTGCGTGGGACTCTACGCGGACCTTCGCCGGGACCCCTTGCGCCAACGCCGGGTGGGCGCGGTCCGGCCCACCGTCCGGGTTCCCGAGACGGCGCCGTTCGCGGTCCCCGCGGAGGACCCCGACGGCGGCCGCGGCGACCGGCCGGACGCCGGCTAGGGGCGCCACCTCCGGCCGAAACAGACGAGGGGCCCGCGACGTGCGTCGCGGGCCCCTCGTGCGTGTTCGCCGCCTCCGGCCTAGGCCTCGGTCGGCTCCTCGAAGCGGGGGAAGATCGGCCGCGGAGCCGGAAGCGGCGTCCCGGACTCGAGCGGCGTGTCGAAGGCCCCGAAGGCGCGGGCGGCGCCCTCCGGCTGGCCGAGGACGTCCAGCAGCGACTCGGCCGAATCCGGCATGACCGGCTGGACCAGCAGGGCGACGCGGCGCAGCACCTCGAGCGTCGTGTAGAGCACGGTCTCCATCCGCTCCGGGTCCGTCTTGCGCAGGACCCACGGCTGCTGCTCGGCGAAGTAGGCGTTCGTGTCGCCGAGGACGGTCCAGATGGCCTCGAGGGCCCGGGAGAACTCCTGGCGCGAGTACGCGTCGCGGTTGGCCTCGAGCAGCCCCGCCGCCGCGTCGAGCAGTGCCCGGTCGGCCTCCGTGAACGCGCCGGGCCGCGGCACGGCCCCGCCGCAGTTCTTGGCGACCATCGACAGCGACCGCTGGGCCAGGTTGCCGAGGTTGTTCGCCAGGTCGGCGTTCATGCGCCCGACGATGGCCTCGTGGCTGTAGTTGCCGTCGGCGCCGAACGGGACCTCGCGGAGCAGGAAGAAGCGCATCTGGTCCAGGCCGTAGGCGGCGACCCAGTCCGACGGCGCCACGACGTTGCCCAGCGACTTGGACATCTTGACGCCGTTGTTGTGCAGGTGGCCGTGGATCATGACGCGGCGCGGCAGCTCCAGCCCGGCCGACATCAGGAACGCCGGCCAGTAGATGGCGTGGAAGCGTGAGATGTCCTTGCCGATGACGTGCACGTCCGCCGGCCAGTAGCGGGAGAACTCCTCGGAATCCGTGTTCGGGAACCCGGCGCCGGTGAGGTAGTTGGTCAGCGCGTCGACCCAGACGTACATGACGTGCCGGTCGTTGCCCGGCACGGGGACGCCCCAGTCGAACGTGGTGCGGGAGATCGACAGGTCCTCCAGCCCGCGCTCGACGAAGCGGATGACCTCGTTGAAGCGCGAGCGGGGCGCCCCGAAGTCGGGCTGCTCCGCGTAGAGGGCGAGCAGCTTGCCCTGGTAGGCGGAGAGCCGGAAGAAGTAGGACTCCTCCTCCGTCCAGGTGACCTCCGTGTCGGTCTCCTTGGCGTAGCGGACGCCGTCCGCGCGCAGCTCCGTCTCGTCCTCGTGGTAGTAGGCCTCGTCGCGGACGGAGTACCAGCCCGCGTACTTGTCGAGGTAGATGTCCCCGTTGGCCTCCATGCGCCGCCAGATGGCCTGGACGGCCTCGTGGTGGTCGGCGTCGGTGGTGCGGATGAACCGGTCGTAGCTGATGCCCAGCTCGTCCTGCGTGGCCTGGAAGACGTCGGAGTTCCGCTGGGCCAGTTCGCGGGGACTGAGACCCTCCTGCTGGGCGGTCTGCAGCATCTTCTGCCCGTGCTCGTCCGTACCGGTCAGGAACAGGACGTCGAAGCCGTCCAGCCGCTTGAACCGCGCCATCGCGTCCGTGGCAATGAACTCGTAGGCGTGGCCGATGTGCGGCCGCCCGTTCGGGTACGAGATGGCGGTCGTGATGTAGTACGGGGTCGGGTCCTGCGTTGAAGTCACCCTAGAAATCTACCGTACGCGCGGGGGGCGGACCGCCGTGTGGCGGGCCGCCCCCCGGACGCGCTGGCGGGTCAGGCCTCGAGGTCGACCTCCCGGGCGACCGTCGCGCCCACGGTCTCGGCGATCTCGGCCAGGATGCCCGCGGGCAGGGCGGCGTCGATGGAGAGGACGGCCAGGGCCTCGCCGTGTTCGGCGAGGCGGGCGACCTGCATGCCGGCGATATTCACGCCGCGGCCGCCCAGGATGTTGCCGAGCGAGCCGATGACGCCGGGACGGTCCTGGTAGCGCAGCACGATCAGGTGCTCGGGGATCGGGATCTCGATCTCGTAGCCGTTGATGCCGACCAGCTTCTCGATCTGCTTCGGGCCGGTCAGCGTGCCGGCGACGGAGAGCTGGGTGCCGTCGGACAGGGCGCCGCGCAGCGTCAGCACGTTGCGGAACTCCGGCGACTCCGCGGTGGTGACCAGGCGGGCGACGACGCCGCGCTGCTCGGCGAGCACCGGCGCGTTGACATAGGAGACCTGCTCGGAGACGACGTCCATGAACACGCCCTTCAGGGCGGCGAGCTCGAGGGCCTTGACGTCGAGCTCGGCGATCTCGCCCGCGACCTCGATGTCGATCGAGGTCAGCGAGTCGTGCGTCAGCGCCGTGAAGATCCGGCCCAGCTTCTCCATCAGCGGGATGCCCGGCCGGACGCTCGGGTCGATCACGCCGCCCGCGACGTTCACGGCGTCCGGGACCAGCTCGCCGGCCAGGGCCAGGCGCACGGACTTGGCCACGGAGATGCCGGCCTTCTCCTGCGCCTCGTTGGTCGAGGCGCCCAGGTGCGGGGTGACGGTGACGTTCTCGAAGTCGAAGAACGGCAGGTCGGTGGACGGCTCGGACTCGAAGACGTCGATCCCGGCGCCGGCGATCGCCCCCTCGCGCAGGGCCTCGTAGAGCGCCTTCTCGTCGACCAGGCCGCCGCGGGCGACGTTGACGACGTACGCGCTGTCCTTCATCTTCGCGAACGCGTCGGCCCCGAGCATGCCCACGGTCTCCGGGGTCTTCGGCATGTGGATCGTGATGAAGTCGGCGGTGGCCAGCAGCTCGTCGAGCTCGAGCAGCCGCACGCCCAGCTGCTGGGCGCGGGCGGGGGTCACGTAGGGGTCGAAGGCGACGACGTCCATGCCGAAGCCCTGCAGGCGCTGCGCGACGAGGGCGCCGATGCGACCGAGGCCGATGATGCCGGCCGTCTTCTCGAACAGCTCGACGCCCGAGTACTTGGAGCGCTTCCACTCCCCCGACTTCAGCGATGCGTTGGCGGCCGGGATCCGGCGGGCCAGCGAGACGATGTGCCCGACGGTCAGCTCGGCGGCGGAGATGATGTTGGACGTCGGCGCGTTCACGACCATCACGCCGGCCTGCGTGGCCGCCTTGATGTCCACGTTGTCCAGGCCGACGCCCGCCCGCGCAATGACCTTGAGGTTCTTGGCCGCGGCGATGGCCTCGGCATCCACCTTCGTCGCGGAGCGGACGAGGATGGCGTCGACGTCCGCGATGGAGGCGAGCAGGTCGGAACGGTCCGCCCCGTTGGCCTGGCGGATCTCGAAGTCCGGCCCCAGGGCGTCGACGGTGGCGGGGGACAACTCTTCGGCGAGGAGAACGACGGGCTTGGCGGCTGGCACGGAGGGGGCACCTTTACTCTTCGAGGGGCGGTGGGCCGGGCCCGGGCGACGCCGGGCCCGGTGGCCACATTACCGGCCCGGGCCAAGCCCCCGCCCGGTTCCGCCCGCTTGTGACGCCGCGCACCGCTGTGATTCCGGTTACTCCACGGGGGCGGCGGCGCGCCACGACGACGGCGGCGCCCGCCCCGGACGAGCCGGTGCGGGCGCCGCGTGGGGGGCCGTGGTGCCTAGCGCGCCACGGAGCCCTCGGTGTAGTCGTCGTTGGCGGCGACCCAGCTGAACATCTTGCGCAGCTCGCGGCCGGTGGCCTCGATCGGGTGGTCCTCGCCCTTCTTGCGCAGCTCCAGGAACTCCTTCCCGCCGTTGGCCTGGTCGTCCATGAAGCGCTTGGCGAACGCGCCCGACTGGACGTCGGCGAGCACCGCCTTCATGTTCTCCTTCACCTCGGGGGTGATGACGCGCGGGCCGGAGACGTAGTCGCCGTACTCGGCCGTGTCGGAGACCGACCAGCGCTGCTTGGCGATGCCGCCCTCCCACATCAGGTCCACGATCAGCTTGAGCTCGTGCAGGACCTCGAAGTAGGCGATCTCCGGCTTGTAGCCGGCCTCGGTCAGGGTCTCGAAGCCGTACTGGATCAGCTGGGAGGCGCCACCGCAGAGGACGGCCTGCTCGCCGAAGAGGTCCGTCTCGGTCTCCTCGGTGAAGGTCGTCTCGATGACGCCCGCGCGGGTGCCGCCGATCGCCTTCGCGTAGGACAGGGCCAGCTCCTTGGCCTTGCCGCTGTGGTCCTGCTCGACTGCGATCAGGTCCGGGATGCCGCGGCCGGCCTCGAACTCGCGGCGCACCGTGTGGCCCGGGGCCTTCGGCGCGACGAGCGCGACGTCCACGTTCGCCGGCGGCTGGATGAAGCCGAAGCGGATGTTGAAGCCGTGGCCGAAGAACAGGGCGTTGCCCTCCTCCAGCTTGTCGGCGATCGACTCGGCGTAGACCTTCGCCTGGACCTGGTCCGGGGTGAGGATCATGATCACGTCGGCCTCGGCCGCGGCCTCGGCCACCGAGACGACCCGCAGGCCCTCGGCCTCGGCTTTGGCGCGGGACTTGGAGCCCTCGGCCAGGCCGACGCGGACGTCGACGCCCGAGTCGCGCAGGTTCAGGGAGTGGGCGTGGCCCTGGGAGCCGTAGCCGATGACGGCGACCTTGCGGCCCTGGATGATCGACAGGTCGGCGTCGTCGTCGTAGTACAGTTCGGTCACTTTCGTTTACTCCTTCGTGGGGGCGGGTGGTAGCTCAGGCGGAGCGCAGCGCGCGGTCCGACATGGACTTCGAGCCCCGGCCGACGGCCAGGGTCCCGGATTGGACGATCTCGCGGACGCCGAACGGCTCCAGGACGGCCAGCAGCGCACTGAGCTTGCCGGCGGTCCCGGTCGCCTCGATGATCAGGGAATCGGTGGACACGTCCACCACCGAGGCGCGGAACAGGTCGGCTGCCTGGGTCACCTGCAGCCGGGTCGCGGCGTCCGCCCGCACCTTGACCAGGATGTGGTCGCGCTGCACGGACGAGTCGGGGGTCAGTTCGACGATCTTGATGACGTTGATGAGCTTGTTGAGCTGCTTGGTGACCTGCTCGAGCAGGTCGCCCTCGGCGTCGACGACGACGGTGACGCGGGAGATCCCGTCGACCTCCGTCGGTCCGACGGCCAGGGAGTGGATGTTGAACGCGCGCCGCGCGAACAGGCCGGCGACGCGGGTCAGGACGCCGGGGACGTCCTCGACCAGCACGGAAAGGGTGTGGCGGGCCATGGCCTAGTCCTCCTGTTCCCAGTCCGGGGTCATGCCCCGGGCGATCTGGATGGCGTCGTTGCTGACGCCGGCGGGCACCATCGGCCACACCATCGCGTCGCGGCTGACCACGAAGTCGATCACGACCGGCCGGTCGTTGATCTCCAGGGCCTTCGCGATCGTGGCGTCGATGTCCTCGTCCCGTTCGCAGCGCAGGCCGACGCAGCCGTAGGCGTCCGCGAGCTTGACGAAGTCCGGGATGCGCGCGGTCTCGTGGCCGGTGTGCAGGTCGGTGTTCGAGTAGCGCCCGTCGTAGAAGAGCGTCTGCCACTGGCGCACCATGCCCAGCGAGGAGTTGTTGATCACGGCGACCTTGATCGGGATGTTGTTGATCGCGCAGGTGGCCAGCTCCTGGTTGGTCATCTGGAAGCAGCCGTCGCCGTCGATCGCCCAGACGACGCGGTCGGGGTTGCCGACCTTCGCGCCCATGGCCGCCGGCACCGAGTACCCCATCGTGCCGAGGCCGCCGGAGTTGAGCCAGGCCCGCGGTCGCTCGTACTTCACGAACTGGGCGGCCCACATCTGGTGCTGGCCGACGCCCGCGACGTAGACGCCCTCGGGTCCGGTCAGCGCACCGATGCGCTCGATGACGTGCTGCGGCGCGGAGAGCCCGTCGTTGGTCGGCGTATAGCCGATCGGGTAGGTCTCCATGAGGCGGCGGAGCATGGACCACCAGGCGTCGAGCGCCGGGCGGCCGTCCTCGTCGAACCGGGTGCGGCAGGCCGCGGCCAGCTCCGGGATGATCTCCTTGACGGAACCGACGATCGGGATGTCGGCGACCCGGTTCTTGGAGATCTCCGCCGGGTCGATGTCCGCGTGGATGACCTTCGCGTGCGGGGCGAAGGACGAGAGCACGCCGGTGACCCGGTCGTCGAAGCGCGCCCCGAGCGTGATCAGCAGGTCGGCCTGCTGCAGCGCGGTCACGGCGGAGACGGAGCCGTGCATGCCCGGCATGCCCACGTGCTGCGGGTGCGAGTCCGGGAACACGCCCCGCGCCTGGAGGGTGGTGACGACGGGCGCGCCGACCAGTTCCGCCAGCTCGAGCAGCTCGGGGGACGCGTCCGCCTTGAGGACGCCGCCGCCCACGTAGAGGACCGGGCGCTGGGCGCCCGCGATCAGCTTGGCGGCTTCGCGGACCTGCTTGGCGTGGCCGCGCACGACGGTCTTGTAGCCGGGCAGGTCGATCCGCGGGGGCCAGGCGAACGACATGCTGGACTGCTGGGCGTCCTTGGTGATGTCCACCAGGACCGGCCCGGGCCGGCCCGTCGCGGCGATGTGGAACGCCTCGGCCATGGTGCGCGGGATGTCCTCGGCGCGCGTGACCAGGAACGAGTGCTTGGTGATCGGCATCGTGATGCCGACGATGTCCGCCTCCTGGAAGGCGTCGGAGCCGATCGCCGCGCTGCTCACCTGGCCGGTGATGGCGACCATCGGCACGGAGTCCATGTGCGCGTCGGCAATGGCGGTCACGAGGTTGGTCGCGCCGGGGCCCGACGTGGCGATGCACACGCCGACCTCCCCGGTGACCATCGCGTAGCCCTGGGCCGCGTGGCCTGCGCCCTGTTCGTGGCGGACCAAGACGTGGTTGATCTTGGTCGAGTCCATGAGCGGGTCGTAGGTGGGGAGGATGGCCCCGCCCGGCAACCCGAAGACGTCGGTGACGCCCAATTCTTCCAGCGAGCGGACGATGGCTTGTGAGCCAGTCATCTCCGTGGGTGCAACGGTGTTGTTCGGGCCCTGCACGGCGCCCGACGCATCCACGGCGGAAGAGACAGGAGGCGCATCCTTGGAGCGGCCGGCGGCCTTGGCCACCAGCGACGGACTGATGGGTGTTCCCTCACTCATCGGATTCATCCTTCTCTTCTCGGTGTTCTGCGCATGAAAAAACCCCTCTGGCCTTGCGGCAGCAGCGGGGTTTGGCGCGTCACCTGTCCAGCCAATCGGCGGCCTAGGCCACGCGCTTGGTAACTCGTAGGACGGTGGTGCGGTTGCGCATGCGCCCAGTCTCCCCGCCGCGCCGCAACCCTGTCAAATGGCGGACGCCGCGTCTCAGTATACGGACACCTGGTCCGGTGGGCGGACGGCGCCGGCGCCGCCGTCGAACACCCGCTGGGGGCGCGACGGCGGCACCGGGGCGCCTAGCCGCAGTAGGCGCCGACGCTGGCCGACTTGACCAGCTTCGAGTACTTCGCCAGGACGCCGCTGGTGTACCGGGCGGGCAGCGGCTCCCAGCCGGCCTTGCGCTGCTCGAGCTCCGCCTCGTCCACGAGCAGGTCGAACGTCCGGGCGGCGATGTCGACACGGATCCGGTCGCCGTCGCGGACGAACGCGATGGGGCCGCCGTCGACGGCCTCCGGGGCGACGTGGCCGATGCACAGCCCGGTCGTGCCGCCCGAGAAGCGGCCGTCGGTCAGCAGCAGGACGTCCTTGCCGAGGCCCGCCCCCTTGATGGCGCCCGTGATCGCGAGCATCTCGCGCATGCCCGGGCCGCCCTTGGGGCCCTCGTAGCGGATGACGACGACGTCGCCGGCCTGGATCCCGCCGGCGTCCAGCGCGTCCAGTGCGCCCTGTTCGCGCTCGAAGACGCGGGCCGTGCCCTCGAAGACGTCCGCGTCGAAGCCGGCGGACTTCACGACGGCCCCCTCGGGCGCGAGCGAACCGTGCAGGATGGTCACGCCGCCGGTGCGGTGGATCGGGTTGTCGAGCGTGCGGAGCACCTGGCCGTCGAGCGCGGGAGGGTTGAGCTCCGCCAGGTTCTCGGCGACGGTCTTGCCCGTCACCGTGAGGCAGTCGCCGTGCAGCAGGCCCGCGTCGAGCAGGGCCTTCATGACCACGGGGACGCCCCCGATCTTGTCCAGGTCGAACATGACATGCTTGCCGAAGGGCTTCATGTCGGCCAGGTGCGGGACCTTGTCGCCGATCCGGTTGAAGTCGTCCAGGGTCAGCTCGACCTCCGCCTCGCGGGCGATCGCCAGCAGGTGCAGCACGGCGTTGGTGGAGCCGCCGAACGCCATCGTCACCGCGATGGCGTTCTCGAAGGCCTCGCGGGTCATGATGTCGCGGGCCCGGATGCCCTTGCGCAGCAGGTTCACGACCGCCTCGCCGGACTTGCGCGCGAACGCGTCGCGGCGGCGGTCGGCCGACGGCGGCGCCGCGGACCCGGGCAGGGACATCCCGAGGGCCTCGCCGATCGAGGCCATGGTGTTGGCGGTGTACATCCCGCCGCAGGCGCCCTCGCCCGGGCAGATCGCCCGCTCGATGGCATCCAGGTCCTCGGCGCTCATGGTTCCCGCCGCGCAGGCCCCGACGGCCTCGAACGCGTCGATGAGCGTGACTTCCTTCTCCGTCCCGTCGGACATCCTGGCGAAGCCGGGCATGATCGTGCCGGCGTAGAGGAACACCGACGAGAGGTTCAGGCGCGCCGCGGCCATCAGCATGCCGGGCAGCGACTTGTCGCAGCCGGCCAGCAGGACCGAGCCGTCCAGGCGCTCGGCCATCATCACCGTCTCGACGGAATCGGCGATGACCTCGCGGGAAACCAGAGAGAAGTGCATGCCCTCGTGGCCCATCGAGATGCCGTCGGAGACGGAGATGGTGCCGAACTGCATCGGGTAGCCGCCGCCGGAGTGGACCCCCTCCTTCGCCCCTTGGGCCAGGCGGTTCAGGGACAGGTTGCAGGGGGTGATCTCGTTCCAGGAGCTGGCGATGCCGATCTGCGGCTTCGAGAAGTCCTCGTCGTGCATGCCCACGGCGCGCAGCATGCCGCGCGACGGCGCGGCGTGGATGCCGTCCGTGACGGCGCGGCTGCGGGGCTTGATGTCTGGGGTGGAATCCTGGCTCATGCACGCGATTCTATGGCCGTGCGGCGGGGCCGCCGGAACGCGTGACCGGCGTGTGACGCACCCGGTCGGCGCGGCACCGCGCGCCTATGCTGGAGGCATGGCCACAGCCCCGCACGCCGCCGACCACGACGACGCCGCACTGAAGGCGCACCTGCACCGCGCCTTCGACGGCCAGATCCCCAACTTCGGCAGCTACAACCTCGTCTATGCGGCCGGGCGCGCGGGGGCCGGCGGCGAGTTCGTCCTCGGGTTCCGCCGGCAGCCCCTCGAGCTCGTCATCGCGCCGCTGCACCCGGCCACGCTGGCCGCCCTCTCCCCCGCCGTCTCCGTGAACCTCACGAACCTCAGCCACCTGGCCCAGGTCCGCGAGGGAGGGCACGAGGTCGGCACCAGCACCGGCCGCGTCTACCGGTTCGACGTGGCCGACGAGCCGCTGGTCGACGCACCGTCGGCGGTCACCAGCGCGCCGCGCGGCCGAATCCGGCTCCACCAGGCGCCGGACGCGGCGGAATTCCGGGAGTTCATGGACGAATTCATGACCCATGTCGACGCCTTCGGCAGCGCCGCGGCGGAGGGCGACGCGACCACCGCGGTGTGACATGCCTCGCAGGGAGGCCTTTCGATTTGTCTCGCCCCGCCGCCGCTGGTAATGTTCTTACTCGTTGCGAAGACGACGGAACGGGAAACCGGACGGTCGCGGAGCAGGCGCCTCTAGCTCAACTGGCAGAGCAATTGACTCTTAATCAATGGGTTCCGGGTTCGAGTCCCGGGGGGCGCACCAACACGAAGGAGGCCGGCCATAGGGTCGGCCTCCTTTGTCGTATCCACCACCCTCCCAACCACCCTTCCGACCCAGGAGCAAGGACATGGCAGACACGGCACAGCGGCTCACCCCCGGCGACAAGGCCCCCGCGTTCACGCTGCCCGACGCGGACGGCAACCAGGTCTCCCTGGCGGACTTCGCCGGGGAGAACACCATCGTGTACTTCTACCCGGCCGCCTCCACCCCCGGGTGCACGAAGCAGGCCTGCGACTTCCGCGACAGCCTGGAGGCCCTGCAGGCGGCCGGCTACCGCGTCGTCGGCGTCTCCCCCGACCAGCCGGCCAAGCTCGCGTCCTTCAGCGAAAAGGAGGGACTGACCTTCCCGCTGCTCTCCGATGCCGACCACGCGGTCGCCGAGGCCTATGGCGCGTGGGGCGAGAAGAAGAACTACGGGCGCACGTACGAGGGCCTGATCCGCTCGACGGTCGTCGTCGGACCGGAGGGCGACGTCGTCCTGGCCCAGTACAACGTGCGCGCCACCGGCCACGTCGCGAAGCTCCGCCGCGACCTGAAGCTGGCCGCGGCCTAGGCACCCGGCCCGGGCCCGTCCGGTAGACTGGCCCGGGCCCTGACACACCCCTGTGCGGCCCCGGCGAGCGTGGCGAAATTGGCAGACGCGCTGGATTTAGGTTCCAGTGTCTTCGGACGTGGGGGTTCAAGTCCCCCCGCTCGCACCATCGGCTCCGGCCGCCGCGGCGGCCCGCCGCCGGAGGCCCGCGGCGGACCGCGGGCCGGCCACCCCCAGGAGCAAGTCGAGGTGAACGACCCCACGTGAGCGCAGCTACCCCGCCGGCCGGGCCATCCCGGCGCACCGTGCTCGGCCTCGGCGCGGCCCTCGTCGCTGCGGTCTCTGGCTGCACGCCCGCGGAGCCGGGCCCGACCGCCGGAACGTCGTCGTCCGCGCCGCCTCCGGAGTTCCGGTTTGCCCTGGCCAGCACGCCGAGGACGCTCGACCCCGCCCTGGCCATCGACACGGAGTCCCAGCGCGTCACGCGGCAGGTGTTCGAGGGACTCGTCGGCGTTGACCCGAACACCGGCGCCCCGACGCCCGCGCTCGCCACCTCGTGGAAGGCCTCCGCGGACGGCCTCGAGTACGTCTTCCGGCTCCGGCCCAACGTCCGCTTCCACGACGGGACGGCGTTCGACGCGGAGGCCGTCGTCGCGAACTTCGAGCGCTGGGCGGGCTTCCCGGCCCGGGTCGGCGGCGGTCCCGGCCTCGCGTTCGAGGCGGTGTTCCACCACCACGACCCCCTGCCCGCGCCGGTCCTGCCCCGCTCCGCGCGGACGCCACCCGGCGACACGCTCCCGGACGTTGCCGGCGCGTCGACGGGGAGCGCGTACGGGAGCTGCACCGCCATCGACGGCTCCACCGTGCGGCTCCGGCTACGCCGACCCGTCACCGGGCTCATCGAGGCGCTCACCATGCCCGGCTTCGGGATCGCCTCGCCGCGCGCGCTGGTGCGGGGCGGCGCCGACGACGTGGGCGCGGACGGCACGAAGTCCACCGCGTTCGGCCGGCGCCCGGTCGGCACCGGGCCGTTCACGATGGCCGGGGACGCCGACGGCCCCCTCCGCCTCGAGGCCAACCCTGACCACTGGGCCCCGGCCCGGGAGGACGGCCTGGGCGGCACGCCGCCCCAGCGCGTGCACTTCCGCGTCCTGCGCGACTCCGACGCGCGCCTGCGCGCCCTGGAGCAGGGCGAGATCGACGCGTACGACATGGTCACGGCGCCGGAACTGCGCGACCTCGTCCGGGGCGGACGCCAGATCGTGCAGCGCGATCCGTTCACGGTGCTCTACCTGGGGCTCAACCAGGCCCATCCCGCGCTGGCCGACCCGCTGGCCCGGCAGGCGGCGGCCCACGCCGTCGACCGGCGCCAGCTCATCGAACGCCACTTCATCGCCGGCACCGCCGACGCCCACGGCTTCATCCCGCCCAGTCTCGGCGTCCCGGACCCCGAGACCCGGCACGGATTCGACCCCGACCGCGCGGCCGAGCTCCTCAAGGACTCGGGGTACGACGGGGAGCCCATCCCGTTCGCCTATCCCCTGCGCGTGACGCGCTCCTACCTTCCCCTGCCGGAGCTCATCTACGCGGATGTCAGCCGCCAGCTGACGGCGGCCGGCTTCCGGATCCGGCCGGTCCCCATCGCCTGGGACCAGGGCTACCTCGACCACGTCCTCGAGGGCCGCACGCCGGGCTTCCACCTGCTCGGGCAGATCGGCGCGTACCGCGACCCGGACCACTTCGTGGGTTCGCTGTTCGGCGTCGGCGGCGCGCAATTCGGCCACGACTCCCCCGAGCTGCAGGCCCGGATCAGTGCCGCCCGCTCGATGCCGAATTCGGAGGCCCGGGTGCAGGCCTATGCGCGCATCGGCGAACTCATCGCCGAGGAGCTGCCCGCCGTCCCGATCGCCTTCCCGATCTCCGCGGTCGCCGCCGGCGAACGCGTCGTGGCCTACCCCTCGAGCCCCGTCCTCGACGAGCGCTACGACCGTGTGAGACTCGCCACGTAGGACTGTTCCGTCCGCGGACGGCCGGATTTTTGCCGCCCCGGCCCCCGCGCTAACCTTGCCTCGGACCACCAGTGAATTCGGATGGAGAACACCGTGCCGTCACCTGCCCCCTCCCGGAATGTCGATGTCGCCCTGATCGGGGGTGGCGTGATGAGCACGACGCTCGGGACGTTCCTCAAGCAGCTGGAGCCGACGTGGAGCGTCTCCCTCTACGAGAACCTCGACGAGGCGGGGCTGGAGTCCTCCGACCCGTGGAACAACGCCGGCACCGGCCACTCGGCGCTGTGCGAGCTGAACTACACGCCGGCGGCCGCGGACGGCAGCGTGGACCCCGCGAAGGCGATCGGGATCAACGAGCAGTTCCAGGTCTCCCGCCAGTTCTATGCGCACCTGGTGGAGAACGGCCTGCTGGGCGCGCCGAAGACGTTCATCAACCCGCTGCCCCACATGAGCTTCGTGATCGGCGACGACCACGCCGACTACCTGCGGACGCGCTACGAGGCGCTGCGCCCCCAGCCGCTGTTCGAGACCATCGAGCACACCGAGGACCTGTCCACCATCGCCGACTGGGCCCCCCTGGTCGCGGAGGGCCGCGACGAGTCGGTCCGGGTGGCCGCGTCGCGGGTGCCCGGTGGCACCGACGTCGACTTCGGCTCGCTGACCCGCCAGCTGGCCTCCAGCCTGACGGCCTCCGGGGCGGAGCTGCACTTCGGGCACCGCGTGACGGACCTGGCCCGCGCCGGCGGCGGCTGGCAGCTGACCGTTCAGAACAAGGCCACCGGCGAGAAGACGACCGTCGCAGCGAAGTTCGTGTTCGTCGGCGCCGGCGGAGGGGCCCTGCGCCTCCTGCAGGCCTCCGGCATCCCCGAGGCCAAGGGCTTCGGCGGGTTCCCGGTCAGCGGCCAGTTCCTGCGCTGCACCGACGACTCCACGGTGTCGCGCCACCATGCGAAGGTCTACGGCCAGGCCTCCGTCGGCGCCCCGCCGATGTCCGTGCCGCACCTGGACACCCGCTTCGTGGGCGGGCGGCGCTCGCTCATGTTCGGGCCCTACGCCGGGTTCTCGACGAACTTCCTCAAGACCGGCTCCCTGCTGGACCTGCCGCTGTCGATCCGCCCGCACAACCTGGTGCCCATGCTGGCCGTCGGCAAGGACAACCTTTCCCTCGTGAAGTACCTGGTCGGCGAGGTCCTCAAGACGCGCAAGGCCAAGGACGCCTCGCTGCGCGAGTACTTCCCCGGCGCCCACGGCAGCCAGTGGGAGCTCATCTCGGCCGGGCAGCGCGTGCAGGTCATCAAGAAGCACCCGCAGAAGGGCGGCGTCCTGCAGTTCGGGACCGAGGTGATCACGAGCTCGGACGGGACCATCTCCGGCCTGCTCGGCGCCTCGCCCGGCGCGTCCACGGCCGCGCCCATCATGATCGAGGTCCTGCGCCGCTGCTTCCCGTCCCAGTACGCCGGCTGGGAGTCCAAGCTGCGCGAAATCATCCCCAGCTACGGCGTGAAGCTGAACGAGAACCCCGGCCTGCTGGCCGAGGTCACGGAGAAGACCAACAAGGTGCTCGAGCTCGACTGAGCCCCACCGCCGGCCGGGGCCGGCCGCGGACGCGACGGCGTCTGCGGCCGGCCCCGGCGCGTTGCGGGCCCCGGGGAATGAACGGCGGCCCGTCGCCGTTTTATATGCGAACGCATGTAAGATGGGCGGAGACCCGCCCCCGCAGAACCAGGAGCACCCATGCAGATCGGCGTCTTCAGCGTCAGCGACATCACGGCCGACCCGACCAACGGGACGACCCCCAGCGAGCACGACCGGATCAAGGCCTCGGTCGCGATCGCGCAGAAGGTCGAGGAGATCGGGATGGACGTGTACGCCATCGGCGAGCACCACAACCCCCCGTTCTTCTCCTCCTCGCCGACCACGACGCTGGCCCACATCGCCGCGCTGACCGAGCGGATCATCCTCTCCACGGCCACCACCCTGATCACGACGAACGACCCGGTGAAGATCGCCGAGGACTTCGCCATGCTCCAGCACCTCTCCGACGGGCGCGCGGACCTCGTCCTCGGCCGCGGCAACACCGCCCCGGTCTACCCCTGGTTCGGCAAGTCGATCCAGGACTCGGTCGAGCTGACCGTGGAGAACTACCACCTGCTGCGCCGGCTCTGGGACGAGGACACGGTGAGCTGGCAGGGCAAGCACCGCACTCCGCTGCAGAACTTCACGTCGACGCCGCGCCCGCTGGATGGGGTCGCGCCGTTCGTGTGGCACGGCTCCATCCGCACGCCGCAGGTGGCGGAGATCGCCGCCTACTACGGCGACGGGTTCTTCGCCAACAACATCTTCTGGCCCAAGGAGCACTACCAGCAGCTGATCAGCCTGTACCGGGAGCGCTTCGAACACTACGGGCACGGCCGCGCGGACCAGGCCTTCGTGGGCCTGGGCGGGCAGTTCTACATGGCCAAGAACTCCCAGGACGCCGTGCGCGAGTTCCGCCCCTACTTCGACAACGCGCCGGTCTACGGGCACGGCCCCTCGCTGGAGGACTTCACGTCCCAGACGCCGCTGACCGTCGGCAGCCCGCAGGAGGTCCTGGAGCGCACGCTGTCCTTCCAGGAGTTCTTCGGCGACTACCACCGGCAGCTGTTCCTCATCGACCACGCGGGCCTGCCGCTGAAGACGGTCCTGAACCAGCTGGACCTCTTCGGCGAGCACGTCCTGCCGGAGCTGCGCGCCGAATTCGCCAAGCGGAAGCCGGCCGACCACCCCGAGGCCCCGACGCACGCGAATCTCGTCGCCGCCCAGCGCGCCGGGATCGAGCCGGCACAGGCGCGCAACGCCGCCTCCGGGGCCGGGGCGACCGCGGGACCGGGCCGTGGCTGAGTCCCGGCGCTCCGACCCGAGGGCCAGCACGGCGGCGTGGGAGGCGCTGTTCCGGACCCAGGTGGCGGTCATGCGGCGCATGCAGCGGATGCCGGAGTTCCGCGAGCTGCCGATGCGCGAATACGATGTGCTGTTCAACCTCAGCCGGTGCCCCTCGGGCGCCTCGCGCCTGTCGGACCTGAACCGGCACCTGCTGATCAGCCAGCCGTCCCTGTCCCGGATGGCCGAGCGGCTCGAGGCCCGCGGCCTCGTGGCGCGGCGCCCCGACCCCACGGACCAGCGCGCCGTGATCGTCTCGCTGACGGAGGAGGGCCGCGCGCTGCAGCGGCGCATCGGGCGGGAGCACGTGCGCAGCATCCACGAGCTCATCGGGGACGCGCTGAGCGCGGAGGAGTTCGCGGAGCTGGAGCGCCTCTCCAGCCGGATCGCCTCCGCCCTGGGCGACTAGCGGGCCGGGCGGGCGGAACGGGACGCCGCCCGTCCGTGCCCCCGCCGCCGCCCGGTGGTAACTTGGGCCCCACTAGGCCCGTCCCGGCGGTCCGCGGCCCGCGCTGGCCGGCCCCGGCTCCGCCGGACGGGCGAGAACGGCACGCAAGGGGGCTCCCCATGGACCAGACCGCCGCAACCCGCGACCAGCCGGAGCTGAAGCGGGCCATTGGAACCAAGCTGCTACTGCTCTTCATCGTCGGCGACATCCTCGGCACCGGCGTCTACGCACTGACGGGCCGCGTCGCCGGAGAGATCGGCGGCGCGGCCTGGCTGCCGCTGCTGCTGGCCTTCGCGGTGGCCACCATCACCGCGTTCTCCTATCTGGAGCTCGTCACGAAGTACCCGCAGGCGGCCGGCGCGGCGCTCTACACGCACAAGGCGTTCGGGCTGCACTTCCTGACGTTCCTGGTGACGTTCGCGGTGTTGAGCTCGGGCATCACGTCGGCCTCGACCGCATCGAAGTTCATCGGCGAGAACTTCATCGCCGGGTTCCGCCTCGACTGGGACCAGGGCGGGGTCACCGCCGTCGCCGTCGTCTTCATCGTGTTGCTGGCGCTGGTGAACTTCCGGGGCGTCTCCGAGTCGGTGAAGCTCAACGTGGTTCTGGCGATCATCGAGTTCACCGGCCTGATCCTCGTGATCCTCGTGGGCTTCTGGGCCATCTCCCAGGGCAACGCCGACTTCAGCCGCGTCGTCGCGTTCGAGACGCCCCAGGACAAGAGCGTCTTCCTCGCCCTGACCGCGGCGACCTCCCTGGCCTTCTTCTCGATGGTCGGCTTCGAGGACTCCGTCAACATGGCCGAGGAGACCAAGGACCCGGTGCGCACGTTCCCGAAGGTCATGCTGACCGGCCTCGGCATCACGGCCCTGGTCTACGTCCTGGTCTCGATCTGCGCCGTGGCCGTCGTTCCCGTCGGGCAGCTCTCCGAGAGCCCGACCCCGCTGCTCGAGGTCGTCGCCGCCGGCGCCCCCAACGTGCCGATCGCGGAGATCTACCCGTTCCTGTCCATGATCGCCGTCGCCAACACGGCGCTGATCAACATGCTCATGGCCTCCCGGCTGCTCTACGGCATGTCCCGGCAGGGCGTGCTGCCCGCGTTCCTCGGCAAGGTCCACTCCGGGCGGCGGACGCCCTGGGCGTCCATCGTCTTCACGACCGTTCTGGCGGTCGGCCTGATCATCGCGGTCACCAACTTCATGGGCGACGACACGGTCTCCGCGCTGGGCGGGACGACGGCGCTCCTGCTGCTGGCCGTGTTCACCGTCGTGAACCTCGCCGTCGTCGTCCTGCGGCGCCGGCCCTACGACGGCGACTACTTCCGCGCGCCGACGATCCTGCCCTACGTCGGCATGGTCACCTGCGCCTTCCTCGTTGGCCCGTGGGCGCAGGACCCCATCGAGTACGCGATCGCGGGCGCCATGATCGCGCTGGGGCTCGTCCTGTGGCTCGCGAACTGGCTCTGGACCCGCGCCACGCACCGCAACCGCCCGTCCCGCTTCCAGGACCCCTCGCAGCTGGGCGGCTAGGCCGGAGCCGCTACGCGCCGCCGCCGGCGGCGCGCACGGCCGCGACGGTGGCGCGCGCCGCCGTCGTGATCTCGGACTCCTTGGCCGCCCGCGTGAAGCTCAGGCGCACGGCGGTCAGCGCCGTGTCGGCGTCGTAGCCCATCGCGAGCAGTACGGGCGAGGGGTCGGCGGACCCGGCGTGGCACGCCGAGCCGGACGAGCACAGCACGCCGCGCCGCTGCAGCTCCAGCAACACGGCCTCCCCGGACGTCCCCGGGAAGCAGAAGGAGACGATCCCGCCGCTGCGGGCGGTCGGGTGGCCCGTCGCCACGGCCCGGTCCCCGAGCCCGTCGACGACGGCGGAGCGGAGGTGCCCCGCGTACCCGTCCGCGGGCCCTCCGGCCGCCACGGACTCGGCCGCCAGGCGGAGGGCCTCGGCCGTCGAGACGGCGCCGGCCGGGTTCTCCGTGCCGCTGCGCCGGCCGCGCTCCTGGCCGCCGCCGGGGAGGATCGGCACGAGTTCGTGCCGGCCGCGGACCATCAGCAGGCCGGCCCCCTTGAGCCCGCCGGCCTTGTGGCCGGAGACGCTGAGCGCGTCGGACACGGCGGCCAGCGGGACCAGGTCCAGCCATCCGGCCGCCTGGACCGCGTCCGTGTGGAAGAGCGCGCCGACCGCGTGCGCCGCGCCGGCGGCCTCGGCGACGGGCTGGATCGTGCCGACCTCGTTGTTGACCGCCATGACGGACACGAGCGTCGTGTCCGGGCGCAGGACCGCGCGCAGCGCCTCGGGGTCGATCCTCCCGGCCCGGTCGACGGGGACGGTGTCGACGGCGAAGCCGTGGTGGGCGGCGAGGTGGTCCATGGCGCCGGCCACCGAGGAGTGTTCGACGGCGGTGCGGACCAGGTGCCGGCCCCGGGGGTTGGCCAGGGCGAGGCCCCGGATGGCCAGGTTGTTGGACTCCGTCCCCCCGGATGTGAAGACGATGTCGCCGGGCCTGACGCCGAGCGCCCGGGCCGCGGTCTCCCGGGCGTAGTCCAGGGCCCGGCCGGCCTGCTCGCCGAGCTCGTGCCGGCTCGAGGGGTTGCCGAACTGGGTCGTGAGCAGCGGCCACACGGTCTCGAGGATCTCGGGCCGGGTGGGCGCCGTGGCGGCCGCGTCGAGGTAGATCACGCGGTCCCCCCGAGGCGCACGTCGAGTCCGAGGTCCAGCGCGCGCACGCTGTGCGTCAGGGCCCCGGAGGAGACGACGTCGACGCCCGTCGCCGCGATGGCGGCCACGGTGTCCACCCGCACGGTGCCCGAGGCCTCGACGAGGCAGCGCCCCGCCACCCGGCGGACGCCCTCGGCGAGGTCCTCGAGGCTGAAGTTGTCGAGCATGACGGTGTCGACGCCGGCGGCCACGACGGCCTCGAGCTGGTCCAGCCGGTCGATCTCGACCTCGAAGTGGACGGTGTGGCCGAGGCGGGCGCGGGCCTCCCTGAGGGCCCGGGTCAGCGCCTCGCCCTCCCCGAGCAGCGCCAGGTGGTTGTCCTTGGCCATGACGGCGTCGGAGAGCGACGCGCGGTGGTTGAAGCCGCCGCCGCAGCGCACGGCGTAGCGCTCCAGCACGCGCAGGCCGGGCGTGGTCTTGCGGGTGTCCGCGATCCGGGCGGGCGTGCCGGCGGCGGCGTCCACCATGGCCCGGGTGGCCGTGGCGATGCCGGACAGCCGTTGCAGGAGGTTCAGGCCGACCCGTTCTCCGGCCAGCAGGGCGCGGGCCGGTCCGGCGACGGTCGCGAGGACGTCCCCGGCGGCGAACGGCCGCCCGTCGGCGACGGCCGGGCTGACGGCGAGCAGTGGGTCGCTCAGGCGCATCGCGGCCGCGAACGCTGCCTGCCCCGCGCAGATCCCGGGCTCGCGGGCGACGACCTCGGCCGTCGCCGTGGCGTCCGCGGGGATCAGGACGGCACCGGTCAGGTCCCCGGCCGGTGCGTCCTCCGCCAGGGCCGCGGCGACGATCGCGTCCAGGACCGCGTCGGGGACGGGCCAGGTGGTTGCCGGGGCGGGGCCTCCGGTGGCGGCCGGGGGCGCGGCGGTGGCGGCCGGGGCGGGCGTGCCGGCGGGGGCGGTGTGGCTCATGCGGCGGTTCCTGTTCTGGAGAAGCCGAACCGGGCGGCGGGCGCGGCCGGGGGCTGGGGGTGGTCGATGCGGTGGTGGGCGCCGAGGGAGTCGCGGCGGTGCAGGGCGGCCGCGGCGACGACGCGCCCGACCGTGAGCAGGTGGTCCAGCTCGGCGGTGGCCCGGCCCGGCCCGGGGGCCGCGTGCCACGAGTCGAAGTGCTTGGCGGCGACCTCGAGGGCCCCGCCCTCCCGCTCGACCGCCAGCGCGGTGCCCGTGACGGCGTGCAGGTCGTCCAGCCCGGCGGGCACTCCGCCGGGAGGGTCGGGCAGGCCCCGGACCGCGCGCAGCGGTCCGCCGGAGGCGGCGGGCCAGGCCGCGGCCGGCGCGGGCTCCGTGCCCTGCCCCAGCCCGGCGACCGCCGCTCCGGCGAACGCCAGGGCCTCGAGCAGGGAGTTGGAGGCCAGCCGGTTGGCCCCGTGCGCGCCGGTCGCGGCGCACTCGCCGGCGGCGAGCAGTCCGGGGACCGTGGTCCGGCCCCAGAGGTCGGTGTGGATCCCGCCCATCCAGTAGTGCTGGGCCTCGGTGACGGGGACCGGGGCCGCGGCGAGGTCGTGGCCGAGTGCGGCCAGGCGGGCGGTGATCGTGGGGAACCGGGCGGCCAGGAAGCCCCGGCCCCGGGCGGCCTCGACGGCGGTGGCGTCGAGGTGGACGGCCCCGGTGGCGGCCCGGGCGCGGTGGATGGCGCGGGCGACGACGTCGCGCGGCGCGAGCTCCGCGGCCGGGTGGATGGCGGGCATGAAGCGGTGCCCCGTGCCGTCGAGCAGGACGGCCCCCTCCCCGCGCACGGCCTCGGAGACCATGAAGGGCCCCTCCGCCACGAGGGTCGGGTGGAACTGGACGAACTCGGCGTCCGCCAGCACCGCCCCGGCCTCCCACGCCAGGGCGGCGCCGTCGCCGGTGGCTCCGGAGGGATTGGTGGTGGCGGGATACAACCGTCCGATCCCGCCGGTCGCGAGCAGGACGGCGTCGGCCGCGAGCGCCGTTCCGTCGTCCAGTCGGACGCCGCGGACCCTCCCGTCGCGCACGTCGAGCGAGCGCACCGCCGCGTGCTCGCGGATCCGCAGCCTTCCGGCGTCGGCGAGGGAACGGGCGGCGGAGGCGAGGCCGCCGGCGATGGCCCGGCCCGTGGCGTCGCCACCGGCGTGCAGGATGCGGGCGTGCGAGTGCGCGGCCTCCAGCGCGAGGCGCGGGGCGCCGCCGTCGTCGTGGTCGAAGGCGACCCCCAGCGCGGCGAGCCGCTCGATGTGCCCCCAGGCGGACGCGCACATGGCCTCCGCAGCCGCGACGTGGTTGGCTCCGGCCCCGGCCGCCCGGGTGTCGGCGAGGTGGGCGGCGACGGTGTCCCCGGCTTTGCGCCCCTCCGGGCCGACGGCGCAGATCCCGCCCTGGGCGTGCCACGTGTTGGAGTCGGCCAGCGTGTCCTTCGCGAGGAGGACCACCTCGTGCCCGAGCTGGGCGGCGACGACGGCGGCATACAGCCCGGCGGCGCCCGCACCGACGACGGCGAGCGCCACGGGCCGGCGCCGGTCCGTGGTCACGGCCGGGCCGCCAGCATCCGCTCGAGGGCCGTCTGGGCGTCGCGCGCCGTGGCCGGGTCGACCATGATCCGGTTGGGGATGTTGCCGGCAACCAGTTCCTCGAGCACCCAGGCGAGGTAGCCCGGGTGGATGCGGTACATGGTGGAGCAGGGGCAGATCACCGGGTCGAGGCAGAAGATGGTGTGCTGCGGGTACTCGGCGGCGAGGCGGTTGACCATGTTGATCTCCGTGCCGATGGCGAAGACCGTCGGTTCGTCGGCGGCGGCGACGGCCTTGCGGATGAAGTCGGTGGAGCCGGCCGCGTCGGCGGCGTCGACCACCTCCATGGGGCACTCCGGGTGCACGATCACGCGCGCGCCGGGGTACTGGGCGCGGGCGGCGTCGATCTGGGCGGTGGTGAAGCGCTTGTGCACGGAACAGAAGCCGTGCCAGAGGATGACGCGCGCGTCGCGCAGGGTCGCCTCGTCCTGGCCGCCGAGGCGCCGTCCCGGCGTCCACAGCGGCATGGCCCCGAGCGGGATGCCCATCGCCTTGGCGGTGTTGCGCCCGAGGTGCTGGTCCGGGAAGAAGAGCACGCGCCGGCCGCGCTCGAACGCCCACTCGAGGACGGTGGCCGCGTTCGATGAGGTGCAGACGATGCCGCCGTGGCGCCCGACGAAGCCCTTCAGGGCGGCGGAGGAGTTCATGTACGTCACGGGGACGACCGGCTGGAGGCCGTCGGCGCCGTCCTCGTCCGCGTACAGCTCCGTCAGCTGCTCCCAGCATTCCTCGACGCTGGACTCGTCGGCCATGTCGGCCATGGAGCAGCCGGCGGCGAGGTTCGGGAGGATCACGGCCTGGCGGTCGTCGGAGAGGATGTCCGCGGTCTCCGCCATGAAGTGGACGCCGCAGAAGACGATGAACTCGGCCTCCTTGCGGGTCAGCGCGGCGTTGGCGAGCTGGAAGCTGTCGCCCACGAAGTCCGCGTGCTGGACGACCTCGTCCCGCTGGTAGAAGTGCCCGAGGACCACCAGCCTCTCCCCGAGGGCCGCCTTGGCGGCCCGGATCCGCCCGTCGAGCTCCTCCGGGGTGGCGCTCCTGTACTCCTCGGGGATCCCGCCCTGGCGGGGCATCGTGGCCGGGGCGGCGTCGGCGAGGGACGCCCCCGGCCCGTAGGACGGCGCCGCCGTGTCCGTGTCCCAGGGGGCCCGGGACAGCCCGGGCGTGCAGGAGGAGCCGGAGCCGAGGCCGGCGGCGAGGCGGTCCAGGGTGATGCTGATGCTGGTCATGGTCGGTCCATTCGTGGGGAGTGGGGATCGGTCGGGGCCGGCGGGGCGGGTGCGTCCGCCGGCGAGGAGGGGTCGAGGGCCTCGCCCGTGTAGCGGTACAGGCGGGGCGGACGGTGCTTGCCGCCGACGAGGAACTCCCCGGTCGGCTCGATGTCCGGCGCGTGGCGCACCTGGCGCTGGAAGTTCGCGGGGTCGAGGGGCCGCCCCAGGACCGCCTCGTAGACGCGCCGCAGCTGGGCCAGCGTGAAGCGGTCCCCGAGGAACCGGTAGGCGATCGAGCCGTAGGCGACCTTGTTGCGCAGCCGCCACAGGGAGTACCGCACGATCTCGGCGTGGTCGAAGGCCAGGGATTCCTGGACGCGGGGGTCGTCGGCCGGGAACCACGCCACGTTCGGGTCCTCGAGGAGGACCGACGTCGCCCCGCTCCCCTCTCCCGGGGCGTCGTCCTCGCGGACGAGGGCCCAGTAGACGATCGAGACGACGCGGCGGGCCGGCGAGCGCTCGAGCCCGCCGAACGCGTACAGCTGCTCGAGGTAGCGCGGCACCAGGCCGGTGGTGCTGTGCAGGTGCTCCGCGGCGGCGTCCTGCAGCGATTGGGTGGCCCCGAGCGGACCGCCGGGCAGGGCCCACCGCCCGCGGAACGGCTCGCGGGTGCGCCGGACCAGCGGCAGCCAGAGGACCGGTGCGCCGCCGTCGGAACCCCGCAGCGAGAAGACCACGGTGGACACGGCGAGTTCGGGAGCGAGCCGGCGGCGCTCCGAGACGTTGGCGAACTCCATCCGACCCACTCCTTCCAGTTAAAGTCAGATTGACCAGAACTCAGCATACGGCATGCTGGGCGAGACCCGGGACACGCGCCGCCCCAGGCGGGCCCGGGGCCGGGCCCCATTGAGCGGGCGCCGGTGTTCGGCGTACGGTACCCCCAGGCGCGGCCGGCCCACCCCCGGGCAGCCGCGGGCCGCGCCGGAGCGGAGGACCGATGGCCACGCGCGCCGCCCACCTTGTCGAGGGAACCCCGAACGGGATGGCCGTGCACCGTTTTGCGGCCGGCGATCCGGGCGCGCTGCCCCCGGTCCTGCTGCTGCACGGGTTCGCATCGTCCGCGGAGCTGAACTGGGTCGCCTCCGGGTGGGTACGGGCCCTGACTGCCGCCGGACGGACCGTGCTGGCCCCGGACCTGCCCGGGCACGGCGCCAGCCCCTCCCCCGCCGAGCGGGACGCGTACGCGCCGAGCCGGGTCCGGGCCGACCTCCTCCAGCTGCTGGAGGACGAGGGCGTCCGGCCCCTCGACGCCGCCGACCCGGGCTCCGGCGTCGACCTCGTGGGCTACTCGCTGGGCTCGCGGCTGGCGTGGGAGTTCGCCGCCACGCAGCCCCAGCTGGTCCGCCGACTCGTCCTCGCGGGAGCCGCCGCCCACGACCCCCTGGCCCGGTTCGACCTGGACGCGGCGCAGGGACACCTGGCCGGCGGGCCGCCGCCCGCCGACGGGCCGACGGCGGAGCTGCTCGCCATGGCCCGGCGCTCGCCCGGCGCGGACCTGTTCGCGCTGCTGACCATGGTCGAGGCCGTCAAGGCCGAGCCCTACACCCCCGCGGCCGCGGTGCCCCGCGTGCCGGTGCTGTTGGCCTCCGGCGAGCACGACGAGATCGCGGCGACGCTGCCCGAGCTCGAGCGGCTGCTCCGCGAGCACGGCGGAACCCCGCAACTGCTGAGCCTCCCGGGGCGCGACCACGTCAACGCCGTCACGGCCCGCGCCCTGCGGGACGCTGCGGTCGGGTTCCTGGGCGGGTAGCCGGGCGCCAAGGGGTCCTTGACACCCGGTGCGAGGAAGACCACAATGGATCGTATACGATTTCGTACATGACTTCTGGAGGAACCGTGTCCCCTGCCCCGGCCGACGTCCGCCCCGTTGACCAGTCCGTCCTCGACGCAGCCGGCAAGGTCCTGGCCGTCCACCTCAGCTACAGGTCCCGCGCCGAGCAGCGCGGCCGCGTGCCGCAGCACCCCTCGTACTTCATGAAGGCCAGTTCCTCCCTCTCCGCCTCGGGCACCCCCGTGGAGCGGCCGGCCGGCACCGAGCTGCTCGCGTTCGAGGGCGAGATCGCCCTCGTCATCGGCAGCACGGTCCGCCGCGTCTCCCCCGCGGACGCCTGGGCCGCGGTCGGCGCCGTCACGGCGTCCAACGACCTCGGCGTCTACGACATCAAGTACGCGGACAAGGGCTCCAACATCCGCTCCAAGTCCGGCGACGGGTTCACCCCGCTGGGCCCGGGCCTCCTCCCGGCCGCCGCCGTCGACCCCCACAACCTGCGCATCCGCACCTGGGTCAACGGCAGCGTCGTCCAGGACGACACGACGGCCGGGCTGATCTTCGACTTCGCCCGCATCGTCGCCGACCTGTCCCAGATGATGACGCTGCACCCCGGGGACATCATCCTGACCGGCACGCCGGCGGGCTCCTCCGTCGTCGTTCCCGGCGACACGGTCGAGGTGGAGGTCGAGGACGTCGCCTCCGGCCTGAGCACCGGGCGCCTCTCGACCCCCGTTGTCCAGGGCGACCGCGGCTTCGAGGACTTCGGCAACCAGCCCCGCGTCACCGACCAGGACCGGGTCGACGCCTACGGCAGCCCCGAGGCGGCCGGCCTGTCCGGCGGGGAACCGGTCCTGACGGAGGATGTGCGCAAGAAGCTGCTCTCCGTCGCCACCGCCACGATCTCCGGTGCGCTGCGCAAGCGCGGCCTGAACAACGTGAGCATCGACGGGCTGCAGGCGACCAAGGGCGAGCAGAAGGTCATCGGCACCGCCCGGACCCTGCGCTACGTCCCGAACCGCGAGGACCTGTTCAAGAGCCACGGTGGCGGCTACAACGCGCAGAAGCGCGTCATCGACTCGCTGGCCGACGGCGACATCCTCGTCATGGAGGCGCGCGGCGAGAAGGGCTCCGGCACGCTCGGGGACATCCTCGCGATGCGCGCCCAGGTCCGCGGCGCCCAGGCCGTCATCACCGACGGCGGCGTCCGCGACCTCGCCGCGGTGGCCGCCCTCGACATCCCCACGTTCCACAACGGCGCCCACCCCGCCGTCCTGGGCCGCAAGCACGTCCCGTGGGACACCGACGTGACCGTCGCCTGCGGCGGCACCACGGTGCAGCCCGGCGACGTCATCGTCGCCGACTCCGACGGCATCGTCGTCATCCCGCCGGCCCTCGTGGCCGAGGTCGCCGACGAGGTCGTCGAGCAGGAGCGCCGCGACACGTTCGTCTTCGAGATGGTCCAGCAGGGCCACGCGGTCGACGGCCTGTTTCCGATGAACGCCGAGTGGCTCGAGCGCTACAAGGCCTGGACGCCCGCGGACGGGCAGTGACCGCGGCCGCCGCGCGGAGCAAGTCCGAGGCCGCGTACGACCTGCTGCACTCCCGCATCGCCGGCGGCGAGCTCGGGCCCGGCTACCGGCTCGTGCTCTCCTCCGTCGCCCAGGAGCTCGGATGCAGCACGGTCCCGGTCCGGGAGGCCGTGCGGCGGCTCGAGGCCGAGGGCCTCGTCACCTTCGAGCGCAACATCGGGGCCACGGTCGCCGCCGTCGACACGGACCTGTACCTGCACACGATGCAGACCCTGGCCGTGATCGAGGGCGCGGCGACCGCCCTGGCGGCGCCGCGGCTGGGCCCCGAGGACCTGGCGGAGGCCCGCCGCCTCAACGCGGAGATGCGCCAGTGCCTGGTCGACTTCGACCCGGTGCGCTTCACGGAGCTGAACAACCGCTTCCATGCGGAGCTGTACGGCAAGTGCCCGAACCCCCACATCCTGGACCTGGTCCACCGCGGCTGGCGCCGCATGGGGGCCATGCGCTCGAGCAGCTTCGGGCACATCCCGGGACGCGCGCAGGCCTCCGTGGAGGAGCACGAGCGGCTGCTCGACCTCCTCGAGGGCGGGGCCCCCGGCCCGGAGATCGAGCGGGCCGCACGGGCCCACCGGACCAACACGCTGAACGCCTACCTCACCGCCGCCGGCCAGCCGCCGTCGGCCATCTGAGACCACCGACCACCCGACCCCACACCGAAAGGACCGCCATGTCCCAGCACTTCGTTCCGGCCAACCTGCCGGAGAAGATCCAGCACTACATCAACGGCGAGCACGTCGACTCCATCGACGGCGACACCTTCGACGTCCTGGACCCGGTGACCAACAAGCCCTACATCAAGGCCGCCTCCGGCAAGGTCGCCGACGTCGCCGCCGCCGTCGCCGCCGCCAAGGACGCGTTCGAGAACGGCCCGTGGCCGGGCATGCTGCCGCGCGAGCGCTCCCGCATCCTGCACCGCATCGCCGACATCGTCGAGTCCCGCGGCCAGGACCTCGCCGAGATGGAGTGCTACGACACGGGGCTGCCGATCAAGCAGGCGCTCGGGCAGGCCCGCCGCGCCGCGGAGAACTTCCGCTTCTTCGCGGACCTGATCGTGTCCCAGCACGACGACGCCTTCAAGGTCCCCGGGCGCCAGGCCAACTACGTCAACCGCAAGCCGATCGGCGTCGCCGGCCTCATCACCCCCTGGAACACCCCGTTCATGCTCGAGTCCTGGAAGCTGGGCCCGGCGCTGGCCACCGGCAACACGGTCGTCCTGAAGCCGGCCGAGTTCACCCCGCTGTCCGCGTCCCTGTGGCCGGGCATCTTCGAGGAGGCTGGCCTGCCGAAGGGCGTCTTCAACATCGTCCACGGCTACGGCGAGGAGGGCTACGCCGGCGACTCCCTGGTCAAGCACCCGGACGTGCCGCTGATTTCCTTCACGGGCGAGTCCCGCACCGGACAGATCATCTTCGGCAACGCGGCCCCGTACCTCAAGGGCCTGTCCATGGAGCTCGGCGGCAAGTCCCCCGCCGTCGTCTTCGAGGACGCCGACCTGGACGCCGCCATCGACGCGACGATCTTCGGCGTGTTCTCCCTCAACGGCGAGCGCTGCACCGCCGGCTCCCGCATCCTGGTCCAGCGCGGCATCTACGACGAGTTCGTGGAGCGCTACTCCGCCCAGGCCAAGCGCGTGAAGGTCGGCCTGCCGCACGACGAGACGACCGAGGTCGGGGCCCTGGTCCACCCGGAGCACTTCGAGAAGGTCATGTCCTACGTCGAGATCGGCAAGCAGGAGGCCCGCCTGACCGCCGGCGGCGGCCGCCCGGAGGCGTTCCCGGAGGGCAACTTCATCCAGCCGACCGTCTTCGCCGACGTCGCCCCGGACGCCCGGATCTTCCAGGAGGAGATCTTCGGCCCCGTCGTCGCCATCACCCCGTTCGACACGGACGAGGAGGCACTGGAGCTGGCCAACAACACCCGGTACGGACTGGCCGCCTACATCTGGACCAACGACCTGAAGCGGGCCCACAACTTCGCCCAGGACGTCGAGGCCGGCATGGTGTGGCTGAACTCCAACAACGTCCGCGACCTGCGCACCCCCTTCGGCGGCGTCAAGGCCTCGGGCCTGGGCCACGAGGGCGGCTACCGCTCGATCGACTTCTACACCGACCAGCAGGCCGTGCACATCAACCTCGGCGAGGTGCACAACCCGGTCTTCGGCCGCCAGGAGGACGCCGCCGAAAAGCTCCAGGCCTGAGCCGCGGCCCAGGCCCAACGCCATCCCGCCCCACCCAACCCGAACACAGCAAGGACAGCCATGACGAACCCTGACGACCGGACGCTGACGTCCTCGGGCTTCTACGTCTCGCAGGAGGCACCGATCAAGTCCGACAACCCCATCCCGACCCCGAAGGCCCCGGCGCCGGACATCCTGCGCTGCGCCTACATGGAGCTCGTGGTCACCGACCTGAAGCGCTCGCGCGAGTTCTACGTGGAGGTGCTCGGCCTCACCGTGACCGAGGAGGACGAGAACACCGTCTACCTCCGGTCGCTGGAGGAGTTCATCCACCACAACCTGGTGCTCCGCCAGGGCCCCCGGGCCGCCGTCGCCGCGTTCTCCTACCGGGTGCGCAGCCCCGAGGAGCTGGACAAGGCCGTGGCCTTCTACGAGGAGCTCGGCTGCCGCGTGGAGCGCCGCAAGGAGGGCTTCACCAAGGGCATCGGCGACTCGGTCCGCGTCGAGGACCCGCTGGGCTTCCCGTACGAGTTCTTCTACGACGTCGAGCACGTCGAGCGCCTCGCCTGGCGCTACGACCTGTACACGCCGGGCGCCCTGGTGCGCCTGGACCACTTCAACCAGGTCACCCCCGACGTGCCGCGGGCCACGAAGTTCATGCAGGACCTCGGCTTCCGCGTCACCGAGGACATCCAGGACGACCAGGGCACGGTGTACGCCGCCTGGATGCGCCGCAAGCCGACCGTCCACGACACGGCGATGACCGGTGGCGACGGCCCCCGGATGCACCACGTCGCCTTCGCCACCCACGAGAAGCACAACATCCTGGCGATCTGCGACAAGCTCGGCGCCCTGCGGATGTCCGACCACATCGAGCGCGGCCCGGGCCGCCACGGCGTGTCCAACGCGTTCTACCTCTACATCCTGGATCCGGACGGGCACCGCATCGAGATCTACACGCAGGACTACTACACCGGCGACCCGGACAACCCCGTCGTCACCTGGGACGTGCACGACAACCAGCGCCGCGACTGGTGGGGCAACCCCGTCGTCCCGTCCTGGTACACCGAGGCGTCCCTGGTCCTGGATCTCGACGGCAACCCGAAGGAGGTCGTCAAGCGCACGGACGACTCGGAGATGGACGTCACCATCGGCGCCGACGGGTTCTCCTACACCCGCGCCAACGACGAGTCCGGCTCGTACCACGGCGAGGCCTCCAAGGGCTTCAAGCTGGGCAACCAGCTCTAGCCCGGCCCCACGGACCCCGCGGCGGGCCGTCCCCACCACCGTGGGGGCGGCCCGCCGTCGTTGTGCCGCCGCTTCCCGGGCACGGTCCCGGCCGGGCGCCGCCCCGCCGGGGCATACCGAAGGCCCGGCCCCTCCCGGGACCGGGCCTTCGGAGTGCGCCTCAGCGCGGGGAACGCGCGCTAGCGCGTGTGGCGTCCGTGCGCCTGGCCGTGGCGGAGGTGGCCATCCTGCTGGTGGTGCTCCTCGTCGCCGGCGACGCCCAGCTCGTCGACCGCCTCGGGGTGCTCGCGCAGGTACTCCTCGTGGACCTCCTCGACGTGCAGGTCGACGCCGCGGGTCTCCCCCACGAGCGAGACGGACACGAGGGACACGACGGTGGCGACGGCGATGTAGACGCCGATGCCCCAGGACTGCCCGGTCGAGGTGTAGATGGCCTCGGCGATAGTCGGTGCGAACGCCCCGCCGATGATGGCGCCGATCGCGTAGCCGATGGAGACGCCGGAGTAGCGGACCTTGGCCGGGAACATCTCGGCGTAGAGCGCCGACTGCGGTCCGTAGGAGAGGCCGAGCCCGACGGTCAGCACGAATGCCGCAATGAACAGCATGAACAGGTTGGCGGTGTCGATCAGGAACCACATCGGCACGGCCCAGACGAGGACGATCGCGTAGCCGATCTGGAAGGCCCTGATCCGGCCGATCCGGTCGGAGATCCAGCCGCCGATCAGCGTGAAGGCCAGCCACCCGAACGCGGCGAGGGTCGTGGTCAACAGCACCGGCGGCCGTTCCATGCCCAGCTCATTGGTCGTGTAGCCGAGGAAATAGGCGATCAACAGGTATCCAGCGGCGTTGTTGGCCAGGAAGATCAGGGCGCAGAGCACGACCTCCTTGGTGTTGCGCCGGAAGAGCTGGCCCAGCGGCGCCGACGACTCCTTCTTCCGCAGCTGCATGGCGCGGAAGACGGGCGACTCCTCGACGGAGCGGCGGATGAACCAGCCGACGACGATCAGCACGATGGAGAACAGGAACGGGATGCGCCAGCCCCAGGCGTTGAAGGCATCGGGGCCCATCGAGGTCGTCAGCACCCACAGGACGCCCGTGGCGAGGATCATGCCGATCGGGACGCCGATCTGGGGGAAGGCCCCGAAGAAGCCGCGGCGGTGGACCGGGGCGTGCTCGACGGACATCAGCGCGGCGCCGCCCCACTCGCCGCCGGCGGAGAAGCCCTGCACGATGCGCAGGAAGATCAGCAGGACGGGAGCGGCGGCACCGATTTGCGAGTAGGTGGGCAGGATGCCGATGAGCGCCGTCGCGGCGCCCATGAGGATCAGCGTCATCACGAGCATCTGCTTGCGGCCGAGGCGGTCGCCGAGGTGGCCGGCGACGATGGCGCCCAGCGGCCGGAACAGGAACGAGATGCCGATCGTGGCGAAGGCCAGGATCTGGGCCAGCCCCGGGCTCTCCTGCGCCACGGGCGTCAGGAACAGCGGGCCCAGCACGATCGCGGCGGCCTGGGCGTAGATGAAGAAGTCGTACCACTCGATGGAGGTGCCGACCAGGGTGCCCGCGAGCACCTTGCGCTCCTCCGCGCGGTTGTGGACTGTCGGGTCGATAGTTGCCATCGGAACTCCGTGGGTGCGAGCAGCGGCGCTGCGGGTTGAGTCGCTTCATGACCGACCGTTCGGACGGTAAGGGTGTGTCACATGTTACACGACCACCCGTGGCGGGTGTCACACCGGGCGCATCGCGGATTTGGTTGTTCGATAATCGAACGTTGTGTTCTAATATCGAATCGGGGGTAGGGTGCCGGCCGTCCTGCCACCGGCCGAAGCAGCCCCGCGACGCAAGGAGACCGATGCCGACGACAGAGAAGCCGACGTCCCACTCGCAGACCCTGTCCCGCGGCCTTCGGGCCCTCGAGTTGCTCGCGGAGGCGCCCGAGGCGATGAGCATCGCGGAACTCGCCGCGGGACTCGGCGTCCACCGCTCGATCGCCTACCGGATCCTCCGCACCCTCGAGGACCATGCCCTGGTGATGCGCGACGACACCGGGCGCGTGGAGGGCGCCCCCGGTCTCGCCGCCCTGGCGCGCGGCGTGCAGCGGGACCTGCAGTCCGCGGTCCTGCCGGAGCTCGGCGCCCTGGCCAACGAGCTCGGCATGACCGCGTTCCTGGCCGTCTGGGACCACCACGACTGCACGACCCTGCTCACGGTCGAGCCGCGCGGGGTACAGGGCATGGTGGTCCAGCGTCCGGGGTCGCGGCATCCGGTCGAACGCGGGGCCCCGGGGATCGCCATCCAGTCGGCGTTCTCCCCCGCCGAATGGGCGGAGGAGGCGCCGGGCCAGCCGTACGGAGAGGTCGCGTTGCTCGCCCGCGCGGCGGGCTACGCCTCGAGCCGCGACCAGGTCATCAAGGGCGTGACGTCGCTCGCGGCGCCCCTGCGGGTTCCCGGGCACCTGCCGGCCGCACTGGCCGTGGTGTTCACCACCGCCTCGACGGACATCGACTCCGACGAGTTGGGCGCACGGCTGATCCGTGCGGCCGAGTCGGTGCGGCGCGCGCTCGGCGGCTAGCGGGCGGTCGCGTCGAGTGCCGCGCCCGCCGGTGCGCCGTCCGCCGGGAGGGCGCCGTGGCCGGCGTCCGCATCCTTCGCGGCGGGCGCCCCCAGGGTGGACGGGGCGTCGATCGTCGACCCGCTCCGCCGCTTGCGCACGTGCAGGCGCGTGGGAATGCGCTGCTTCATCTCGGCGACGTGGCTGACCAGGCCGACGACGCGGCCCCCGCGGCGTAGCCCATCGAGCGCGTCCATGACGAGCTCCAGGGTCCCGGCGTCGAGGCTGCCGAAACCCTCGTCGACGAAGAGGGTCTCCATGTCGATGCCGCCGGCGCGGTGTTGGACCGTGTCGGCCAGGCCGAGGGCCAGGGCGAGCGAGGCCATGAAGGACTCCCCGCCGGACAGCGTCGACGTGTCGCGCCGCTGGCCGGTCCATGCGTCGACGACCTGCAGGCCCAGCCCTCCCCGCCCGCGGCCGCCCCCGGCGTCGTGGTGCACGAGCGAATACCGCTGGGCCGTCATGACCTGCAGCCGCTCGGTCGCGGCGGCGGCGACGTCCTCGAGCCTCGCCGCGAGGACGTAGGTGGACAGTGACATCCGGTAGCGGTTCTCCCCCGCGCCCCGCGCGACGTCGGCCAGCCCCCGGACGCGGTCGTGTTCGGCCAGGAGCGGCCCCAACCGCGCCGCGAGACCCCGAAGCCGCCCCGACTGCTTGGTGAAGCGCCGTGCGTAGTCGTCGAGGACCGCCAGTCGTCCTGCCGCCGACACAGCGGCCTCCCGGGCGGCGACGGCCGCCTCGCGCGCGGCCACGGTCTCCCCGGGCGACGGCGCGGACCGGCCCGCCGCCTCGTCCTCCAGGGCGGAAGACACCTCGGCGGTGCCGGACAAGGCCTCGAGGGCGCTGTCCTCCCGGTCGAAGGCGGCCACCGCGCGGGACACCTCGGCCGCAAACCCGGGGGCCAGGAGGGCGGCGTCCGCCGCACCCCGGTCGGCAAAGCCCTGGGCGCGCAGCGCCTCGCCGAGCCGCTCGGCCGCGTCGCTCTCCGCGGACTCGCAGGCGGCCAGCCGGTCGCGGGCGGCCGCGGCGTCGGCGAGCATCCCCCGGACGGCCTCCAGCGCCCGAAGCCGGGCCCGGATGGATGGGTAGCCGTCCCGCAGGGCATCGATCCGTTGGGCGTACTCCGCAGCCGTGCGCTCTGCCTCGCCGGCCCGCACGTGGTGCGCGTCGTGGTCACGTTCGGCGGAAGCCACGCGTGCAGTCAGCGTGTCGAGCGTGGCCTCAGCCCGGGCGAGTGCCGCGGCCGCCGCTTCGGCCCGTGCGGCGGCCTCGGCGGCGGCGCGTTCGGCGGCCTCCGCCGCGCGCAGGGCCGCCAGAGCGGTGTCCGGCTCCACGTCTCCCGCCCGGCCGCGGGCTGCGGACTCCTCCTCGCGGGCCGCCGCGAGCACGCCCCGGGCCGTGTCCGCAACGGCCTCCGCGGCCTCGGCGGCGGAGCGCGCCCGTTCCTCGTCGGCCTCGGAGAACGCGACGGCGCCGTCCCGCGCGGGCGCGGGGTGCTCTGTTCCGCCGCAGACGGGACACGGCGCACCGGGTTCCAGGTCGGCGGCCAGCGCGGCGGCGTAGCGCGCCCATCGGGCGCGGCCGACGCGAACGGCCTCTTCCCGGGCGCCCAAGGCTGCGCCCTGGGCGCGCGCCCACTCCTCCTCCGCGGCCCGGCTCCGCTGGCGGCAGGCCTGCGCGTGTTCGGCGGCGGCGTGCCGGTCCCGGGCCCGCTCGACGTCGGCGGCCCGCTGTTGGTGCGTTGCCGCGAGCTCGGCGGCCTGCTCCATGTCGGTCCTGAGGCCGGGCAATCCCGCCTCCACCCCGGCCTGCCGCTCCCGCAGGGTCGCCGCTTCCGCCGCGGCCGCCGTGGCCGCGGCCCGCGACTTCTCGGCGGCCCGCCGGGATTCGCGGAGCGCCTCCTCCTCCCCCGCGGCGGCCTGCACGACGGCGGCGTCGTCGGCAGCGCTCCGTGCTGCAGCCGAGGTGCCGCTCCCCGCGGCCAGGTAGGAGGCCGCCAGCGGGTTGCCCGCGGCCAGGGCGTCCGCTTCCGCACGTTGCTTTGCCGCCGCCGCGCGAGACGCCTCGGCCCGGTCGTGGCCCGTGGCGGCGTCGCGGACGCGCTCGGCCCGGGCGTGTGCCTCCAGCTGGTCCCGCTGCGCGGCGGCGGCGGCGCTGCCGGCCGCGTGGGCCGAGCGGCGCGTGCGCAGCTCGGCCAGCCGCGCGTGGCGCTCGCTCCGCCGTTCGAGGGCGTCGAGCTCGGCGCGGGCATGCTCCGCCCCGGCCTGCGCGGCAGCCGAGGCGGCGGCCGCGGACCCGCGGTGGCGCTCCAGCCGCTCCCCGATGCGGTCCAGAAAGGAAGCGTCGTCCCCGTCTCCCGCTGTGCCGCCGTCCCCGGCGCCAGCGCCCTCGGCAACACCGGGCCGTTCGGCGTCCGCTCCGCCGGGGCGAACCTCTCCGTCGCCCGGGGCCCCGCCGCCGGAGGCCGGCGCGTCGGGCTCCAGTCCCTCCCCGCGCGCGGCGCTACCGCCGGGCCCCACCCCGTCGGCCGCCGCAGGCCCGGCTGCCTCCGGTCCCAGGCACGCGGTGGCGTCCTCGGCCACCGCGGCGCGCAGTTCATCGCGTTCCCGCACCGCATCCTCGCAGGCCCGGCGGGCCGACGCGAGGCGTTCCGCGAGCTCCTGCTCCAGGGAGGCGTACAGGCTCGTGTCGAAGAGCCGCTTGAGCAGGTCCTCCCGTTCCTTGTCCTTGGCCCGCAGGAACCGGGCGAACTCGCCCTGCGGGAGCATGGCCACCCGCGTGAACTCCTCCTTGCCCATCCCGAGGACGGCCCGGAGCTCGGCGGAGACCTCGTCGTTGCGGGCAGACTTCTCCACCCACACGCCACCGACCCACTCCCGCAGCAGGCTCTTGGCCTGCGCGGTGGTGGTGCCGCCGCCCCTCTTCGCGGGCCGCTGCCACGACGGCGAGCGGGTGACCTCGAAGCGCCGGGAACCCGCAGTGAATTCGCAGACGACTTCGGGTGCCGCACCGGACGCAGCGTGGTCGCTGCGGAGGCTGCGGCTGCCCTCCCGGGCCCCCGGCAGGGCCCCGTACAGGGCATAGCAGACGGCATCCAGCACGCTGGTCTTGCCGGCGCCCGTCTCCCCATCGAGCAGGAACAGCCCCGCCTCCGACAGGACGTCGAAGTCGATCTCCTCCCGGCCCGCGAACGGCCCGAAGGCCTGCAACCGGAGCCTGTGCAGCCTCACCGCGCGACCCCGGCCACGACGGTGCCGAGCGCGTCCTGAAGCAGTTCGCCCTCCGGCCCGTCGACCGGGCGTTCCCGGACGTGGTCCACGAATCCCGCACACACGTCGAGCGGGTTCTCGGCCCTCGCCAGCCGGTCCCGGTAGCTCGACGGGTCGGAACGCGGACCGCCGGCCGGCGCGAAGCGCAGCTCCAGCGTGTGCGGGAACCGGCGCCGCAGGCGCTCCATCGCCTGGGCCGGGCGGTCGCGGTCCGTGAGGGTGACTTGGCACCAGGCGCCCTCCGCCGCGCCGAGTCCGGGATCGGCCAGGAGCTCTTCCAGCGGGCCCGAGAGCACCGCCAAGGCCCGCTGGGGGGCCCAGTCCACCGGGTGGACGGCTCCCAGGCCGGCCGGCGTGAGCTCGACCAGCCAGGCCCCCTTCGAATGGGAGGCCTCCGAGAAGGAGTAGGCCAGGGGCGATCCGCTGTACCGCACGTTGTCGGCCAAACGCTGGCGCCCGTGCAGGTGGCCCAGCGCCGCGTAGGTGAAGTCGGAGAAGTACGGCACCGGAACCGTGTCCAGCCCGCCGACGGCCAGCACGCGCTCGGAGTCGCTGGGCTCGGACCCGGCGGCGAAAACGTGGGCCATGGCCACGGAGTGGGCCGGCCTTCCGGCCGCGGACACCAGCGCGGCGTGCGAGGCCCGCACCCGGTCCAGGGCAGCCTGCAGGACCGGCGCATGCCCGGGGGCGTCGACGCCGAGGCGGTCGGCCACGAGGCGCGGTTCCAGGTAGGGCAGGCCATAGACCGCGACGTCGAATCCCTCCCCGGGGAGGACGACGGGAGACTCAAGGGTCCCGGGGTCGGTCAGGAGGTGGACACCGGAGCGGGACAGCAGGCGGGCCCCGAATCCGAGCCGCAGCGCGGAGTCGTGGTTGCCGCTCGTGGCCACGACCGCGGCTCCGGCGTCCGCCAGGCGCGACAGCGTCTCGTCGAACAGGCTGACGGCGTCGACGCCGGGCAGGGCGCGATCGTACACGTCGCCCGCCACGAGGACGGCGTCGATCCCCTCGGAGCGGACGGTCTCGACGAGCTGGTCGGCGAACCGCTCCTGGGCGGGGAGCATTCCGGTGCCGTGGAACGAGCGGCCGAGGTGCCAGTCGGAGGTATGGAGCAGGCGCATGCGAATCACCCTAGCGTCCCCGACCGACGGGTTGGGGCGGGACGTGGCCACCGGTGGACTCGCTAGAATTGGCGGGTGCCAGCAACGACCCCACGCCCCCAGTCCCCCGACCTTCTTCTGTCGTCTCTGGCCGCCGGAGCCACGGCCTCGGCGCGCGCCGGACGCCCCAGCGAGGCCTCCACGCTGCAGTGGTTCGCGCTGGACGGCCTGACCGAGGCCCTGGAGTGGGCGAACGACGGGGCGGCGGCCGACGAGGCGGCCTGCCTGTGGCTCGCCGGGCTCCGTTGGCGCCGGTTCGCCACCGGGTCGTTCCCCCCGCACGCCCCGGAGCCCCTCGACCGGTGGATTGACGGTGCCCTCGAGGGAGCCGCCTCCGGTGGCCTCGTCTCCGGGGACCCGGCCAACCCGGCGGGGCTGTCCCACCCCGACATGGGCACCGTCGCCCGCCCCGTCGCTGGGGCACCGGACGGCGCCGGGGTTCTGGCGCGGGCCGCCGTGGTCGGGTTCCTTCCGCTGGTCGAGGAAAGCACGACGGCGAAGCTGGCGCGCGACGCCGCCGCGCTGACGCACGGGACGGCCGCGCAGGCCGCGGCGGCCAGGACGGCACTGCTGGTGCGCGCGGCCCTTGCCGAGACCGACCCGCAGGGCGTCCTGCGCGCGTTCCTCGCCGAGGACGCGCCCGCGGGCGTCGCCGGCGGGGCACTGCGCTCGGCCGTCGAGGCCGCCCTGGACGGGTCCCCGGCCGGGGACACCGACATCGACTGTCTCGCCGGGAACCTCCGCGGCATCGCGGCGCCGGCGCAGATCGACGTCGATGCGGCCCCCTCCGCGGACGCCCTGGCCGGCCTGGCGGACCGGTGGAACCGCCAGGTGGCCGCGGCCACGGGAACCTAGGCGCGGGGACGTCGACCCCCGGCGGGGCCGGCGGCTACGCCCCGGCGGGGACGGCGGCGGGCCAGGGTCCGCCGACCATCTGGAGGAATTCGCCCTCGCCCACGACCGACACCTCGACGCCGCGTTCGCGCAGCGTCAACACGCGCCGCGCCTTCGCCGTCAGGCGTCCGGAGTTCAGGTCCGAGGCGACGAACCCGTCGCCCACGACGAGGACCGTGGTCGCCAGCGTGACCCGGTTCGCCGTGCGGGCCCCCATCGTGGCGGCCCGCCGCTTGGCTTCGGACCGGCTGATGCCCAGGTTGCCCGTGAACACCACGGTTTCCCCGTGGAGCGGGTGGGACGGGTCGGCGTCCGGGTTGGGCTCGGGGTTCTCGCCTTCCTGGGGCCACAGCGCCCACTCGGGCTGCTGCGGGATCGCGTGGCCCGCGGAACGCCACCCCCGGGCGTCGCGCGTGGCGCGGGACAGTTCGTCCCCCGGCACGTAGGCCTCGTGGCGCCCCAGGGCCACCCCCAGGGTGCCTGCCGCGTCGGCCACCGTCCCGGAGCCGTGGCGCCGGCCGATGTCGATCATGATCGACGCGCAGGCCTCGGCGTCGGCGCCGGCGTCGTGGTGGTTCTCCAGCGGGCTCCCGGCCGCCTCCGCGACGAAGGGAAGGGAGTAGGACGGCAGGGAGTAGCACTTGCGGGAGAGCTTGACCGTGCACGCGAAGTCGTAGGCGGGGCCGGCCAGCTCGGAGACCTCGAGCCCGGAGCGGATGACCCCGAGGTCGAAGGCCGCGTTGTGGGCGACGAGCGTGTCCTCGCCGATGAACGCGGCCATGGCGCCGAAGAGCTCGCCGAACCGGGGCGCGCCGGCGACCATGTGCGGGGTGATGCCGTGGATCTGCACGTTGCGCGGGTCGAAGTGGTCGTAGCCGGCGGGCGGCCGCATGAGCCACGTGGCGCGTTCGGCGACGGCGCCGCCCCGCACGCGCACCAGCCCGACGCTGCACGCCGACCCGCGGAAACCGTTGGCGGTCTCGAAGTCGATGGCGGTGAAGTCGAGGCTCACGGCGCTTCCTCGCGCCGCTCCTGGGCCCGCTCGTGCCGGTGGCCCCGGACCTTGGACACGACGAACCAGGCCACGGCGGCGAGCACGAGCGCGATGACGACCTTCTGGAAGATGGAGGCGTACTCCTCGACCACGTGCCAGTTCTCGCCGAGGTAGAACCCCGCGACGATGAACAGCGAGTTCCAGACGAGGCTCCCCGCCGTCGTCAGCAGGATGAACTTCCATTGCGGCATGGCCGTGACGCCCGCGGGAATGGAGATCAGCGAACGGAAGATGGGGATCATCCGGCCGAAGAAGACCGTGGACGCCCCGTGCTTGTCGAACCACGCCTCCACGCGGTCGACGTCGCCGATGTCCACGAGCGGGAGGCGGTAGGCGAGCCGGCGCGTCCGCTCGCGGCCCAGGGCGCGGCCGACCCAGTAGAGCGCGATGGCGCCCACCACCGAGCCGATCGTGCACCAGACGATGGCCTCGAACAGCGTGAACGAGCCCCGGCTCGCGGTGAAGCCCGCCAGCGGCAGGATCACCTCCGACGGCAGCGGCGGGAACAGGTTCTCGAGGGCGATCGCGAGGGCGGCGCCGGGAGGGCCGATCGTCTCCATGAGGCCGACGGCCCAGTCGGCGATGGCGCCGAGGGAGCCCCCGGACTGGGAGGCGGACTCGGACGCGGCGGTCGGAAGGTGGGATAGCATCGCCTTCCATTGTGCCCCAGCCCGCCGCCCGCCGCGGCCCCTCTGCGGGTCCGTGTGTCGGACACCGCAGCGGCGGCCCGGGCGTCAGGCCGGGGTCACGCCCAGCGCGTTGGCGACATGCGGAACCAGCGCACGGAACGCCTTGCCGCGGTGGCTGATCGCGTTCTTCTTCTCGGGCGCCAGCTCGGCGCAGCTGAGCTTGAGCCCCTCGGGGCGCAGGATCGGGTCGTAGCCGAAGCCGCCGTCGCCCCTGGGTTCGCGCAGCAGCGACCCGGACAGGGTCCCGCGTTCGACGTGGTCGCCCCCGCCGGGGACCGCCAGCGCGGCCGCGCACACGAACGCCGCGCCGCGGTGGGACTCGTCGATGTCGGACAGCTGGTCGAGGAGCAGGCGGAGGTTCGCCGCGTCGTCCCCGTGGCGCCCGGCCCAGCGGGCGGAGAAGATCCCGGGGGCGCCGCCGAGGACGTCGACGGCGAGGCCCGAGTCGTCGGCAACCGCCACGAGGCCGGTGGCCTCGGCGACGGCGCGGGCCTTCAGCAGCGCGTTCTCCTCGAACGTGGTCCCCGTCTCCGCGACGTCCGGTGCCGCGAGGGCGGCGGCGTCGACGACCTCGGTGTCCACGTCCAGCCCGGGGACGCGGTCGCGCAGGATCTCCCGCAGCTCGCGCAGCTTGCCGGCGTTGCGGGTGGCCAGCACCAGGCGGGGCCCGCTCACCGGCCGTCCTCCCCCAGCGTCTCGACCTGGATGCGGGCCAGTTCGGCGGTGCCGGCCAGCGCGAGGTCCAGGAGCGCGTCGAGCTCGGCGCGGCGGAAGGGCGCGCCCTCGGCGGTTCCCTGGACCTCCACGAAGTCCCCGCCGCCGGTGACGACGACGTTCATGTCCGTTTCGGCGCGGACGTCCTCCACGTAGGGCAGGTCCAGCATGGGCACGCCGTCGATGATGCCCACGCTGACGGCCGCCACCGTGTCCTTGAGGACCTGGGCGTTGCGGCCCACGAGACCGCGCCCGACGGCCCAGCGCACGGCATCCGCCAGCGCGACGTAGGCACCCGTGATCGCGGCGGTCCGCGTCCCCCCGTCCGCCTGGAGCACGTCGCAGTCGAGGACGATGGTGTTCTCGCCCAGCGCCTTCGTGTCGATGATCGAGCGCAGCGACCGGCCGATGAGGCGCGAGATCTCGTGCGTGCGCCCGCCGACGCGGCCCTTGACGGACTCGCGGTCGGAGCGCGTGTTCGTGGCGCGCGGCAGCATCGCGTACTCGGCCGTGACCCAGCCGCGGCCCTCGCCCTTGAGCCAGCGCGGGACGCCCTCCGTGAACGACGCGGTGCACAGCACGCGGGTGTTGCCGAACTCGATGAGGGCGGAGCCTTCGGCCTGGGTCGACCAGCCGCGGGTGATGGCGATCGGCCGCAGCTGGTCGGGGGCGCGCCCGTCGGCGCGCACGGTCTGTGCGGGAGTCGAAGTCATGGCACCAGCCTAAGGGTGCCGGGCCGCCGTCAGCTCCAGCGGCGCTGGCGGCCGCGCCGCACCAGGGGCTGCGGCGCCGTCGGCGGCGCGGCCGGGGCGCCCAGCTGGTTGCCCGAGTAGACGCCGTACGTGACGCCGGAGACGGCGATCGCGATGCCGCCGGCGTAGGCGCCCTTGGCCTCCTCGACGACGGTGTTCAGGTCCGTCCACACGGGGATGTGGGTGAGCAGGAGCCGGTCGACGCCGGCCTCGCTCGCCATCTCCCCGGCCCGTTTGCCGGTGAGGTGGACGCCGTCGATCCCGTCGTCGCGCCCCTCCTCGAACGCCGCCTCGCACAGGAACATGTCGGCGCCCCGCGCGGCCTCCACGAGTCCGTCGCAGGTGTCCGTGTCCCCGGAGTACGCCAGGACGGAGGTGCGGATCCGGCCCTCGCCGTCCGGCTCGCGCGCCTCCACGCGCAAGGCGTACGCCTCCTCGATCGGATGGCGCACCGGGAAGGCCGTGATGGTGAACGGACCCACCTCCACGGGCTTGCGCGCCGCCCAGCGGCGGAAGTCGAAGTCCTCGTGCATGCCCGGGTCCAGCGGCAGCCCGTACGCGGTCGCCATGCGGTCGGCCGTGGCTGCGGGCCCCCACACGAGCATCCGCTCGCGGCCCCACCCGTTGGGGTCCCAGTGGATGGCCACGTGCATCCCGCACAGGTCCATGCAGTGGTCGGGGTGCAGGTGGGACAGGAAGATGCCGTCCAGGTCCCTGATGTCCGTGTAGCGCTGCAGCACGCCGAGCGCCCCGCTGCCCAGGTCCAGCAGGATCTTCCAGGTCCGCTCGCCGTCGTTCGCGCTGACGAGGTAGCAGGACGCAGGGGAGCCGGGGCCGGGGAAGGACCCGGTGCAGCCGATGATGGTGAGCTTCACGGCGTTCCCCCCGGTGCGGCGGCGAGCGGGACCCGGGCGATCGAGCCGGTCGGGTACCGCTCCGCGAGGTGTCCGACGTGCTCCACGTGGCCGACCTCCGGACCGAGGAACCGGCGGGCGAGCCCGCCGAAGGCCGCGGCGTCGCCGGTGGCGACGAAGCGCCGCTCCACCGGCAGTCCCCCGTCGTTGGCCAGCCCGTGACGCATCAGCGCGCCGTAGACGTCCTTGGCCGTTTCCTCCGCGCTGGAGACCAGCGTGACCCCGTCGCCCATCACGTAGGAGATGACGCCGGTGAGCAGCGGGTAGTGCGTGCAGCCGAGCACGAGCGTGTCCACGCCCGCGTCGCGCAGCGGCGCGAGGTACTCCTCCGCCGCCGCGAGCAGCTCGTCGCCCGCCGTGACCCCGCGCTCGACGAACTCCACGAAGCGCGGGCAGGCGGCGGACGTGATGGACAGGTGCGGGGCGGCGGCGAACGCGTCCTCGTAGGCCCGGGAGCCGACGGTCGCCTGGGTGCCGATGACGCCGATGCGCCCGTTCCGCGTCGCGGCGACCGCGCGCCGCACCGCGGGCTGGATCACCTCGACCACCGGGATCCCGTAGCGGGCCGTGTAGCGCTCGCGCGCGTCGCGCAGGACGGCGGCCGAGGCGGAGTTGCACGCGATGACCAGCAGCTTGACGCCCGCGTCGACGAGCTCGTCCATCACGTCCAGCGCGTTGGCGCGGACCTCGGCGATCGGCAGCGGCCCGTACGGGCTGCGGGCCGTGTCGCCCACGTAAAGGACGGACTCGTTCGGGAGCTGGTCGATGACGGCCCGGCAGACGGTCAGGCCGCCGACGCCGGAGTCGAAGATGCCCAGGGGCGAAACCGCCCGGGGCGACGACCCCGGGGCCGCGGTCGCGTGCGGGCCGGTTGGGATGGTCATGGTGTACCGAGGATACTGCCTGCCGCCGGAAGGCCGAGGCGGCGTCGGGCGAATGTCGCCGAAGTCACAACGACTGGGCCAGCGCCTGCATCAGGCTCTCCTGGAGCCACGTCACGAAGTTGTAGACCAGCGCCAGGTACTCGTCGACGTCCTCCACGTTGCGGACGTCCACGATGTCGTGGATCCGCTCGGCGTCCTCCTCCGTCTCCAGCCCGAGCCGCTCGGCGAGCACGAGCCGCACGTCGTTCAGCGCGGCGGCGAACCGCGGCGCCGCGGCGCGGTCCAGCACGACGGGGCTGGTCTCGACGGCCAGCGCGGCCGCGCGCAGGCCCCCCAGCTTCGCCTCGCGCAGGCCGCGCTCGGTGAGCCGGCGGAACTCGAGCGAGGCCTCCGCGTCCCCCGCCACGGCGTCCGGCAGCAGGCGCCGCACGGCCGGGTCGGCGGGCGGCGCGACGGCGGCGTCCGAGTTGGGGTCCATCCCGGTCAGCGCCCACAGCGGATCCTCGGGATCCACCCCCGTGGGCGCCCCGCCGCCGTCGTCGAGGAGCTTGACGACGTCCTCGAAGAGGGAGCGCAGCAGGTCGCGCTCGGCGGCGTCCATGGCCGCGACGATGCCGCGCGGCGTGTCCTTGAAACCCGTGGCCGCCACTTACGACTCGTCGGCCCGCTGGAAGGTGGCCCACAGGCCGAAGCCGTGCATCGCCTCGACGTCGGCCTCGACCTTCTCGCGCGAGGCGGTCTCGACGACGGAGCGGCCGCGGTGGTGCACCTCGAGCATGAGCGAGTTCGCCTTCGCCTCGTCGTAGCCGAAGTAGCTGCGGAAGACGTAGCTGACGTAGCTCATGAGGTTGACGGGGTCGTTCCAGACAATCAGGACGTACGGGACGTCGCGGTCCGCGCGCTCGCGGGTCTCCGGCCGCTCGAGCACGTCGGTGGAAGAGATCGGTGCGGGCATGTGCCCCATTCTACGCCGCCGAGGCGCGGCCCACCGCTAGAGTGTGGAGCCCCGACCCCGCACCCAACGAGGAGCCCCGCCCCATGCGGCTGCACCCCACCGCGCTGTACACCGACCACTACGAACTGACCATGCTCGAGGCGTCCCTGCACTCGGGGGCCGCGCACCGGCGCTCCGTCTTCGAGGCGTTCGCCCGCCGCCTGCCCGACGGGAGGCGGTACGGCGTCGTCGCCGGCACCGGCCGGATCCTCGAGGGGCTCGAGTCCTTCCGGTTCGGCGACGAGGAGCTGGCCTTCCTGGCGGACCGCCGGGTCGTGGACGAGCGCACGCTGGACTACCTCGCCGGCTTCCGGTTCACCGGCACCATCCACGGCTACGCGGAGGGGGAGCTGTACTTCCCGCACTCGCCGGTCATGGTCGTCGAGTCGACGTTCGCGGAGGCCTGCGTCCTGGAGACGTTCATCCTCTCGGTCCTGAACCACGACACGGCCATCGCGTCGGCGGCCTCCCGGATGGTCGCCTCCGCCGGGGACCGCCCCTGCATCGAGATGGGCTCGCGCCGCACCCAGGAGGAGTCCGCCGTGGCCGCGGCGCGGGCGGCAGTCATCGCCGGGTTCGACAGCACGTCCAACCTCGAGGCGGGCCGGCGCTACGGCCTCAAGACGGTCGGCACGGCCGCGCACTCCTTCACGCTCCTGCACGACACCGAGCGCGCCGCGTTCGAGGCCCAGGTCGCGTCCCTGGGACGCGGCACGACGCTGCTCGTGGACACCTACGACGTGGAGCAGGGCGTGCGCACCGCCGTCGAGGTCGCCGGCCCCGAGCTCGGCGCCGTCCGGCTGGACTCCGGCGACCTGGTCGACCAGGCGCGCTGGGTGCGGCGGCTGCTGGACGACCTGGGCAACCACGACACCCGCATCATGGTCACGAGCGACCTGGACGAGCACGCGATCGGCGCGCTGCAGTCCGCGCCCGTGGACGCGTACGGGGTCGGCACCCAGCTCGTCACCGGCTCGGGCGCGCCCACGGCGTCGATGGTCTACAAGCTGGTCGGGCGCGAGGACGACGGCGGGGCCTTCGTGCCGGTCGCCAAGGCGGCGAAGAACAAGACCAGCGTCGGGGGCCGCAAGTTCGCGCTGCGCCGGATCAACGAGCGCGGCCGCATGACCGCCGAGGTCGTCGGCGTTGGACGCCCGCCCGCCGGCGACTCCAACGACCGCCCCCTGCTGGTCCCGCTCGTGGAGGAGGGCCGCGTCGTCGACGGGTGGACGGGGGCCGAGGGCGTCCGCCGGGCCACGCAGCGCCACCACGACAGCGTCGTCGAGCTGCCCGGGACCGCGCGCCGCATGCAGCCGGGAGAGCCGGTGGTGCCGACCGAGTTCGTCGAGGGAGAATAGGACCATGGGCAAGGCACTCGTCATCGTGGACGTCCAGAACGACTTCTGCCCCGGCGGCTCGCTGGCCACCCCGGCCGGCGCCGACGTGGCCGCGGCCATCGCGGGGCACGTGCGCGACCGGCGCGGGGAGTACGACGTGGTGGTCGCGACCCAGGACTGGCACATCGATCCGGGCGACCACTTCTCCGAGCACCCCGACTTCGTGGACTCGTGGCCACGGCACTGCGTCGCCGGCTCCGCGGGGGCGCGACTCCACCCGGCCCTGTCGCCGGTGGTCGAGGCCGGGCTCGTCGACGCCGTCTTCCGCAAGGGCCAGCACGCGGCCGCGTACTCCGGGTTCGAGGGCCGCTACGCGGGCGCGCCGGCGCCCGCCGCGGGCGGCGACGCGGCCGACGGCGGCGTCGGCAGCGGCGAGGCCGGCGAGGAGCTCGCGCCGTGGCTGCGCGGCCAGGGCGTGGACGAGATCGAGGTCGTCGGGATCGCGACGGACTACTGCGTGCGGGCCACGGCGCTCGACGGGGTCTCCGCGTCGTTCACGACCTCGGTGATCGCCCCGCTCACGGCCGCCGTCCACCCCGAGAACGTCCAGCGCGTCCTGGGCGAGCTGCGCGACGCCGGCGCCGAGGTCCACGCCTCCTAGCGCCGGGCGCGGCGCCCCGGCCCACGGGACGCGGGCGGCCGCGCCAGGGCGTCAGGACCTCCCGACGAACCAGCCCTGGAGCTTCTGAAGGCGGCGGTGGAGGTCGTCGGCGCTGGCCTGGGCGACGGCGGGGCCGCCGCACTGCTCCCGCAGCTTCGTGTGGATGACCCCGTGCGGGGTCCCGGTCCGGGCCGCCCACGCGGAGACGCTCTTCGACAGCTGGCTGCGCAGGTCCATGAGGCGGCGGTGGTCCACGACTCCCGGCTCGGGCTCCGCGGCGGCGGGCGCGGCCTTCCGGCGCGTGGCGTGCTCGAGCTGGCGCTGGCGCAGCAGGGTGCCCACCTGGTCCGCGTCCAGCAGGCCGGGGATGCCCAGGAAGTCCGCCTCCTCGTCGGAGCCCATCGCCCCGCCCGTGCCGAACTCGCCGCCGTCGAACAGCACCCGGTCGAACGCCGCCGCCGACTCCAGGGCCTCGAACTTCTGGCCGGTCAGCGCGGACGACGCCTTCTCCTCCCGGTTGGCCTCGTCCATGAGGGCCTCCTCGGGGACGAACTCCGGGTCGTCGACGTGCTTCTCGGGCCGGTCCAGGGCGTGGTCGCGCTCGACCTCCATCTGGTTGGCCAGCTCCATGAGCACGGGCACGGAGGGCAGGAACACGCTCGCCACCTCGCCGCGCTTCCGCGAGCGCACGAAGCGGCCGACGGCCTGCGCGAAGAACAGGGGCGTCGACGTCGAGGTGGCGTAGACGCCGACGGCGAGGCGCGGCACGTCGACCCCCTCGGAGACCATGCGCACCGCGACCATCCAGCGCTGCTCGCCCGCAGAGAACTCCTCGATCTTCTCCGAGGCCTTCGCGTCGTCGGAGAGGATCGTCGTGACCGGCTCCCCCGTGATCCGCTTGAGCTGGGCCGCGTACGCCCGGGCGTCCTCGTGGTCGGTCGCGATGACCAGGCCGCCGGCGTCGGGGACGGTGCGCCGCACCTCGGTGAGGCGGCGATCGGCCGCGGCGAGCACCGCGGGGATCCACTCGCCGTTCGGGTCGAGGGCGGTGCGCCAGGCGTGTGCCGTGATGTCCTTCGTGAAGCCCTCGCCGAGGTTGGCGGCCATCTCCTCGCCGGCGCTGGTGCGCCAGCGCATCTGGCCGGAGTAGGCCATGAAGATGACCGGCCGCACGACGTGGTCCTTGAGCGCGTTGCCGTACCCGTAGGTGTAGTCGGCGCGGGAGCGGCGGATCCCGGCGGCGTCCTCGGCGTACTCGACGAACGGGATCGCGGCCGTGTCGGAGCGGAACGGCGTTCCGGTCAGCGCCAGGCGCCGCGCCGCGGGCTCGAAGGCCTCGCGGATGCCGTCGCCCCAGCTGAGCGCGTCGCCGCCGTGGTGGATCTCGTCCAGGATCACCAGCGTGCGCGCGGCCTCGGTCTTCGCCCGGTGCAGGAGCGGCTTCGAGGCGACCTGCGCGTACGTGACGGCGACCCCGATGTACCCGGCGCCGTGGCGCCCGTCGGCGTTGCGGAAGTTCGGGTCGAGCGCCAGGCCGATGCGCGCGGCCGCGTCCGCCCACTGGCGCTTCAGGTGGTCGGTGGGGGCGACGACGGTGATCCGGTTGATGGTGCCGGCCTCCACGAGCATCGCCGCCACGCGCAGCGCGAACGTCGTCTTGCCCGCGCCGGGCGTGGCGACGGCGAGGAAGTCGCGCGGCGCCATCGTGAAGTACTTCTCGAGGGCCTCCTGCTGCCACTGCCGCAGCTTCGGCGCAGTGCCCCAGGCGGCCCGTTCCGGGTAGGCCGGCGGCATGCTTTCGCCGAGACTGAACAGGGCGTCGCCCACGGGACCTCCTAGCGGTAGCGCAAATGGATGGGCCGGCTCGCCCGCGAGCCGGCCCGGATGTGGTCGCGCGCCCACGCACGCCCGGAGTCCCCGGGGCGCGGGCGGCGCGGCTAGTCGTCGGCGGAGTCCCCGCCGGTGCCCTGCAGGCCCTCGTAGATCGCCTTGCAGTCGGGGCAGACCGGGAACTTGTTCGGGTCGCGGCCCGGAACCCAGACCTTGCCGCAGAGCGCGATCACCGGCTCGCCCGTCAGGGCGGACTCCATGATCTTCTCCTTGCGGACATAGTGGGCGAACCGCTCGCGGTCCCCGGGCTCCACCTCGCGCAGTTCCTCGCGCTCGATGGTGGCCGTGCCACCGGCGGGCTGGCGGGGGTCGTTCTCGTACGGGTCCGCGGGATGGCTCATGCCGCCCAGTCTACCAACGCAGGGGGACCGGTCGCCGCAATCCACACGCCCGCGGCCGGCCCCGACCGGTCACCGGTTCCGGACGGTCGCCTGCATCAGCTCGGGCAGCCGGGCGTCGAACCAGCGGCCGCCGAGGCGGATCCCGGCCAGCAGCAGCACGCCGCCCAGGACGAGCCCGCAGGCCAGGGTCGCCCACGCCAGGGTGGCCGAGCCGGTGGCCCAGGCCGCGGCGCCGAGCGCGATTTCCGGGGCGAGCAGCACGCCCATCACACCGACCACGGCGAGTTGGACGACCGCCATCCTCACCCCGCCGCCCGGCGGCGCCTTGAACGGGCTCTCCCCCGGCTGGGGCACGCCGTAGGTGAACCGGGCGGAGGCCACCGACGACACGCCGAAGCCGGTCAGCAGCGCGCCCAGCGAGAGCCCGAGCAGCACCGGCAGCAGCTCCGACCGCCCCAGGGCCAGCGGCGGCACGACCGCGAGCAGCAGTACCACGGGCAGGGAGAACGACGCGCAGGCCACGACGCGGCCCAGCCGGTCGTCGCGGCCCCGGAGGCCGGAGACCACGTGCAGCGCGAACGCCGTGGAGTCGTAGGAGACGTCCGCGGAGATGCTGAACGCGAGCATCGTCGCCACGACCGGGGCGGCGAGCAGCAGGGGCAGGTCCGAGCCGCTCTCGCGCCCCGCCCACCAGAGCACGACCGGAAGCAGGGGCACGACGACGATGCTCGCCGCGTAGCGCGGGTCCTTCAGCCAGTACACGAGGGCGCGAGCCGCGACCGCGCCCCACGGCGTGGCCGGCAGCCGGCCCAGCGGACCCAGCCCCGCGGCGGTCCCGCCGCCGGCCTGCCGGGGCGGGGTCTCCAGTGCCGCGACGAGCATCCGGCGCCACAGCAGCAGCCCGCCGGCCAGGTAGCCCACGGCGAGGGCGAACCGCGCCGCCGCCGTCGCCCACTGGCCGGTGGCCACGTCGCCGGGGACCGCCGCGAATGCGCCCCACGGCGTCCACCCGGCCACCGCCGCCGCGCCCGCGAGCCAGCCCCCGGCGGACGCGGCACCCGCCTCGAGCCGCGCGATGATCGGCCCGAGCAGCACGAGCGGGACGAACAACAGCACGGCCCCGGCTTCGCGCACCCTGCGGTTGGTCGCCAGGGACGCGGTGGCCGTCGTCGCCAGCCGGGCCAGGACGGCGCAGAGCACCGCGGCGAGGACGCCGCAGGCGACGGCGACGCCCGCCGCGGCGGGGAAGGCCCGCCACGACAGGCCGAGTCCCGCGAATAGCAGCAGCGTGGCGGCGCCGGGGACGCCGATGAACTGCCCGGCGAGCAGCCCGGCCGCGAGCCGGGACGGCGGCACCGTGAACGTCGCGAACCGGGTCGGGTCCAGCGTGAGGTCGATGCCGGTGAGCAGGACCGGGACCACCGTCCAGCCGAGCGCGACCAGCGACACCGCCGCCACGGTCGCCGTCGACACGACCGCGGGCTCCAGCGACCCGAGGAAGAACTGCCCCACCAGCAGCATCGCGACGAGGGACAGCCCGTACAGGCCGCCGATGACCACCCCCACGAGCTGCCACGGGCTGCGCCGGAAGCCGTTGGCGAGCAGGGTCGCCTTGAGGCGGATCAGGTGCGCAACCACGACAGTCCCCCTCCGCCGGCGCGGCCCCCGACCAGACCGACGAAGCGGTCCTCCAGGCTCTCCCCCGCGCGGACCTCCTCGACGGTCCCGGACGCCAGCAGGTGCCCGCCCGCCATGACGGCGACGTGGGTGCACATGCGCTGCACGAGGTCCATCACGTGGCTGGAGACGACGACCGTTCCGCCGTGGGCGACGTAGTCGGCGAGCAGGTCCCGGATGTTCGCGGCGGAGACCGGATCCACGGCCTCGAACGGCTCGTCCAGGACGAGCACGCGCGGGGCGTGCACCAGCGCGGTGGCCAGCGCGGCCTTCTTCATCATGCCGGCGGAGTAGTCCACCACCAGCTTCCCGGCGGCGTCCGCCAGGTCCAGCACCCGCAAAAGGTCCTCCGTACGCCCGGCGACGGTCTCCCGGTCCATGCCGCGCAGCAGGCCGGCGTAGGTGACCAGCTGGCGCCCGCTCAGGCGGTCGAACAGGCGGACACCGTCCGGCAGGACCCCGAGCAGGCCCTTGGCCCGCCGGGGGTCGGCCCAGACGTCGGCGCCGTGGACCCAGGCCCGGCCCGCGTCCGGGCGCAGCAGTCCCGTCGCCATGGACAGCGCCGTCGTCTTGCCGGCCCCGTTCGGGCCCACGAGCCCGTAGAAGGACCCGGACGGGACGTCGAGGTCGAAGCCGTCGACGGCGATCTTGTCGCCGAACCGCTTGCCGAGGCCGCGCACGGCCAGCGCCGGGGGCGCCGCGGCGCCGTCGTCTGTACCCATACCGGCAACGTACCAACGGCCCCGGGGCGGGAGGATCATCCGTGCGGGCGAAATCCGCGCTCATCCCTGCGGACGACGGCGGGCCCCGGACCGCAGGGTCCGGGGCCCGCCAAGGGCCGGCTCGGGGCCGGCCGGGGCGCTAGAAGAGCACGCGCGCCAGCGCCTGGCGCGAGGCCGCCACCCGCGGGTCCTGCGTCCCGACGACGGCGTAGAGCTCGATGAGCCGGGCCCGCACGCGCTCGCGCTCGTCGCCGGCCGTCCGGCCCACGAGCCCCACGAGGCGGCGGAAGGCGTCCTCCACGTGGCCGCCACTGACGTCCAGGTCGGCCACGGCCAGCTGGGCGTCGACGTCGTCGGGGTTCGCGGCGGCGGCGTCGCGGGCGACGTTCAGGTCCAGGTCCCGGGTGCGGCGCAGCAGCCCGACGTGCGCGAGGCCGGTTTCGGCGTCCGTGTCGTTCGGCTTCTCGGCGAGGGCCTTGCGGAACGCGGCGGCCGCCGCGTCGTAGTCCCCCGCCTCGATCGCGTCGTGCGCCTCCTGGTGCAGCGGGGGCAGCGGCGCCTCCTCCGGCGCGGCGTCCGGGTCCGCGGACGCGAGCGGGGGCACGGAGCCCGAGACGCCGTGCTGCAGGGCCAGGGCCAGCAGCTCGTCGAGCAGCGAACGGAGCTGCTCCTCCGGCATGGCGCCCTGGAACAGCGGCACCGGCTGCCCGTTGACCATGGCGACCACGGCGGGGATCTGCTGGACGCGGAACGCCTGGGCGATCGCGGCGTCGCGGTCGGTGTCCACGGTCGCCAGGACGAGCCGGCCGCCATAGGAGTCGACCACGCGGCCGACCGCGGCATCGAGCTCGGCCGAGGCGGGCACCGACGCGCTGCCCAGCGACACGACCACGGGCACGCGGCTCGAGAGCTGGACCAGTTCGGGGAACCCCTCCTGGTCGACGGAGCGGACCCAGCTGCCGCCGGCCCCGGTGCCCGGGGCGGCGCCGGACGGGGTGCCGGAGGGGGCGCCGCCGGAGGGCGTGCCACCGGAGGGGGCGCCACCGGCCTGGCGGTTCAGGGCCGAGAGGTCCACCGCGCCGCGGGCGGCCGGTGCGGTCGGTTCTTCGGAAGTCGTCATGGCTCCTACCTTATGCAGTCGCAGGGCTGGTGCGCTCGCGGACGGCCGCGGGGGTCGGCGGCCCGGCCGCCGGAGCCCCGGGCGCCGGTCGGGGAACTATCCGCCGTGGGAGGCGCTCTGGAGCACGGACTCCCCGGCGGCGAGCGAGATCTTCTCGCCGCTGCCCTCCGCGGGGACGCGCAGCAGGACCGGTTCGGCGTACGTCGACTTGGCGGTGCCCGTCGTGGTTCCGCCGCCGGCCAGCTTGTCGGCCTGCTTGTCCGCGAACCCGACGGTGCCGCCGGCCTCCTTGGGCTCGATCGTCATGGTGCTCGTGATGTAGGCGTAGACGAGGGCACCGCCGTCGGGCGTGGACAGCGCCGTGACCGAGTCGCCGTCCACGGAGCGCTTGAAGTCGATGTTCGCGTCGCTGCTGCCGTCGGCCTCGAGGACCTCCTTCTGGGCGGCGTGGGTCTGTTCGATGAAGACGCTCTCTGCGAACTTGGACTTGGCCTGGTGCGAGGGGTCGTCCAGGAAGGCGGCGAGCTGGTCGACGGCCTGCCGCGGCGTGGAGACGAGGCCCTGGGCGTTGCCCGGCAGCCGGCGCACCGACGTGTCGCCGACGGCGATGCCCGGGAACCCGGGGCCGGGCAGGATCGACATGCTGGACATCAGCCGGTAGTTCGAGCGCGGCTTCTCCTGGCGGAGCACCAGGGCCTGCGGCAGCTCCTTCTCGTTCTCCTGGGTCACGGCGATGAACGTGCGCGGCCAGTCGGTCGCGGCGGGCACGGCGGTGGAGCGGACCGCGGACGGGACGGCGGCGGGCGCGGGCACCTCGACGCCGTCCGCGCGCTGGGCGTAGTTGGTCTTGCGCATCGCCAGCGCGTGGCCGGCGACCCGGGAGCGGAGCTTGTCCGCGTCCTTGGCCTCGTCGCCGGTGGCCACCGCGCGGGACACGGACTCGAGGATGCGGTCCATCTGCGGCTCGATGAGGATCGGCGGCGCGGCCTGGCCGTCGGCCTGGCCGGACGGCGATGCGGCGCCGGCGGACCCCGACTCCGGGGCGGCGGTGGCCGCGCCGACCGGGGCCAGGGCGAGGCCCGCGGCGGCCAGCCCGGCGGCCACCATGCGGGTCGGGGTGGGGCGCTGGATCGGCTGCGTGTCGTCGGCGCGGCGCTCCGTGGCGGCCAGCCCGGTGCCGCCGCCCCGGCGGCCCAGGACGAGCAGGGCCAGGCCGAGGACCACGAGCAGCGCGCCGGCGATGATCAGGGGCAGCGCGAAGGGGGTGCCGGCGTCGTTGGGCCAGGACACGGTGATGTCCGTCGGGGCGGCCGCCTTGCCGTCCTTGGCGACGAGCAGGGACCAGTCGCCGTCGGCCGGCTCGGTCCACTGGTGCGTCAGGCTCCCCTCGGCGGTCTCGGTGGCGACCCAGAGGTCGGACCGCGCCGGGTTCGGCACGGAGGACTCGCCTCCGGTGTGCTCGGCGAAGAGCGTGCCGTTCTCCGCGTTCACACCGGTGATGGTGTTGTGCGCGGCGTCGCCGACCCACGCCTCGACGTCCGCGGAGCGGCCGAGGGCGACGGTGAACTCCCCCTCGCCGGAGATCTCGACGTCGACGGGTTCGTCGTGGATGTCATCGACGCTCGGCTCGATCACGGTCAGGGGCGCGTCCTCGAGCGACGTGGACAGGCTGGCCGTCGCCGTCTCGGGCGGCGCCCAGAACGTCCGTTGCCCGATGCCCGCCACCAGGCCGGCAAGGCCCAGCAGGATGGACAGGACAGCTAACAGGATTCGCACAGGCCACAACCTCGTAGAGTTTCGGGGGATCGGTCTTCTTCGCGGCAGCCGGCAGCGCGACACGACACGCCAGCCCACCATCCAATGGTAACGAATTGGTTACCGGTAGGGTTCCCCGCTGTGCCGCATCCCACGGCCGCGCCCGTGGGCGCCCGCCGACGGCGGGACTCGGGGCGCCGCCCCGGGGCCGGGTAGGCTCCCGCTTGTGGAGAACGATCACGCACGTCACCCCCCGGATCCGGGTGGCCCCGCGGACCCCGGCCAGGGTCCCGGCGGAACCGGCGCCCCGGAGTCCAACTCCGGCGGCGGCGACGCCTCCCCCGGGGCGCGCCACGCCGCCGGCTCCCGCCCGGCCCCCCGCACGGGCGTGCACACGGTGTCGCGGCTGATGGCCGCGGTCGGCGCGCGCCGCCAGCGGCCCGGCCAGCGCTACGGGATGCCCCCGGAGCCGGAGGGCGAAGGCTCGGCCGCCGAGCGGAGCCAGCCCTACCGCCTCGACCGCCACCCCATCCAGACGGGGTTCATGGCGACCGTCGGTGTGGGGCTGGCCCTGCTCGGCTACTTCGTCATCACGAACGTCGGGCAGCTCGTCGTCTGGATCACCATCGCCCTGTTCATCGCGCTCGGCCTGGACCCCATCGTGCGCGGCCTCGAGCGGCGCGGGGTCCCGCGGCCCGCCGGGGTCGTGGCGGCCATGCTCCTGCTGGCCGCGCTGTTCGCCGGGGTCTTCGGCGCGCTGATCCCCACCGTGGTCACGCAGACGACGCAATTCGTCGAGCGGATCCCGGACTACATGGACGCGTTCTTCAACTCGGACGCGTTCCTGACCGTCGACCGGCAGTTCCAGCTCCGCGACCGGATCGAGGGCGAGGTCCAGCGGTTCTTCGAGGACTCGACGGCCGTCGGCGGACTTTTCGGCGGGGTGATCGGCGCGGGCACGGTGATCGCCCAGGCCATGTTCGGCACCCTGACGGTCCTCGTCCTCGCGATCTACTTCCTCGCCTCGCTGCCCGCGCTCAAGGCCTGGTCCTACCGCCTGGCCCCGCGATCGCGCCGGCCGCGCGTGCAGGTCCTCACCGAGCAGATCACGAGCTCGGTGGGCCACTACGTCACCGGCCAGGCCTGCGTCGCGGGCCTGAACGCGCTGTACGCGTTCGTGCTCATGACCGTGCTGGGGCTCCCGTTCAGCCTGCTGCTGGCGATCGTGGTGGCGTTCCTGGCGTTCGTGCCGCTGATCGGCGCCGTCACGGCGGGCGTGCTCGTGTCGCTGCTCGCGCTGACCGTGGACCTGCGCACCGCGCTGCTGTACGCGCTGTTCTACTTCGCGTACCTGCAGTTCGAGGCCTACTTCATCTCCCCGCGCGTCATGCAGCGCGCGGTCGCGGTGCCCGGCGCGGTCGCCGTCATCGCCGTCATCGCCGGCGGGGCCCTCATGGGCATCGCCGGCGCGCTCATGGCGATCCCGACGGCGGCGGCCGCGATGCTGCTGCTGCGCGAGGTCTTCGTCCCGCGCCAGGACCGGCTCTGAACGACGGCCGCGGAGGCACGCCCCGCGGACGGGGGGCGCTGCCCTACAGGCGGGGCGGCCGCCGGCGGGACCAGCACGCCCCGTGCCAGTGGCGCCGCTCGGCCGCGGCGGACTCGTCGCCCATCCAGTGGTCGGCCCGCCAGGCCACGACGTGCTCGGTGCCCTGGCGGATGGCGCCCCCGCAGCCGGGGCACGTGTAGTCCTTCACGGCGCGCGGACCCGGGATGCGCCGCACGTGCCATGCGCCGTCGGGCCCCTCCTGGAGCGTCTCGAAACCGAGGCCGGCGCGCGCGAGCCAGCCGCCGCCGTCGTCCGGCTCCGGACCGCGCCGCCCGCGGCGCGGCTGGGGGCGCCGGGGACGGTTGGAGCGGGGCATGCCCCCACTGTGCCACAGCCCGGGGCGACCCCGCCCACGGGGTAGAGTGTGGGCCGTGCGTCTCGTCATTGCCCGCTGCTCCGTCGACTACGAGGGCCGCCTGCGCGCCCACCTCCCGCTGGCCAAGCGGCTGCTCATGGTCAAGGCCGACGGCTCCGTCCTGATCCACTCCGACGGCGGCTCCTACAAGCCCCTGAACTGGATGACGGCCCCGGCGACGCTGCGCACGGAGGCCCCCGGCGACGAGGAGGCCGCCGCCGGCGTCGAGACCGTGTGGCGCGTCACGCGCGCCAAGAGCGACGACCGGCTGGTGATCCGCATCCACGGCATCGAGCACGACAGCGCCCACGAGCTCGGCATGGACCCCGGCCTGATCAAGGACGGCGTCGAGGCCGACCTCCAGCGCCTCCTCGCGGAGCAGATCGAACTGCTCGGCAGCGGCCATACGCTTGTCCGCCGCGAGTACATGACCGCGATCGGCCCCGTCGACATCCTCGCCCGCGACGCCGACGGCGGCACCGTCGCCGTGGAGCTGAAGCGCCGCGGCGACATCGACGGCGTCGAACAGCTCACCCGCTACCTCGAACTGATGAACCGCGACCCGCTGCTGGCGCCCGTCCGCGGCGTGTTCGCGGCGCAGCAGATCAAGCCGCAGGCGAGGACGCTCGCGACGGACCGGGGCATCGAGTGCCTCGTCCTGGACTACGACGCGATGCGCGGCGTCGACGACAGCGACTCGCGCCTCTTCTGACCGACCGCCGGCGCGGGTTCCCCGCGGGCGCCACGCCCCTATGATGGGCACCATGACCACGGTTCCCCGCCACGCCCCGGGCCCCGGCCCCTTCCTCCTCACCGGCCGGATCGTCTCCGACGGGACGTCCACGGAGTCCGCCGCGGTGCTCGTCGACGGCGACCGGATCGACTGGGTCGGCCCCGAGTCCGAGGCCCCGGCCGACGTGCCGCGCGCCCCCGTGCCCGCCGGGGCGGTCCTCGTGCCCGGCTTCGTGGACCTGCATTGCCACGGCGCCCTCGGCACCGACTTCCTGGGAGCCGACGACGACGGCGCCCGCCGCGCCGTCGCCTGGCTCAACGAGCGCGGGACCACCACGCTGATGGCCAGCCTCGCGGCGGCGCCCGCGGAGGAGATGCTTAAGGCCGCCGCCCGGCTGTCCGCACTCGCGGACGAGGGGCTCGTGCACGGCATCCACGCCGAGGGCCCCCACCTCGCCCCGGCCCGCGCGGGCGCGCTCGACGCGTCCGCGTTCACCGCGCCGGACCCGGCCTTCGTCGAGGAGCTCGTCGCGGCGGCCGGCGGGCACCTGCGCACCATGACCTACGCGCCCGAGCTCGAGGGTGCGGACCTTCTGGTCCAGCAGCTGGCCACCCACGGCGTGGTCCCCTCGCCGGGCCACACGGCCGCGGACGCGGACGCCGCGCGGGACTCCCTGGAGCTGGCCGTCGAGCAGCTGTCGTCGGCCGGCTTCGACGGCTACACCGAGCGCCCCTACGTCACGCACGTCTTCAACGGCATGGAGCCGTTCCACCACCGCTCCCCCGGCGCCGTGGGCGCGTGCCTCGAGGCCGCCGCCCAGGGCCGGGCCGTGCTGGAGGTCATCGCCGACGGCCGCCACCTCGCCCCCGCGACCGTGCGGATGCTGTTCGCGCTGCTGGGCCCCGAGGCCCTGGTGCTGGTTTCGGACGGCACCGCGGCCGCGGGAATGCCGGACGGCAGGTACGCCCTCGGCCCGCTGCGCATTGAGTCGCGGGGTGGGATCCCGACGCTGCCGGACACGGGCACGCTCGCGGGCGGCGGCGCGCCGCTGGCCGACGTCGTGCGCGCCGCGGCCGAGGCGGGGATCGCGCTCGAGGACGCCGTGGCCAGCGCCACCGATACCCCCGCCCAGGTGCTGGGCCTCGCCGACGAGGTCGGTTCGCTGCACCAGGGCTTCCGCGCCGACGTCGTGGTGCTCGACGCCGGGCTGGGCGTGCATTCGGTCTACCGGGCCGGGCGGCCCGTCCCGACCGCCGGCTAGACCCGGGCCCGGGAGCCCCCGGACGCAGCCCCGAGTTCGCGACACGTTTCGTCGCCGTTATTGCTCCGGTCACACGCGTATGTGATGCTGGACTCAGTCTTTGTGTTGGTGTTTGTCATACCCGCAAAGCAGGTTGCGGGTGTGGAGCACGAACCCTCGGGTCCGACTCCCCCTGGTACCACCCGGCCGGGGCACCGTTCCGGCCGTCGAGCAGTTACGCCAGAAAGAGAGAAGAAATGGCCCAGGGTACGGTCAAGTGGTTCAACGCCGAGAAGGGCTTCGGCTTCATCACCCCGGACGGCGCCGAAGGCGACGTCTTCGTCCACTATTCCGAGATCCAGTCCAACGGCTTCCGCACGCTGGAGGAGAACCAGCGCGTGGAGTTCGAGATCGGCCAGGGCGCCAAGGGCCCCCAGGCCACGGGCGTCGTGTCGCTCTAACCCGCGGCACGGAAGAGGGGCGCATCCCGCACGGGATGCGCCCCTCTTCGCGTCCGGGACCGGCCTACCGCCAGGTCCCCACGCCGATCACCGGACCGGCCTCGAGCCACGCACTGAGGCCGGTGTAGGCGCCGTAGTCCATGGCCAGCAGGACGCGCTCGCCCCGGTGCTGCAGCTCGACCACGACCGCGTCCGGCTGGACGCGCGCGGCCTCCTTCGGCCCGGGGTGCCGCCAGCCCTGCAGGCGCAGCGCGCTCCGCTCGAAGCGGCGCGTGGGAACCGGGGAGACCGACAGGAGCCGGAGGAACTCCAGCTCCCGCTCCGCATAACGACAAACCCCCATCATCCACCGCCCCTCGGCGGTGGAGATGGAGGCGTCGAAGGTGCCGAGGGCGCGCCGCAGCTGGTGGCGGCGCAGCCCCATGGCACCGAGCGTCATCAGGACCAGCAGCAGGGCCGCGGCCAGGACGACGAGGGCGATGCCGAACCCGTCCAAGGCCGGACTATCGGTTTCCTGCCGTGGCGGGCTCGTCCATCCTCGCGTTGTCGGCGACGATCACCACGCGGTCCTTGTCGACGGAGAAGAAGCCGCCGTCGGCCTGGACGGTGAAGCGCGAGCCCTGCACCGGCACGACCGCCAGCTCGCCCGGGGCCATGACGGCCAGCACCGGGGTGTGGCCGGGCATGACGCCGATCTCGCCGTCGGTGGTGCGTGCCTTGACCATGCTCGCCGCGCCGGACCACACGAAGTGGTCCGCCGCGACGATCTCGACCTCGAGCTCGGCCATGGCTAGGCCGTCTGCTTCTGGATCTTGGCCCAGGCGCGCTCGACGTCGTCGAGGCCGCCGCAGTTGAAGAACGCCTGCTCGGCCACGTGGTCCAGGTCGCCGTCCGCGATGGCCTTGAAGCCCTCGATGGTGTCCTTGATGGACACCGTCGAGCCCTCAACGCCCGTGAACTGCAGGGCGGTGTAGGTGTTCTGCGATAGGAACTGCTGGATGCGGCGCGCGCGGGCCACGACGATCTTGTCCTCCTCGGACAGCTCGTCGACGCCGAGGATCGCGATGATGTCCTGCAGCTCCTTGTTCTTCTGCAGGATCTGCTTGACGCGGACCGCGGTGTCGTAGTGGTCCTGGCCGATGTACTGCGGGTCCAGGATGCGCGACGTCGAGGTCAGCGGGTCGATCGCCGGGTACAGGCCGCGCGACGCGATCTCGCGGGAGAGCTCGGTCGTGGCGTCCAGGTGGGCGAACGTCGTGGCCGGGGCCGGGTCCGTGTAGTCGTCCGCGGGCACGTAGATGGCCTGCATGGACGTGATGGAGTGGCCCTTGGTCGACGTGATGCGCTCCTGCAGGAGGCCCATCTCGTCGGCCAGGTTCGGCTGGTAGCCCACGGCCGAGGGCATGCGGCCCAGCAGCGTGGAGACCTCGGAGCCGGCCTGGGTGAACCGGAAGATGTTGTCGATGAAGAGCAGCACGTCCTGGTTCTGCACATCGCGGAAGTACTCCGCCATGGTCAGGGCGGACAGGGCCACGCGCAGACGCGTTCCCGGCGGCTCGTCCATCTGGCCGAACACGAGGGCGGTGTCCTTGAGGACCCCCGCCTCCTCCATCTCGACCCAGAGGTCGTTGCCCTCGCGGGTGCGCTCGCCCACGCCGGCGAACACGGAGGTGCCGCCGAAGTTGCGGGCCACGCGGGTGATCATCTCCTGGATGAGCACGGTCTTGCCGACGCCGGCGCCGCCGAACAGACCGATCTTGCCGCCCTTGATGTACGGGGTCAGGAGGTCGATCGACTTGATGCCGGTCTCGAGCATCTCCGTGGAGCCCTCGAGGGACGCGAAGCTCGGGGCCTTCCGGTGGATGGGCCAGCGCTCGGTGATCTGCAGCTGGGACTCCTCGACGTCCAGCGGCTGGCCGAGCACGTTGAAGATGTGGCCCTTGACTCCGTCGCCGACGGGCACGGAGATCGGGGCCCCCGTGTCCTGCACGACGGTGCCGCGCACCAGGCCGTCGGTGGCCTGGAGGGAGATCGCGCGCACCAGGTTGTCGCCCAGGTGCTGGCTGGTCTCGAAGGTGATGGGGTGGATCTGGCCGTTGAGGGTGATCTCCGCGGTCAGTGCGTTGTAGATCTCGGGGAGGGCGTCGGCCGGGAATTCGACGTCGACGACCGGGCCAATCACCCGGGCGATGCGGCCGGTGGCCCCCGCCGTCGAGGCGGTTCCCTGCTCGTTCAGTTGGGCAGTCATCTTTCTCACTTCGCTTGGTCTCTGGCGGGACGGGGTGGTGGGCTAGGACGCGGCCAGCGCGTCGGCGCCGCCCACGATCTCAGTCAGTTCCTGCGTGATCTCCGCCTGGCGGGCGTTGTTGCGCAGTCGCGTGTACTTCTCGATCAGATCGCTGGCGTTGTCGCCCGCGGACTTCATGGCCCGCTGGCGGGCGGCCAGCTCGGAGGCGGCCGACTGCAGCAGGGCCGCGAAGATCCGCGACTCGATGTACCGGGGCAGCAGCGCGTCCAGCACCTGCGCGGGCTCCGGCTCGTACTCGTACAGCGGCAGCAGGTCGGTCTCGTTCGGGACCTCCTCCTCCACCACCTCGAGCGGGAGCAGGCGGATCACGGTCGGCACCTGGGTGACCATCGACTTGAACTGCGTGTACACCACGTGGATCTCGTCGACGCCGCCCTCCTCGAAGGGGGCGTTGAAGTCCTCCAGCAGGGCCGCGCCGATCTCCTGGGCGGTCCCGAACTCCGGGGCGTCCGTCCCACCGGTCCAGACGCGCGCGTACTCGCGCCCGCGGAAGTCGAAGTACGCCTGGGCCTTGCGGCCGACCAGGTACGGCTTGACTTCCTTGCCCTCGCCGCGCAGCAGCTCGAAGAGGGCCTCGGCCTGCTTGATGACGCTCGCGGAGTAGGCACCGGCCAGGCCGCGGTCGCTCGTCATGATCAGCACGGCCGAGCGGCGGATCTGCTCCGGCTCGGTCGTCAGCGGGTGGTCGACCTCGGACTGCGAAGCGACGGCAGAAACAGCACGGGTGATCGCATTGGCGTACGGCAGCGAGGCCGCGACGCGGCTGCGCGCCTTGCCGATGCGGGAAGTGGCGATCAGCTCCATCGCCTTGAAGATCTTGCGCATCGACGACGTCGAGGCGATCTTCTGGCGGTAGACCCTAATCTGGGCTCCCATGTTTTTCCTTTCCTTATCCCCCGGTCCCCGCGGCGCCGGGCGGCGCCGGCGCCGCGGCGGGGAACGGTGTCAGCGCTTCTGCTTGACGATCTTTTCCTGGTCGACGGACTCCCCGGCCAGCGGATCGTGCTCCTCGTGGCCGGCCGCGACGAGCCGGTCGTCGCCCTCGCCGAAGAAGCCCTTCTTGAACTCCGTGACCTCGGCGACGAGCGCCTCGATGGTGGAGTCCTCGATCTTGCCGGTCTCGCGCAGCGTCGTCAGGACGTCGGAGCGGTGGCGCAGGTGCTCGAGGAACTGGTCCTCGAAGCGGCGGACATCCTCGACCGGGACGTCGTCCAGGTGGCCGTTGGTGCCGGCCCAGATGGACACGACCTGCTCCTCGACCGGGAACGGCGTGTACTGCGGCTGCTTCAGCAGCTCCATCAGGCGGGCGCCGCGGGTCAGCTGCTGCTTCGACGCCGCGTCCAGGTCGGACGCGAACATGGCGAACGCCTGCATGTCGCGGTACTGCGCCAGCTCGAGCTTCAGCGTGCCGGAGACCTTCTTCATGGACTTGACCTGCGCGGCGCCGCCGACGCGGGACACGGAGATGCCCACGTCCACGGCCGGGCGCTGGTTCGCGTTGAAGAGGTCCGACTGCAGGAAGATCTGGCCGTCGGTGATGGAGATGACGTTGGTCGGGATGTAGGCCGAGACGTCGTTCGCCTTGGTCTCGATGATCGGCAGGCCGGTCATCGAGCCGGCGCCCAGCTCGTCGGAGAGCTTGGCGCAACGCTCCAGGAGGCGGGAGTGCAGGTAGAAGACGTCGCCCGGGTAGGCCTCGCGTCCCGGCGGGCGGCGCAGCAGCAGGGACACGGCGCGGTACGCCTCGGCCTGCTTGGACAGGTCGTCGAACACGATGAGGACGTGCTTGCCGCCGTACATCCAGTGCTGGCCGATCGCGGAACCCGCGTAGGGGGCCAGGTACTTGAAGCCGGCCGGGTCGGAGGCCGGGGAGGCGACGATGGTCGTGTACTCGAGCGCGCCCTGCTCCTCGAGGGTCTGGCGCACTGCGGCGATCGTCGAGGCCTTCTGCCCGATGGCCACGTAGATGCAGCGGACCTGCTTGGTCACGTCGCCCGAGGCCCAGTTGTCGCGCTGGTTCAGGATGGCGTCGACGGCGATGGCGGTCTTGCCGGTCTGGCGGTCGCCGATGATCAGCTGGCGCTGGCCGCGGCCGATCGGGATCATCGCGTCGATGGCCTTCATGCCGGTCTGCAGCGGCTCGTGGACCGACTTGCGCTGGGTCACGGACGGCGCCTGGAGCTCCAGCGCGCGGCGGCCCTCGGGCTGGATCTCGCCCAGGTCGTCGATCGGCTGGCCCAGCGGGTCCACGACGCGGCCCAGGAAGGCGTCGCCGACGGGCACGGAAAGGATCTCGCCGGTGCGGTGGACCTCCTGGCCCTCCTCGATGCCGGTGAAGTCGCCCAGGACGACGACGCCGATCTCGCGGGTGTCCAGGTTCTGGGCCAGGCCCAGGGTCCCGTCCTCGAAACGAAGCAGCTCGTTGGCCATGACGGAGGGAAGGCCCTCCACCTTGGCGATGCCGTCGCTGGCCGTGGTCACGCGGCCGACCTCGACGCGCTCCGCGGTGCCCGGCTGGTAGGACGCCGCGAAGTCGGTCAAGGCATTGCGGACGTCGTCTGCATTGATGGTCAATTCGGCCATCTGCTGTCCCTGCTCTCCTAGATAGGTGGCCGCCGCCGCGTGAAGCCTGCGGCGGCCGGTGTGTGAATCAGTCTGTGGTCGGAGGCGGTGGCTGGGGCCCTGAGGGGCCCTAGCCGACCAGCCTCCGGCGGAGTTCGGCCAGGCGCGTCACGGCGGAGGCGTCCACCACTTCGTCGCCCACTTCGATGCGGATGCCCCCGACGAGCGAGGGATCAACGGTCTCGTTGAGCTTCAGCTCGCGGCCGTAGAGGCGGTTGAGGCCCTGCTGCAGTCGGTCGCGCTGCTCCGGCGCCAGCGGACGGGTGACGCTGACGTTGGCAATGAACCGCTGCTGGCGGGCAGCCACCAGCTCCACGAAACGCTCCACGAGGGCCGCGGGCTTCAGGCCGCGCGGCGCCGTGACGGCCTGCCGCACGAGCAGGCGCGCGGGCTCGCCGGCACCGGGCATCAGGCGCAGGGCCAGCTGGGCCTTGGCGTCCGAGCTCGCCCGGGTGTCGTCCAGGGCGCGCTGCAGGTCGTGGCTGGAGGCGACCGTCCGGTTGAATCGGAACAGCTCCTCCTCCAGCGCCTCCAGGCCGGCCGCGGAACCGCTCTCGCGCTCCGCGACCGAGACGGCCACGGTAGCGGCCAGGGTCTCCAGCGCGTCCCCGAGGTGGCGGGGATCGGACCAGCGGGAGCCGGCGAGCTCGGCCACGATGGCCTCCGCCTCGCCGGACACCTTGCCGCCGACCAGCCGGGACACCAGACCCGCCTTCTCCTGACCGTCCCGCGTCGGGTCGGTCAGCGCACGGCGCAGGCCGGCGTTGCCGTCCAGCACGCCGAGGACCCCGAAGAGCTCCTCGGACAGTTGCAGGCCGGCGCCCGGCAGGCGCGCGTCAAGCCGCTGCTGCGCCGCGGCGAGGGACTCGCTCGATACACCCGCCATTACTTCGCCGCACCTGCGCTCTGCTGGGCGTCGAGATCGGCCAGGAAGCGGTCGACCACGCGGGACGCCCGGGCGTCGTCGGCGAGCGACTCGCCCACGATCTTGCTGGCCAGCTCGGTCGCCAGGGTGCCGACCTCGCCGCGCAGGGACGCGACGGCGCTCTGCCGCTCGGCCTCGATCTGCACATGGGCCTGCTCGGTGATGCGGGCCGACTCGCTCGCGGCCTTCTCCTTGAGCTCGGCCAGGATCTTGGCGCCCTCGGCGCGGGCCTCCTCGCGGATGCGGTTGGCCTCGGTGCGCGCGTCGGTCAGCTGCTGCTTGTACTCCTCCAGCGCGGCGTTGGCCTCGGCCTGGGCCGCTTCGGCCTTCGCGATACCGCCCTCGATCGCCGCGGACCGCTCTTCGTAGGTCTTCTCGAATGCCGGAACGACATACTTCGTGACGATGAAGAGCAGAACGGCGAAGCCGGCCAGCGTCACCACGATCTCCCAGATGTTGGGGATCAGGGGGTTAACGCCCTCCTCGGCGGCGAGGATCAGTGCCTGATTCATATCTCACCCGTCCAATCTACTCGGTGTGGAATGTGCGCTTTCGTCCGGGTTAGAGGACGAAGGCGAACACCAGACCCAGGATGGCGAGGGCCTCGGTCAGGGCCAGGCCGAGGAACGCGATGGGCTGCAGGACGCGCTGGGCCTCCGGCTGACGGGCAACGCCGTTGATGTAGGCGGCGAACACGAGGCCCACACCGATGGCACCGCCGATCGCGGACAGACCGTAACCGACGAGGTTGAGATTGCCTTCCATTTTCTTCCTTTCAAGATGCCCCCCGGGAACCAGAGGACAGGTTGTTGGTTCTATTAATTCCCCGGCGGGGAAGACTAGTGCTCGTCGACGAGCGAGCCCTGGATGTAGATCGCGGTCAGCAGGACGAACACGTAGGCCTGCAGGACCTGGATCAGGATCTCGAAGAGGTACATGCCCACGCCGCCGGCGAACGTCAGGACGCCGAGGCCCTTCATGAGGCCGTCGCCCTCGAGCATGAGGAACTCGGTGCCCGCGGCCGACAGCATGATGATCAGGTGCCCGGAGAGCATGGTCGCAAACAGACGGAGGCTGTGCGTGATCGGGCGGACGAAGAAGTTCGAGATGATCTCGATGATCACGATCAGGGGGAGGATCGCCTTCGGCACGCCGGACGGGACGGTGGCCAGCTTGAGGTAGCCGATCCCGTGGCGCTTGAAGCCGAGGAAGATCCAGAGCACGTAGACGATGCCGGCCAGCGCGTAGGCCGTGCCCACGTGGGACGGCGTCGGGATCTGCAGGAGCGGGATGGACCCGAAGAGGTTGTTCACCAGGATGAAGAAGAACAGCGCCACGAGGATCGGGATGAAGGGCCGGAACTCGCGTTCGCCGATGACGTCCTTGCCCACCGAGTTGCGGACGAAGTTGTAGGACGCCTCGCCCAGGAACTGCAGCTTGCCGGGGACCAGCTGGCCGCGGCGGGAGGCCGCCATGAAGAACCACGAGATCAGGGCAACGGACAGGAGGACCAGCAGCATCTGCTTGCCGAAGCCCGTTCCGTACTCGGCGCCCCACGGGAGGAGCTCGGGAAGGTGCATGTCGGCGAGGCCGGGAGCTTGGAACCCACCCTCTTCTTCTGTGGTGGCCGCCGGAAGCGCAAGCGCGATCAACGCGTTTCCTCTCTGCAGATGTCCGTCTTTGGGCATGGGGGCGGTTCGCCGTCGGCGTTCTCCACCCGATGAAGTTGTGCGGTCTGTTACGGGTCTCCGCGCCGGCCGCGCCCCTCGGCGCGGGTCTTGCGGTGGAGGAGCGCCAGATACCATCCGGCAGCGGCGCCCAGTGCGGCGCCCACGACCCAGATCCAGCGGGTGTGCAACAGGAAGTCCAGAAGCAACCCTATCAAACCCCAGGCGATGATCCCGCCGACGACATACGTCGCCACGTCGCGGGCCAGGCCGCCTTTTCGGGGGGCCAGGGGCCGGGGCTCGCGGTCCCCGCCGCCACTCATGCCGGGCTCCCCGCGGACCCCGGGGCGGGCTCCGCCGGGTCCGTGTACAGCTGGAAGCGCAGGCGCGAGAAGGCCGAGAGCTCGACCGCCTGCCAGAGCACGACGGCGCCGATGGCGGCTCCGGGGAACCACCGCTCGTGCAGCCATGCCGGGGCGTCGAAGGTGAAGGCCAGGACGCCGAGGACGACGACCTTGACCAGGTAGCCGCCCATGAACGCGCCCAGCGCGGCCGCCGGATTGCGGCGGCCCACCAGGTGCCCCACGATGAGGCTGAGCCCGAAGAACCCTGCGACGACGGCGGCGCCCAGCGCGACGCTGGCCGCGGCGGGGGCGCCCGAGACGACGGCTGCCACCGCGGCCGCCAGGGCCGTTCCCGTGCCGCAGGCCACCAGGCACCGCAGCAGGATCGTCAGCCACGGGCCGCGCGAGGGGCCCGGGACCCGGGGGCGCCGCGGCGCCCTAGGCCTGTTGGCTGTGGCAGTCATTCGTGTCCGTCCTGGGGGGTTCCCGGTGTCGCGGCAGTCGCTGCGGGCTGGTCGGGGCGCCGGGTGGGGCCCCTCCGGAATTCTACACGAGATAGAAACAGCTACCGAATGCGACGCCGGCGCCCCGTGAGCGTCCGGCCGAGCCAGGGCCTCAGCGTGATGTAGGCGGCGCCGAGCAGGAGCACGGCCAGCAGCGGCACGAGGATCCGCCAGTCGAAGAAGTTGAAGCTGACCGCGCCGAACGCGACCAGCGCGGACCAGCAGTACAGGAGCATGACCGCCTGGCGCTGCGTGTAGCCGCCGTCGATGAGCTTGTGGTGCAGGTGGCCGCGGTCCGCGGAGAAGGGAGAGCGTCCCCCGGCCGTGCGCCGGACGACGGCCAGGGACAGGTCGGCGAGCGGCAGCAGGACCACGGCGATCGGCAGCAGGATCGGCATGTAGGCCGGCACGTTGCGGAAGCGGAAGCCGCTCAGGGCCCCGAGGTCGGCCGTGACGGCGATGGCCGCGACCGACATCATCAGGCCGATCAGCATGGCGCCCGACTCCCCCATGAAGATCCTGGCCGGGTTGAAGTTGTGCGGCAGGAAGCCCAGGCAGGCCCCGAGCAGGAGCACCATGAGCATCGCGGAGAGGTTCGAGTGGTCTGACTCGTTGATGGTGCGGGCCAAAAGGTAGGCGTAGATGAAGAAGGCGCCGGCGCCGATCGCGGCCATGCCCGCCGCGAGCCCGTCGAGGCCGTCCACGAAGTTGATCGCGTTCATGGTCAGCACCACGAGGAACACAGTGAGTGCGACCTGGACCCCCTGGTTCGGGATGTGGATCCAGCCCACGGGCAGGGCCTCGACGCGGATGCCCGACCAGGCCACCACGAGTCCGATCCCCGTCTGCCCGAGGAGCTTGACGTACCAGCGCAGGTCCCACGCGTCGTCGGCGATCCCGATGACCAGCACCAGCACTATGGCGGCGGCGATGCCGACGGCGGTCCGGGGGTCGCGGAACACCCCGTCGAGGAACTCCAGCTGCGAGGACAGGCCGAGCCCGGCGAGGACGGCGACGACCATGGCGACGCCGCCGAGCTTCGGGATCGGCTCGGCATGGACGTCCCGGTCGCGGACGGGGGCTGGTCCGACGAGGGTGCCGGCCCGGCGCAGCAGCGGCGTCAGCGTGAACGAGACGGCGAACGCCACCACCAGCAGGAGCAGGTAGACCCTCATCGCGGCGCGGCGGCCCCCTCGCCACCCTCCCGGGGATCCGGCTGGACCGGGTCGTCGTCCGGGCCCAGCCCGTCCGCGTCGAGGACGCCGGGCAGCACGGCCCGCAGCTCCTCCAGGGCCACCGCGCCCTGGCGGACGACGCGCGGGGGCTCGGACGTGAAGTCGACGATCGTGGAGGGCAGCGCCTCGGCCGCTCCCCCGCCCCGGGGCCCGCCGTCGAGGTAGACCCCGACGGACTCGGCGAGCTGCGCCTCCGCGCCGTCGGCCGTCGTGGCGGCCGGCTGCCCGGAGCGGTTGGCGGAGGAGACGGCCAGGGGGCCGGTCTCGCGGAGCAGGTCGCGGGCCAGTTCGTCGTCGGGCACGCGCAGCGCCACGGTGCCGCGGGTCTCGCCGAGGTCCCAGGTCAGGGATGGCTGGGCGTTGAGGATCAGGGTCAGGGCGCCCGGCCAGAAGCGCTCGGCCAGCGCCCGGGCGCCGGCGGGCACGTCGGTGGCGAGGCCGTCGAGGGTGGCCGGCGACGCGATGAGGACCGGCGGGGGCATCGTCCGGCCGCGCCCCTTGGCGGCCAGGAGGGTGGCGACGGCCTGGGGCGAAAAGGCGTCGGCGGCGATGCCGTAGACGGTGTCGGTGGGCAGGACCACGCAGGCCTTGGCGGCGATCGCGTCGCGCGCGGCGGCGATGCCCTCCGCGCGGACGGCCTCGTCGGTGCAGTCGAATCGGGTGCTCACGGTGTCCATTGTTCCATTCGCGGGTCGTCGATCCGGCGACGCGCGGACGTCGCGCGCGGGCGGCCGGTCAGGTCGGGGTGGGTGGAGACGGCGTCCCAGCCCCCGCGGCGCAGCATCCGGGCGAGGGCCGGCGCCTGCACCTCGGCGTGCTCCATGACCAGGAGCCCCCCGGGGACGAGGAGCCTCAGGGCCGCGGCAGCGACGGCCGCCGGCAGCTCGAGCCCGTCGGGCCCGCCCCCGTAAAGGGCGAGTTCGGGGTCGTGTTCGCGCACCTCGGCGTCGTCGGGGACCGCGTCGGGCGGGATGTAGGGCGGATTGGAGACGACGACGTCGAAGCCGGCGGGCTCGTCCAGCAGCGCCTCGCGCAGGTCGGCGAGGACCAGCCGCACGCCGTGGGGGGCGAGGTTCCGCTCGGCCCAGGCGGCGGCCAGGCCGCTGACCTCGACCGCGGTGACCACGGCCGCGGGCACCTCGCTCGCGACCGCCGCGGCGATGGCCCCGGATCCGGTGCCGAGGTCGACGACGCGGGGGCGGCGCCCCTCGGCGGCCAGCGCGTTCGCCGCGTCGATCGCCAGCTGCGCCACGGCCTCGGTCTCGGGGCGGGGCACGAAGACGCCGGGCCCGACGGCCAACTCGAGGTGGCGGAAGTGGGCGGTTCCGGTCAGGTGCTGGAGCGGGATGCGCCGGCTCCGCTCGGCGACCAGGTCGGCGAGGCCGTCCGGGGACGGTGCGCCGGCGAGGGCCAGCGCCGCCACCCGCCCGCGCGAGGCGCCCAGCAGGTGTCCCGCGAGCAGTTCCGCATCGGCGCGCGGGGTGGGCACGCCGGCCTCGGCCAGGCGTTGGGTCGCGGCGCGCAGCGCCTGCTCGAGCGAGCCGGACTCCCCCACCGGCCTAGTTCTGGTCCCCGCCGATGGCCTCCAGCCGGTCCTGCTCGTCCATCTCGATGCAGGACTGGATGACGGGCCCCAGGTCGCCGTTCATGACGGCGTCGAGGTTGTAGGCCTTGTAGCCGGTGCGGTGGTCCGCGATGCGGTTCTCGGGGAAGTTGTACGTGCGGATGCGCTCGGAGCGGTCCATGGTGCGCACCTGCGAGGCGCGGGCGGCCGAGTTCTCGGCGTCGATCTGCTCCTGCTGGTGGGCGAGCAGGCGCGAGCGCAGGACGCGCATCGCGGCCTCGCGGTTCTGCAGCTGCGACTTCTCGTTCTGCATGGCGACGACGATGCCGGTGGGAAGGTGCGTGATGCGCACCGCGGAGTCGGTCGTGTTCACCGACTGGCCGCCCGGGCCCGAGGAGCGGTACACGTCGATCTTCAGGTCGTTGGCGTGGATGTCGATCTCCTCCGGCTCGTCGACCTCCGGCAGGACCAGGACGCCGGCGGCGGACGTGTGGATCCGGCCCTGCGACTCCGTGACGGGCACGCGCTGGACGCGGTGGACGCCGCCCTCGAACTTCAGGTGGGCGTAGACGCCCTCCGCGGGGTCGTTGGAGCTGCCCTTGATCGCGACCTGCGCGTCCTTGTAGCCGCCCAGGTCGGACTCCGTGTAGGAGATCATCTCCGTCTTCCAGCCCCGGGACTCGGCGAAGCGCGTGTACATGCGCAGCAGGTCCGCGGCGAACAGGGCGGCCTCGTCGCCGCCCTCGCCGCCCTTGACCTCGAGGATCACGTTGCGGGAGTCGTTGGGGTCGCGCGGGATGAGCAGGCGCCGCAGCCGCTCCTGCGCCGCGGGCAGCTGCTCCTGCAGCTCCTCGACCTCCGCGGCGAAGTCCGGGTCCTCGGCGGCCATCTCCCGCGCCGCCTCCAGGTCGTCGCCGAGCTGCTTCCAGCGGCGGTACGCCTCGACGATGCCGTTGAGCTCGGCGCTGCGCCGGCCCAGCTTCCGGGCCCGGGCCTGGTCCTGGTACACGGCGGGGTCGGAGAGCTCCTTCTGGAGCGCGGCGTGCTCGTCGAGCAGGCCCTGGACGGACTCGAACATGGTGGTCTACTTCTTTCGCTGCGGCTGCTTCAAGTGTAGGGAACGCGGGCCGGGGCCCGCGCAGGCGTTAACGGCGCGGCGCCCGCGGCGGACCGGTCGGGTTCCCCGCTAGGGTCCCCGAACCCTCCCCCCCCTTTCTTGTGACCCAGGTTGTTTT
>NZ_JBXAEW010000003.1:180609-297480 GCF_056782315.1 Arthrobacter paludis
CGGGGCCCAGCGGGGGCGGGAAGGGCGGGACCCCGGAGGGGGACTGTTTGGCCCCCCCCCGGGCGCCTACGGCCGCTAGCCGTCGTTCTTGGAGCCCAGGGTGGTCTTGTTGACCAGCATCAGGAACTCCGCGTTCGACTGCGTGTCGCGGATCTTGTTCGTGAGCAGCTCCAGGGCCTGCTGCTGCTCCAGGCCGGAGAGCACCCGGCGCAGGCGCCACATGATCTTGACCTCGTCCTGGGAGAGGAGGTTCTCCTCGCGGCGGGTGCCCGACGCGTTGACGTCGACCGCCGGGAAGATGCGCTTGTCAGCCAACTGGCGGGACAGGCGCAGCTCCATGTTGCCGGTGCCCTTGAACTCCTCGAAGATGACCTCGTCCATCTTGGACCCGGTCTCGACGAGGGCCGTGGCCAGGATCGTGAGCGAGCCGCCGTTCTCGATGTTGCGGGCGGCGCCGAAGAAACGCTTCGGCGGGTACAGCGCGGACGAGTCCACGCCGCCGGAGAGGATCCGGCCCGACGCGGGCGCGGCCAGGTTGTAGGCGCGGCCCAGGCGGGTCATGGAGTCCAGCAGCACGACGACGTCCATGCCCATCTCGACGAGGCGCTTGGCCCGCTCGATGGCCAGCTCCGCAACGGTGGTGTGGTCGTCGGCCGGACGGTCGAACGTCGACGCGATGACCTCGCCCTTGACCGTCCGCTGCATGTCCGTGACCTCTTCGGGACGCTCGTCGACGAGCACCATCATGAGGTGGACCTCGGGGTTGTTGATCGTGATCGCGTTGGCGATCGACTGCAGGATCAGGGTCTTGCCCGCCTTGGGCGGGGAGACGATGAGCCCGCGCTGGCCCTTGCCGATCGGCGCGACGAGGTCGATGACGCGGGGGCCGACCTTCTTCGGCTCGGTCTCCAGCCGCAGCCGCTCGGACGGGTAGAGCGGCACGAGCTTGTTGAACTCGACGCGGTCCTTGTTCTCCTCGACCGGCTTGCCGTTCACCGTGGTCAGCTTGACGAGCGCGTTGTACTTCTGGCGCGAGTTGCCCTGCTGCTGCTCGCCGTCGCGCGGGGCGCGGATGGCGCCGACGACGGCGTCGCCCTTGCGCAGGTTGTGGCGCTTGACCTGGTTCAGCGAGACGTAGACGTCGTTCGGGCCGGGCAGGTAGCCGGAGGTGCGGACGAACGCGTAGTTGTCGAGCACGTCCAGAATGCCGGCCACGGGCAGCAGGACGTCGTCCTCGCTCAGCTCCGTGTCGTCGACCTCGGGCTGGTTGCGGTTCCGGCCGCGCCGGCGGTCGTTCCGGTCGTTGCGGTCGTTCCGGTCGTTGCGGTTGCGGTTGCGCTCGCGGCGGTTCCGGCCCCCGCGCTCGTTGCGGTCCCCGTCGCGCTGCTCGCGCTGGCCGCCGTCGCGCTGCTCGCGCTGGCCCTGCTCGCGCTGGCCGCCGTCGCGCTGCTCGCGCTGGCCCTGCTCGCGCTGGCCGCCATCACGCTGGCCCTGCTCACGCTGGCCGCCGTCGCGCTGGCCGCCCTGCTGGGCCTCGCCCTGCTGCTCGGTGGCCTCGGCGTCGTCGGAACGGCGGGAACGGCCGCGGCGCGAACGCCCGCTGCGCTCGGACTGGCCGGCGGTCTCGCCGCCGCGCTCGGACTCGCCGCGCTCCTGGGCGGCTTCCGCGTCGGACCGGGTCTCCGCGGCGGACTGCTCCTTCGGGCTCTCCTGGGCCGCCTCGGCCTGGCGCCGCCGGCCGCGGGTGGCCCGGGGCCGCTCCGCAGGCTCGGACTCGCTGGGCTGGCTGGCCGGGGCCTCGGCCGGGGCCTCGGTGGCGGCGGTGGCCTCGGCCGGCGCGCCGGCGTCGGCGCTCGCGGCGCGGCGGCCACGGGTGCGGGTCCGCGGCGCCTTCTCCGGGGCGGCCGCCTCGGGGGCCTCCGCGGCGGCCGGCTGCTCCGCCGGCTTCCCGCTCTGCTTCCCGGCGGCGGCCGGCTGCTGGCGGTCCGCAACCGCACCCCCGCGCTGGTGGCTGGAGATGGCGGCGACAAGGTCGCCCTTGCGCATACGGGATCCGCCGGTGATGCCGAGCTGCGAGGCCAGGGCCTGGAGCTGGGCGAGCTTGAGGCCGGCGAGTCCGCCGTTCTGCGGAGCGGCCTGGGATTCCACGCCTTCAGTCAGGCTGGTGGTTTCGGTCACGAAGGTTCCTTCCCCCTCGTCGGGCGGACCGTGTCGGAACGGGCCGCGGATTGTGTGGGTCGGCCTGCCGCGTCAGATGCGGAGCCGGTGGTCGTGGGGTGCGGGACGTCGCCGCCCTACGTGTCCCCGTGCGATCCATGCGGTGGAATGGCGGCCCCTGACCGGTGAAATCGGGACCCGTCCATGCGAACGCAACACCAGGCCGGACATGGGACGCGCGGACCGGCCCGCGATGCGGGCGGGATGCGCGTTCGGATTCGGAGTCCCCGGTCCCGGCACCGCAGGGTGCGGGCAGGTTCCTCCGGGATGCACCGGCCTCTAGTGCACTTCCACCTTAGCACCCGTGGCGTCCACACCGGGCATCCAGACACGCCAGTCCCCGCCGCCCGCCTGGCCGGCCGCGGCCACCGCGGCCTCGGCCTCGGCCTCGCCGCGCGCGAGCACGAGCACCGTGGGCCCGGCGCCGGAGACGACGGCGGCCAGCCCGCGCGACCGCAGCTCCGTGATGAGTGCGGCACTGTGGGGCATGGCCTCGGCACGCTGGCCCTGGTGCAGGAAGTCGCGGGTGCCCTCCAGCAGGAGGTCCGTCTCCCCCGCCAGCGCCGCCACGAGCAGGCCCACGCGGGCCCCGTTCGCGGCCGCGGTCGCGTGCGGGACGGTCGCCGGGAGCAGGGCCCGCGCGCGGTGCGTCGCGAGTTCGGTGCTCGGCACCGCGACGACGGGCACGACGCCCGGGTCCAGGGCCAAGGCGTGCGTGTGCATCCGCACGCCCTCCTGCCACGAGAGGGTGAGTCCGCCGTAGACGGCGGGCGCCACGTTGTCCGGGTGCCCCTCGAGGCGGGCGGCCTCGTGGAACACCGCGTCCCGCCCGCGGTGGGCCGGGGCCGCGCCATCGGGCAGGAGCGCGTCGGCGGCGGTGAGCGCCGAGACGATCGCGGCCGCCGACGAGCCGAGCCCGCGCCCGTGCGGAATGCTGTTCTCGGCCTCGATGCGCAGCCCGGCCGCGGCCACGCCGAGCGCATCCCAGCGGGCCAGGATCGTCCGCGCCACCAGGTGGGTGGCGCCCGTGGGCAGCGTCTCCGCGCCCTCGCCGCGCACCCGGACCTCGACGCCGGCCGCCTCGACGGTCCGGACGCGGAGCGTGTCGCGCAGCCCCAGGGCCAGCCCGAGGCAGTCGAACCCCGGGCCCAGGTTCGCGGTGGTCGCCGGGACGGTGACGGTCACGGACTGTCCCGCGGCGACGCGGAGGCCGGTGTCGGCTGCGGTGTGGTGCATGGTGTCGGCGCCCATCGTCGGCCGGGTCAGGACAGGCCCAGGGCGCCGGCCACGGCGACCACGTCGAACGGCACCTTGGTGGGCTCGACATCGGAGCCGTCGGCGTTGCGCAACGCCCACTGGGGGTCCTTCAGCCCGTGGCCGGTGACCGTGATGACGATCCGCAGCCCCGACGCCACGCGGCCGGCCGCGTGGTACTTGAGCAGCCCGGCGACGCCGGCGGCGGAGGCCGGCTCGACGAAGACGCCCTCGCGGGAGGAGAGCCAGCGGTGCGCCTCGAGGATCTCCTCGTCGGTCACGGAGTCGATCAGGCCCCCGGACTCGTCGCGGGCCGCCTCGGCCTGCTGCCAGGAGGCGGGGTTGCCGATGCGGATGGCCGTCGCGACCGTCTCCGGCTCCGTGATCGGGTGCCCGGCGACGATCGGTGCGGCGCCGGCGGCCTGGAAGCCCCACATGGCGGGGCGCTTCGTCGCCACCGCGGGCAGGGTGCCTGCCGTGGCGGACTCGTAGGGCTCCGCGTACTCCTTGTAGCCCTTCCAGTACGCCGTGATGTTGCCGGCGTTGCCGACGGGCAGCAGGTGCAGGTCGGGGGCGTCGCCGAGGGCGTCGACGACCTCGAACGCACCCGTCTTCTGGCCCTCGATGCGCGCGGGGTTCACGGAGTTGACGAGGAACACCGGGTAGTTCTCGCTGAGCTTGCGGGCGACGTCCAGGCAGTTGTCGAAGTTGCCGTCGACCTGAAGCAGCTCCGCGCCGTGGGCGATGGCCTGCGAGAGCTTGCCCATCGCGATCTTGCCGTCCGGGACCAGGACGGCGCACTTGATTCCGGCCTGCGTTGCGTAGGCGGCCGCCGACGCGGACGTGTTGCCCGTCGACGCGCAGACGACGGCCTTCGCCCCGGCATCCACGGCGGCCGTGATGGCCATGGTCATGCCGCGGTCCTTGAAGGATCCGGTCGGGTTCATGCCCTCGACCTTGAGGTACACCTCCGAGCCCGTGAGCGCGGACAGGGCGGGCGCGTGCACGAGGGGCGTGCCCCCCTCGCCGAGCGTGACCACGCGGGTGGCCTCGGTGACGGGCAGGCGGTCGGCGTATTCGCGGATGACTCCGCGCCACTGGTGGGCCACTTAGTTTCCTTCGACTCGCAGGACGGATGTGATCTCGGTGACGACGCCGAGCGCGGTCACGTCGCGGACGGTCGCCGCGAGGGCGGACTCGGGGGCCACGTGCGTGATGAACCGCAGCGACGCGCTGCCGTCCTCGCCGTTGTCGCCGATGCTCTGGCGCATGGCCTCGATGGACACGCCGTGGTCCGCGAACACGGCGGCGATGCGGGCCATCACGCCGGTCTCGTCGGACACTTTCAGGCCGATGCTGTAGCGGGTCGCCGTCTCCCCCAGCGGCACCGCGGTCAGCGCGCCGCGGGCGCCCGCCTGGGCCGGCGCCGGGGCACCGGTGGCCAGGCGGCGGGCGATGGAGACGATGTCGCCGGCCACGGCGCTGGCGGTCGGCGCGCCGCCGGCCCCCTGGCCGTAGAACATCAGCTGGCCGGCGTTCTCCGCTTCGACGAAGACGGCGTTGAACGCGCCGTGCACGGCGGCCAGGGGGTGGTCGCGGGAGAGCAGCGTGGGGTGGACGCGCACGCTCGCGCCGTCGCCGACGCGTTCGGCCACGGCCAGCAGCTTGATGACGAGCCCGCTGGTCCGGGCCGCGGCGATGTCGGAGGCCGTGATGGAGAGGATCCCCTCGCAGTGGACCTCCTCCAGCGGGAAGTCGCCGTGGAACGCGAGGGAGGCCAGGATCGCGGCCTTCGCGGCGGCGTCGTGTCCGGCCACGTCCGCCGTCGGGTCCGCCTCGGCGTAGCCAAGCCGCTGCGCCTCGGCCAGGACGTCGCCGAACTGGGCGCCGGTGGTGTCCATCTCGTCGAGGATGAAGTTCGTCGTGCCGTTGACGATGCCCATCACCTTGGTGATGCGGTCCCCGGACAGGCTGTCCATGATGGGCCGCAGGATCGGGATGGCGCCGGCGACGGCGGCCTCGTAGGCGAGCTGCGCCCCGTGGGCGTCCGCGGCCTGGCGCAGCTGCGCGCCCTCCGCCGCAATGAGCGCCTTGTTGCCCGTGACGACGCTGGCGCCACGCTCGAGCGCGCGGCGCACGAGCGGCCCCGCGGGGTCGAGCCCGCCCATGAGCTCGACGACGATGTCCGCGCCCTCGATCAGGGACTCGGGGTCGTCAGTCAGCAGCTCCGCGGGCAACCCGGCGTGGCGCGGGGCGGCGGGGTTGCGGACGGCGATGCCGGACAGCACGAGCTCCGCGCCCGTGCGGGCCGCGAGGGACTCGCGGTCCTGGAGGAGGATCCGGGCCACCTCGGAACCCACGTTGCCGGCCCCGAGGAGGGCGACCTTCAGTGTCTTCACGTCTACTTCTGTGCTCCCATGTCGCGTGCCAAGAGGTCGTCTTCCGTTTCGCGGCGGATCATCAGCCGGTGCCGGCCGCCGGAGACGGCGACGACGGCGGGCCGGCCGAGGTAGTTGTAGTTGCTCGACAGGGCCCAGCAGTAGGCTCCGGTGGCGGGGACCGCCAGCAGGTCGCCGGCCGCGGTGTCGCCCGGAAGGTAGGCGTCCCGCACGACTATGTCACCGCTTTCGCAGTGTTTGCCAACCACGCGGGACACAATCGGCTCCGAATCCGTCACACGCGAGGCCAGCGCCGCGCTGTAGTCCGCGTCGTACAGGACCGGGCGCGCGTTGTCGCTCATGCCGCCGTCCACGGCGACGTACCGGCGCGGGTGCGCCCCGCCATCGGCGTCCACCTGGACCGTCTTGCACGTGCCCACGGTGTACAGCGTGAACGTGGACGGACCGGCGATGGCGCGGCCGGGCTCGATCGAGATGCGGGGCACCGCGAGTCCGAGGCGGCCGGCCGCGCCGGCGACCGTGGCGGCCAGCGCCGCGGCGAGTTCCGCGGGGTCGCGGGGGGCGTCCTGCTCCGTGTACGCGATCCCGTAGCCGCCGCCGAGGTCCAGCTCCTGCAACTCGACGCCGTGGACGTCCCTCACGCGGGCCAGGAAGCCAAGCAGGCGCTCGGCCGCGAGCGCGAAGCCGTCCGGCTCGAAGATCTGGCTGCCGATGTGGCAGTGCAGGCCGAGCAGGTTCACCGCGTCCAGCGCCAGGGCGCGGGCGACGGCGGCGGCCGCGGGCGAACCGTCCGCGGCGGCGCCGCCGTCGGCCTGGGCCGGGCCGGCGTCCGGCGCGGCCATCGAAAGACCGAACTTCTGGTCCTCGTGGGCCGTGGCGATGAACTCGTGCGTGTGCGCGTGGACGCCCGGCGTGAGCCGGAGCATGACGTTGGCCCGGGTGCCGGCGGCCGCGGCGGCGGCGCCGACGCGCTCGAGCTCGTCGAGGCTGTCGACGATGATCCGGCCGAGGCCCAGGCGCAGGGCCTCGCCGATCTCGGCGTCGGACTTGTTGTTGCCGTGGAGGCCGATGTGGGCGGGCTCCACGCCCGCGCGGCGGGCGACGGCGAGTTCCCCGCCCGAGGCCGTGTCCACGCGCAGCCCCTCTTCGGTCACCCAGCGGGCGACGTCCAGGGACAGGAACGCCTTGCCGGCGTAGTAGACGTCCACTCCCCCGCAGAGTCCGGCGAAGGCGGCGTCGAACGCGGTCTTGAAGGCGCGGGCGCGGGCGCGGAAGTCGTCCTCGTCGACCACGTACAGCGGCGTGCCGTAGGTGGCGGCGAGTTCGTCGACGGGGATCCCCTGGATGGCCAGCCGGCCGTCGCCGGCGCGGTCGACGCCGGCGGCCCAAAGGCCGGGGCGCAGGGCGTTCGCGTCCTCGGGGTAGCCCAGCCAGGCGGGGGCAAGGGGGGAGGCGGGCATCGGCTACATCCTCTCCGGGGCGGACACGCCGAGCAGGGACAGGCCGTTGGCCAGGACCTGCGTCGTGGCGTCGTTGAGCCACAGGCGCGTGCGGTTGACGTCCTCGACGGGCTCCTCGGCCAGCGGGGCGACGCGCGTCGCGCCGTACCAGCGGTGGTAGGCCCCGGCCAGCGACTCGAGGTAGCGGGCGATGCGGTGCGGCTCGCGGTGCTCGGCGGCGGCCGCGACCTGGTTCGGGTACTGCGCCAGCAGGGCCAGGAGCTCGTTCTCGGTGGGGTCGGTCAGCAGGGACGCGTCGAAGGTGCTGCGGTCGACTCCGCGGGCGGCGGCCGTCCCGGCCGCCTGGTGGGAGCGCGCGTGGGCGTACTGCACGTAGAAGACCGGGTTCTCGTTGGACTTCTGGGTCAGCAGGTCCAGGTCGATGTCGATGTTCGAGTCCGACGAGTAGCGGGCCAGCGCGTAGCGGGCCGCATCCACGCCCACGGCCTCGACCAGGTCCTCGAGGGTCACGACCGTGCCCGCCCGCTTGGACATGCGTACGGGCTTGCCGTCGCGGACCAGGTTGACCATCTGGCCGATCATGACCTCGACGCAGTCCGGGTCGTGGCCCAGCGCGGCGGCGGCCGCCTTCAGGCGGGCGACGTAGCCGTGGTGGTCGGCGCCGAGCATGTAGATGTTCAGGTCGAAGCCGCGCTCGCGCTTGTCCTGGATGTAGGCGATATCGCCGGCGATGTAGGCCGCGTCGCCGTCGGACTTGATGACGACGCGGTCCTTGTCGTCCCCGAAGTCGGACGAGCGCAGCCACCAGGCGCCGTCGGCGAAGTACAGGCTGCCGCTGGACTTCAGCTGCTCCAGGAGCCGCTCGACGTGGCCGTTGCGGTGCAGCGAGTCCTCGTGGAAGTAGACGTCGAAGTCGACGCCGAAGTCGTGCAGGGACTGCTTGATCTCGCCGAACATCATGTCCACGCCGAGCGCGCGGAAGCGCTCCTGCGGGTCCACGACGCCGAGGATGCCCGGCTCGGCCGCGAGGATCCGGGAGGTGATCTCGTCGATGTACTCGCCGGCGTACCCGTCCTCGGGGGTGGGCTTGCCCTCGGCCTTCGCGAGCAGGGACCGGGCGAAGCGGTCGATCTGCGCGCCGTGGTCGTTGAAGTAGTACTCGCGGGTCACGTGGGCGCCCTGGGCCTCGAACACGCGGGCCAGCGCGTCGCCGACGGCGGCCCAGCGGGTTCCGCCGAGGTGGATCGGGCCGGTCGGGTTGGCGGAGACGAACTCGAGGTTGATGCGCGTGCCGGCCAGCGTGGTGCCGGTGCCGAACGCAACGCCGGCCTCGACGATGGTGCGGGCGAGCCCGCCGGCGGCGGCCGTGTCCAGGGTGATGTTCAGGAAGCCGGGTCCGGCGATGTCGACGGCGGCGACGCCGTCGAGCTCCCCCAGCCGGCGGGCCAGCACGGCCGCGAGGTCCCGCGGCGCCATGCCGGCCTTCTTGCCCAGCTGCATCGCCACGTTCGTGGCCCAGTCCCCGTGCTCCCGGCTCTTCGGCCGGTCCACGCGCACCGTTTCGGGCAGCTCGACGGCGAATTCGCCCGCGGCGACGGCGTCGCGCAGGCAGGCGGAAATGGCCTGGGAGAGTTCTTCGGGAGTCACCCGACAAGGATACCCACGCCGAAACGCGCGCCGCGGCGGCGCGCCCGGAGGGCCGGTTTGCGGTCGACGGGCCCCGTCCTGCTAAGCTCTACTCTGTTCCCACGGCGGCCACCGGCCACCGAGCACGCCCTCGTAGCTCAGGGGATAGAGCGTCTGCCTCCGGAGCAGAAAGTCGTAGGTTCGAATCCTATCGAGGGCACCACCGGGACGGTCCGCCGTCCACGAGAGGTCCCCGGCCAACCGGCCGGGGGCCTCTTCTCGCTTCCGGCCCGGGCCGGAGTCCCCCCACGCGCCTCCGGGCCGGCGCGACGACGATCACCCCTGCTTGTCGGCGGGATCACGCTCCGGGTACGCTGGCTCCACCCCCTGAACGGTGTTCAACCCGGAATGCCGCGCCCAGCCCCGCCCGAGGAGCCCCCGTGAACCGTCTCCGGCTCGATGCCACCGACCTCGCCCGCATCGCCGTCTTCGCCGCGATCGTCGCCGTCCTGGGGCTGCCCGGCGGCCTGGCCGTCTTCGGCTCCGTGCCGATCACCGCGCAGACCCTCGGCGTGATGCTGGCCGGGGCCGTGCTCGGTCCGTGGCGCGGCGCGCTGTCCATGGCCGTGCTGCTCACGCTCGTCGCCCTGGGCCTGCCGCTGCTCTCGGGAGGCCGCGGCGGCGTCGGCGTCTTCGTCGGCCCGTCGGCCGGATACCTCGCCGGTTGGGTCGCGGGCGCCTTCGTGATCGGCCTCGTCGTGCACGCGGGCCGCAGGATCACCGCCGCGCGCACGGCCGCGGGCGTCCTCCTCGGGGGAATCCTGGTCGTCTACGCGTTCGGCATTCCGGTCCAGTCGTTTGTCACGCGGCTCCCGCTCGAGGCCACCGCCCTGCAGAGCCTCGTGTTCATTCCCGGCGACCTGGTCAAGGCCGGGCTCGCCGTCGCGATCACCACGACCCTCGCCCGGGCCTACCCGCGGGCCTTCCGCCGGCCGACGGCCCCCTCCGCGGCCCCTTCCCCGGCCGCGGCGCCTTCGCCCGCGACGGCAGGCCCCGCCGCGGACGCGCCGGCGACCCGCCCCGTCGGCGGCCCCACCCCGTGACGGCCGAGGCGTCCCCAGGCCTCACCGCCGCGCCCCGCCCCGCCACCGCGCCGGCGGGCCACGCCACCGGCACCGCCGGCCCCGCGGCCCCGGGCCGGATCGTTCCCCTGCGCCCCTCCGCCTGCGGCCCCGGACTCCTGGACCGGCTCCGCTCCGTCCGCGACAGCGGCATCCCCCTCGTCGGCGACGACCGGTGGGGGCCCGAGCTGTGGCGGCGCGTCCACCGGCTCTGCGCCGAGGCACCGCCGCAGCCCGGCGCCGGGTGGGCCGCGCTCACCTCCGGCAGCAGCGGCTCGCCGCGGCTCGTGCTCCGCTCCGCGGCCTCCTGGTCGGCGTCCTTCGCCGCCGTGTCGTCGCTCCTCGGCGCCCGGGACGGCGACGTGGTGGCCCTGCCGGCGCCCCCCGCCGCGTCGCTGACGCTGTTCTCGCTCGCCCACGCCCTCGAGGGCGGCCCGGCTCCTGCGCTCTCCGGCCCCGCCGGGTCCGGCGGTCCCGCCCTCCGCGACGCGACGCTCTTCCACGGGACGCCGCACGGGCTGCGCACGCTGCTCGACGCCGGGGCGCCGCCCGCACTGCGGACCGCCCTGGTCGGCGGAAGCGACGTGGACGCCACCCTCCGGCACAGGGCCCACGACCTGGGGATCCGGCTCGTCGCCTACTACGGGGCGGCGGAGCTCTCGTTCGTCGCGGTCGACGACGGGGACGGGTACCACCCCCTCCCCGGCGTGGAGGCCGAGGTCCGGGACGACCTGCTCTGGGTGCGCTCCCCCTTCACGGCGATCGGGTACCTGGCCGAGGACACGGACGGCCGGCCCCTCCCCCGGCCCTTGGGCGACGGGGACGGGTGGTGCACGGCCGGCGACCGGGCCGTCTGGGACGGGGACAGGATCCGCCTGCTGGGGCGGGCCGACGGGGCCATCCTCACGGCCTCGGCCACCGTGGCCCCCGAGGACGTGGAGGCGGCCCTGCGCCCGGTGCCCGGGGTCGCGGACGTCCTCGTGCTCGGCCTGCCCGACGGGCGGATCGGCACCGTGGTCGCCGCCGTCGTCGAGCCGCGCCCGGGCGGCCCCGCGCCGACCGCCGCGGCGCTGCGCCGCGCGGCGCGCGAACGGCTGGCACCGGCCCACCGTCCCCGGCGCTGGTTCACCGGCGACCTCCCGCGCACGGCCAGCGGCAAGCCCGCCCGCGCCGAGGCGGCCCGCCGCGTCCTGTCCGGGGAGGCGGAGCGCCTTGACTGAGCGCGACCCCGTCGTCGTCGCCGCGCGGCGCACGCCCATCGCCACCAGGGGCCGTGGGCTGGCCGGAATCACGGTGGACCGGCTCGCCGCGCCCGTGCTGCGCGCCGTGCTCGACGACGCGCAGGCGGCGCTGGGTGCCGCCGAACCGGTCGCCGACGTCGTCCTCGGCAACTGCATGGGGCCCGGGGGCAACCCGGCCCGCGTCGCGGCCCTCGGCGCTGGGCTCGGCACCGGGGTCCCCGGGCTGACCGTCGACCGCCAGTGCGGCAGCGGCCTCGCCGCGGTCCTCGAGGCGGCCACAGCGATCCGGGCCGGGGATGCCCGCCTGCGGCTGGCCGGCGGCGCGGAGAGCGCGTCCACGGCCCCCGAGCGCTCCGTCGCGGGCGCCGCCTACGACCGGGCGCCCTTCGTCCCGGCCGGGATGCCCGACCCCGGAATGCCCGAGGCCGCCCAGGACCTTGCCGCTGCGGACGGCACCCCACGGCGCCTGCAGGACGACTACGCCGCGCGCAGCCACCGCCTGGCCCTCGCGGCCGCCGCGCGGGGCGCCTTCCGGGGCGAGCTGGTCCCGCTGGCCGGCCTGGACGCCGACGAGTTCCCCGCCGGCGCCGCGCGCCTGCTGCCGCGCTTCCGCCCGCTGTTCCCCGGAGGCACCGTCACGGCGGGCAACTCCTGCCGGATCAGCGACGGCGCCGCCGCGGTGGCCCTCGCCCCGGCGGCCCTCCGGGGCGGGGGCGTGCCCGGCCTGGCGCTGCGCGCCCACGCGGTGGTCGGTTGCGATCCCGCCCTGCCCGGAATCGGCGCGGCCCCGGCCGCAGCGAGCGCGCTGCGCGCCGCGGGGGCCGACGTGAAGGACCTGGCCGCCCTCGAAATCGTCGAGGCCTTCGCGAGCCAGGTACTGGGCGTGCTGTCCCGGCTCGGGCTGCCCGCGGACGACCCGCGGGTCTGCGCGGACGGGGGCGCCCTCGCCCTCGGCCACCCGTGGGGCGCCAGTGGCGCGATCGGCGTCGTGCGGCTCTTCCACCGCCTGGTCGCCGGCGGGGCACCGGCGGGAACGCTGGGCCTGGCCGCCGCGTCGGTGGGCGGCGGTCTCGGCGTCGCCGCCGTGTTCGAGGTGGTCCGATGAGCGCCATCGACCTGGACCGGGTGAGCGTCGACCACGGCACGGCGCTGGCGCTGGACTCCGTCACCCTGGCCCTCGACGCGCGCCGGATCGCCGTCGTGGGAGACAACGGCTCCGGAAAGTCGACGCTGGCCCGGGTCGTGGGCGGCCTGGTGGCCCCGACCGCCGGCACCGTGCGCGTCCACGGCCTGGACCCCGTCCGGCAGGCGCGCGAACTCCGGCGCCGCACGGCGTTCGTGTTCAGCAACCCGGACGCGCAAATCATCATGCCGACCGTCCGCGAGGACGTCGGGTTCTCCCTGCGGTCCGAGCGGCTCGCCAAGGCGGAGCTCGCGGCGCGCGTTGACGCGGCGCTGGACCGGTTCGGGCTGCTCAGCCTGGCGGACCGGCCGGCCCACGAACTCTCCGGCGGACAGAAGCAACTGCTCGCGTTGTGCGGGGCGTTCGTGCGCCGGCCCGAGCTGGTGGTCGCGGACGAGCCGACGGCGCTGCTGGACGCGCGCAATGCGCGGCGGGTCGCCGGACACTTGCTGGACGCCGGGTCGCACCGGCTCGTGCTGGTCACCCACGACCTGGCCCTCGCCGCCCGCTGCGACGCGGCCGTCCTCGTCGAGGCGGGGCGGATCCTGGCGGTCGGCCGGCCCGACGGGGTCATTGACGCCTACGACCGGAGCCTGTCGTGCTGAGCGCCTACCTCCCGGGGAACGGCCCGCTGCACCGGATGCCGGCGGGGCCGAAGGCGCTCGTCCTGGCCCTGGGCGTCCTCGCGCTGTCCTTCCTGCCCTCCGCCTGGTGGGCAGCGGCCGCGGCGTGGTGCGCGGTCCTGGTCGGCCACGCCATCGCCGCGCTCGGCCCCAGGGTGCTGCTGCGCCAGCTCGCTGCGCTGCGCTGGCTCGTCGTGATCACGCTCGGGGCGCAGCTGCTCTTCCTGGCGCCGGAGGCCGCCGTCGCGAATTCCTCCCGCGTGCTGGCGGCCGTCCTGCTGGCGGGCCTGCTGGCGACGACCACGCGGGTGACGGAACTGCTGGCGGCCGTCGAGCGGGTGCTCGCGCCCGCGGCCCGTCTCGGGATCGACCCACAGCGGGTGGCCCTGCTCCTGACGGTCACGCTCACGACGGTGCCCGTATTGGGCCGTTTGGCGGCCGGCGTGCGGGAGGCGCAGCGGGCCCGCGGCGGCCGCGGCGGGCTGGCCGCGTTCACCGTCCCGTTCCTGGTCGTGTCGCTGAAGTACGCCGACGAGCTCGGCGAGGCGCTCACCGCGCGGGGCGTGCGGTGAGCCGGCCCCGCGTGCTGGGTCCCGTGGTGGACGGGCAGACCCGCTGCGTGCACTACCGCACGCGGCTCGACGTCGTCGCGATCCGGTTCCACTGCTGCCGGGAGTACTACCCCTGCCACCGCTGCCACGACGAGGCCTCCGACGGGCACCCGGCCGTGCCCTGGCCGTTCGGGGACCGCGCCGAGCACGCCGTGCTGTGCGGGGTGTGCGGGACGGAGCTGGCCATCGGCGCCTACCTCGCGGCCGACGGGTGCCCGCACTGCGCGGCGGCGTTCAATCCGCGCTGCAAGCTCCACGCCGGACTCTACTTCGAGCCGGGTCCCGGGGAGCCGTCAGGCCACGGAGAGCCGGAAGGCCCCGGATAGCCGGAGGGCCCCGCGCCGGGCGGCGCGGGGCCCTCCGGGGCCAGGGCTACTGCAGCATCGTGCGGTCGTCGAAGCCGCCCTTGATCTTCTCGAACTCGTGCAGCAGGTCCGGCACCGTCATCGAGTCCTTGCGCTCGCGGTCGAGGTCCAGGATCACCTGGCCGTCGTGCATCATGATCAGCCGCGTGCCCAGGCGCAGGGCCTGCTCCATGTTGTGCGTGACCATCAGCGTCGTGAGCCCGTGCCGCTCGACGATCTCGCCGGTGAGCCGGGACACGAGGTCCGCGCGCTGCGGGTCCAGCGCGGCGGTGTGCTCGTCCAGCAGGAGGATCTTCGGGCCGCTGAAGGTCGCCATGAGCAGGGACAGGGCCTGCCGCTGGCCGCCGGAGAGCAATCCGACCTTGGCCTTGAGCCGGTCCTCGAGCCCGAGCTCGAGCGACTTCAACTCCTCGCGGAAGCGCTCCCGCTTCGCCGCGGTGACGCCGCGGGCGAGGCCCCGGCGCTGGCCCCGCTCGAGGGCCATCGCGAGGTTCTGCTCGATAGTCATGCTCGGCGCCGAACCGGCCATCGGGTCCTGGAACACGCGGCCGATGTAGCGCGCCCGGCGGTGGTCCGGGAGCTTCGTGACGTCCGTCCCGTCGATCCGGACGCTGCCGGTGTCCGGCGTCAGCTTGCCGGAAACGATGTTCAGCACCGTGGACTTGCCGGCGCCGTTGGAGCCGATCACGGTCGTGAACTCGCCGGGCGCCAGGTGCAGGTCGATGCCGCGCAGGGCGCGCCGCTCGTTGACGGTCCCGGGGAAGAAGGTCTTGTTGACGTTGGTGATGTCGAGCATGCTAGGCCGCCGCCTCCTTCGTTTCGTCGCGCGGCGTGGTGGACCGGCCGACCTTCGCGGGCCGGGGGCCCAGCCGCCGGAAGACCTTCCAGCGGGGAAGGACGAGCGCCAGGACGACGAGGACCGCGGACACGAGCTTCATGTCGTTGGGCTCGAGGCCGGCCTCGAGCGCGAGCTGGATCACGACGCGGTAGACGACGGATCCGAGGACGACCGCAAGGGTGGCGAGCATGACCACGCGCGCACCGAAGATGGCCTGGCCGATGATGACGGAGGCGAGGCCGGCGAGGATCAGGCCGATGCCCATGCCGATGTCGGCGAAGCCCTGGTACTGGGTGATGAGCGCCCCGCAGAGGGCGACCAGGCCGTTGGACAGGGCGAGGCCGAGGATCTTCTGGTTGTCGGTGCTCACGCCGAACGAGCGGATCATCTGCTCGTTGTCGCCGGTGGCCTGCATGGCGAGCCCGGTGTCGGTGTGCAGGAACCAGTCCATGGCGAACTTGACGACCAGCGCGACGGCCAGGAGGGCCGCGATGCTGATCCACGTGCCGAGCAGGCCCGATTCGCGCAGCGGGGTGATGAGCGTGTCCTCCCGCAGCAGGGGCAGGTTGGCCCGGCCCATGATGCGGAGGTTGATGGAGTACAGGGCGATCATCGTCAGGATGCCGGCCAACAGGCCGTTGATGCGGCCCTTCGTGTGGAGCAGGCCGGTGATGGTGCCGGCGGCCAGGCCGCCCACGACGGCGAGCGCGGTCGCGCCGACCGGCGGGATGCCGTTGATGATGGAGATGGCGGCGATTCCCCCGCCGGTCGTGAAGCTGCCGTCGACCGTGAGGTCGGGGAAGTCGAGGATGCGGAAGGTCAGGTAGACCCCCAGGGCCATGACCGCGTAGATCAGGCCGAGTTCAACCGCGGTAATCATAGGGTGGGACCTTGGTTTCTTCTCGTGGGTGGACGGGCCGCGGGGGCCGGGCCGCGGTGGCGGTCCGGCACCCGCGGCCCGGGTGCTGCGGTGTTGCTACTCGACGACGTGGTCCGCGCCGTCCTCGAACCCGTCCGGCAGGGTGACGCCCATGCGCTTCGCGGCCTCCGGGTTGACGTAGAGCTCCGGCTCGGTGACGGTCTCCACGGGCATCGTGGCCGGCTCGGCCTCGCCGTTGAGGATCTTGACGGCCATTTCGCCCGTCTGCCGGCCCAGCTTCTCGTAGTTCAGGCCGTACGTGGCGACGGCGCCGCGCTCGACCGACTCGCCGTCGGCCGAGATCATCAGGATGTCCTTCGACTCGGCGACCTGGATCAGGGACTCGAGCGCGCTGACCACGTTGTTGTCGGTCGGCACGTAGAAGGCGTCGACGTCGAGGGACTGCGCGGCCTGCTGGACCTCGCTGGACGTGCTGACGGCCGCCTCCTCGATCTCGAGCCCGAGCTCGGCCGCGGCCTCCTTGGCCCACTCCACCTGCACGGTGGAGTTGACCTCGCCGGAGGAGTACACGATCCCGACGCTCTTGGCGTCCGGGTCCAGCTCCTTCACCAGCGCGAGCTGCTCGGCGACCGGGTTGCGGTCCGAGGTCCCGGTGGCGTTGCCTCCCGGGGCCTCCAGGCTCTCCACGAGGCCCGCCGCGACGGGGTCGGTCACGGCGGAGAAGAGCACGGGGGTGTCCTGGATGGCCTGGACCGCGGCCTGGGCGGTGGGCGTCGCAACGGCCAGGACGAGGTCCAGGTCGTCGTTCGCGAACTTGCCCGCGATCGAGGCCGCGGTGCCCTGGTCGCCCTGGGCGTTCTGCTCGTCGTAGTTCGCCTCGACGCCGGCCTCCTCGAGGGCGGCCTTGAAGCCGGTGACGGTGGCGTTGAGGGACGGGTGGCTCACGATCTGCGTGATGCCGATGTCCACGGGCCCCTCCGCGGCGGGCTCCGAGCCGCCGCCCTCGCCCCCGCCGCCCCCGGCGCAGGCCGTGGCCAGCAGGGTGGTGGCCGTCAGGCCGGCGGCGAGGCGGGCCCCTGTGGTGAGTTTCATGGTGGTCCTTTCAAGAACGGGCGCGTGTGGGCCGGCCACTCCGGGCCGTCCGGCCGCGGATCCCCCCAAGACGAAGCGATGACCCGCAGGCACCTCGATACTACCCGTGAGTCATGTCACAATGTCGATCCATTCCGGCCCGGGCTGGACATCCGATAGCGATTCGTGATCCTTCGCAGACGCACCGGCCGCCGGAGGGGGCCCCGGGACCTCATCCGTACACCGGACCACCTGCCCGGCCCAAGTAGGATGGGGCCACCATGGCTGTGACGATCGCATACCCCGAGGCCCTTCCCGTCAGCGGCCGCCGCGACGACATCATGGCGGCGATCAGGGACCACCAGGTCGTCGTCGTCGCCGGCGAGACGGGGTCCGGGAAGACGACGCAGCTGCCGAAGATGCTGCTCGAGATGGGCTACGGCGAGCGCGGCACGATCGGGCACACCCAGCCCCGCCGGCTCGCGGCGCGCACCGTCGCCGAGCGCATCGCCGAGGAGCTGGACACGCCGGTCGGCCAGGAGGTCGGCTTCCAGGTCCGCTTCACCGGCGAGGTGTCCGCGGCGACCCGGATCAAGCTGATGACGGACGGCATCCTGCTCGCGGAGATCCAGCGGGACCGGCTGCTGAAGCGCTACAGCGCGATCGTGCTCGACGAGGCCCACGAGCGCAGCCTGAACATCGACGTGCTCCTGGGGCACCTCAAGCGGATCCTGCCGCGGCGTCCGGACCTGCGCCTGGTCATCACGTCCGCCACGATCGACCCGGACCGCTTCGCGCGCCACTTCGGCACGCCGGCCGGGCCCGGCGACGAGGGCGCGGTCCCGGCCGAGGGGGGCGGCGCCGTCGTCCCCGCCCCCGTCATCGAGGTCTCCGGCCGCACCTACCCGGTGGAGATCCGGTACCGCCCCCTGAGCCTTCCGCACGGGGTGGACCCGGACGACCCCGACGTCGACGAGCTGGAGGAGGACCGCGACCCCATCGACGGGATCTGCGACGCGGTCCGGGAGCTCGCGGCCGAGCCGGACGGGGACATCCTCGTCTTCCTCTCCGGCGAGCGCGAGATCCGCGACGCGGCCGACGCGCTGCGCTCCGTCGTCGCCCGCGAGCGGCGGCTGGCAGGCACGGAGATCCTCCCGCTGTTCGCCCGGCTCTCCCTCGCCGAGCAGCACAAGGTCTTCCACCCGGGGCCGCACCGGCGCATCGTGCTGGCCACCAACGTCGCGGAAACGTCGCTGACCGTCCCCGGGATCCGGTACGTCGTCGACACGGGCACGGCCCGCATCTCCCGCTACAGCCACCGCACCAAGGTCCAGCGCCTCCCGATCGAGCGGATCTCCCAGGCCAGCGCCAACCAGCGTTCGGGCCGGTGCGGCCGCGTCGCGGACGGCATCGCCATCCGGCTGTACTCGCAGGAGGACTTCGAGACCCGCCCGGAGTTCACGGACCCGGAGATCCTGCGCACGAACCTCGCGGCCGTGATCCTGCAGATGGCGGCGATGGGGGTCGTCGGGGCGCCGAAGGAGGTCGTGGACTTCCCATTCGTGCAGCCCCCGGACTCCAGGGCCGTCAACGACGGCGTGACGCTGCTGCGGGAGTTGGGCGCCGTGAAGCCGGCCGGGGACGCGGGCATCACGGAGGTCGGCCGGCGCCTGGCGCAGCTGCCCGTGGACGTGCGCCTGGGCCGGATGATCCTCGAGGCGGCGGAGCGCGGCTGCGCCAAGGAGGTCATGGTCCTGGCGGCGGCCCTGACGATCCAGGACCCGCGGGAACGGCCGTCCGAGGAGACGGGCCAGCGGCAGAAGGCCACCGAGCTGCACCGCCGGTTCGCGGACGAGAAGTCCGACTTCACGGGCTACCTGAACCTGTGGCGGCACCTGCGCGAGCAGCAGAAGGAGCTCTCCTCCTCGGCGTTCCGTCGCCTGTGCAAGGCCGAGTTCATCAACTACCTGCGCGTGCGGGAGTGGCAGGACCTCTTCACGCAGCTGCGGCAGCTGGCCAAGCCGCTGGGGATCACGATCTCCCCCGGCCCCGTGGACCCGGTCGGCCTGCACGAGGCCGTCCACACGAGCCTGCTCGCGGGCCTGCTCAGCCACATCGGCGCGTGGGACGAGCGCAAGCGGGACTACGCGGGCGCGCGCGGCACCCGGTTCGCGGTCTTCCCGGGCTCGGCCCTGTTCAAGAAGAACCCCGAGTTCGTGATGGCCGCGGAGCTCGTGGAGACCAGCCGGCTCTGGGCGCGGACCGTGGCGGCCTTCGACCCCGCGTGGGTGGAGCGGGTCGCCCCCGACCTGCTCAAGCGCACGTACTCCGAGCCGCACTGGTCGCGCAAGTCCGGATCCGTCATGGGCTACGAGCGGGCCACGCTGTTCGGGGTGCCCGTCGTCCCGCAGCGCCGGATCCAGTACGGGCGCGTCGACCCCGTGCTGGCGCGCGAGCTGTTCATCCGGCACGCCCTCGTCGAGGGCGACTGGCGCACACACCACAAGTTCTTCCACCGCAACCGCCAGCTGCTCGCCGAGGTCGAGGAGCTCGAGACGCGGATGCGGCGCCGGGACCTGCGCGCCAGCGACGAGGACCTCTTCGCGTTCTACGACGAGCGCCTGCCGGAGGGGATCGTCTCCGAGCGGCACTTCGACCGCTGGTGGGGCAAGGCGCGCCGGTCCGAGCCCGGCCTGCTGGACTTCGACCCGGACGCCCTGCTCCAGGCCGAAGCGGACCAGCTGGACGAGTCCGCCTACCCGCGCACGTGGCGGCACGGTTCCCTCGAGCTGGACCTGCGCTACGAGTACGACCCGGCGGGCGACGCCGACGGCGTGACCGTCCGGGTGCCGATCGTGTTCCTGAATCAGCTGGACCCGGAGCGCTTCAAGTGGCAGATCCCGGGGCTGCGCGCGGAACTGGCGACGGCGCTGATCAAGTCGCTGCCCAAGCAGGTGCGCAAGAACTTCGTCCCGGCCCCGGACGTCGCCCGCCAGGCCGTCGCCGTCCTGGAGTCCGACTTCAACCCGGCGGAGGACGGCCTCGAACCGTCCCTGGCGCTGGCGCTGCGCCGGCTGCGCGGGGAGATCGTCCCGGAGGGGGCCTGGAACTGGGCCGCGGTGCCCGGGTACCTGCTGCCCACGTTCGAGGTCGTGGATCCGGGCGCCAAGGTCCTCGGGGAGTCCAAGGACCTGCCCGCCCTGCAGGAGCGGCTGGCCCCGCAGAACCGGGCGGCGCTGGCCGCCTCGCTCGGACCCGGCGGGGAGAAGCTCGTCGCCGGCCTGCCGGGCGTCCCGGCGCCCCCGCGGGGCGGCGGCCGGGCCGGCCGCGGCGCCGGGCGCGACGCTGGAGGGCGCGACGGCGGCCGCCCGGGGCGCCCGACGTCGGCCGCCGGCGGCCGGGCCGGCGCGGCGGCGAACCCCTGGCAACGCGACCACCTCGTCGACTGGCCGGCCGACCTCGGCGACGGCGGCACGATCGAGCGGACCGTCTCGACGGACCTCGCCGGACAGCGCGTCACGGCCCACCCGGCGCTCGTGGACCGGGGCGCCGACGTCTCCCTGACCGTGTTCCGGAACCCGGGCGAGCAGCTGGCGGCGCACCGCTCCGGCGTCGTGCGCCTGCTGCTGCTCAAGGTGCCCTCCCCCACGCGCTACGTGCTGGAGCACCTGAACAACAAGGAGAAGCTGGTCTTCATGCAGAACCCGCACGGGTCGGTCGAGTCGCTGGTCGCCGACTGCGCGCACGCCGCCGTCGACCGGCTCGTCCCCGCCGAGCCGCCGTTCACGAAGGCAGGCTTCGACGCCCTCTACGAGACCGTCCGCGCGGAGCTGATCGACACGGTCTTCTCCGTCACGGCCACGGTCGAGCGCGTCCTGTCGGCGGCCCGGAGCGTGGAGCGGCGGCTCAAGCGCATGAATTCGCTGGCGCTCGCGCACGCGGCCTCGGACATCCGCGCCCAGCTCGGGCAGCTGGTGTACCCGGGGTTCGTGGCGGCGACCGGCGCGGGACAGCTGGAGCACCTGCCGCGCTACCTCGCGGCGATCGAGCGGCGCATGGACAGGCTGGAGGCCGGCCAGGTGGGCCGCGACCATCCGGCGATGCTCTCGGTGCAGGGGCTCGAGGACGCGTACGACGCCGCCCTGGAAGCCCTGCCGGAGGGGGTGCGCACGCCGGCGGCCCTGGCCCGCGTGAAGTGGATGCTCGAGGAGTACCGCGTGAGCCTGTTCGCCCAGGAGCTGGGCACGGCGTTTTCCGTCTCGGAGAAGCGGATCCGCACCGCGCTGCGGGAGGCGGCAGCGTAGGGCCCGCGGCGGTCAGGCGACCGCGCCGCGGGGGCCGCGGGGGCGCCTTACGCGTCCGGGACGCGGTCGCCGTGGCCGGCCGTCCGCAGGGCCTCCCGCAGCGTTTCGGCGTTGCGGTCCAGCCGGGCCGCGTCCGCGTCGTGGTCGGCCCGCGACAGATCGAAGTCGGCCAGCGAGTTCGTGGGCCAGACGTGAACGTGCAGGTGGGGCACCTCGAACCCGGCGACCATGAGCCCGGCCCGCTCCGCGCCGAACGCCTCGACCTGCGCGGCCCCGATGAGCCGGGCGACCTCGACGAGGCGGCCGACGAGGGCGGGGTCCGCCTCGGTCCAGCGGTCGACCTCGCGGCGCGGCACGACGAGCGTGTGCCCGTCGGTCAGCGGGCCGATGCTGAGGAACGCGACGACGTCGTCGTCCTTCCACACGAAGCGCCCGGGCAGCTCGCCCTCGATGATCTTGGTGAACAGCGTGCTCATGCCGTGGTGTCCTTCCTCTCGCGCGGCGGGTCTGCCCCGAACCTACCCCACCGCGCCCCCGCCGCCGGGGCCGGTGGCGGCGGGCCGGTCCGGGTCGGCGCACCACTCGGACCAGGAGCCCGGGTAGAGGGCCGCGCCGAATCCGGCGGCGGCCAGGGCCGCCACCTGGTGCGCAGCGGTGATCCCGGAACCGCAGTAGACGGCGGTGGGTCGCCGGGCGGAAACCCCGGCGGCGGCGAACCGCGCGGCGAGGGCGTCCGGCGCCAGGAAGCGTCCGCCGCCGTCCAGGTTCCCGGCGGTCGGGAGGCTGGCGGCGCCCGGGATGTGCCCGGCGCGCGGGTCCACGGGCTCGTGGTCCCCGCGGTAGCGTTCCGGGGCCCGGGCGTCCAAGAGGATGCCGGCCTCCGGCCAGGCCGCGGCGCCGTCGGCATCCACCACGGGCATGTGTCCCCAGTCCGCGGGCTCCTGCCCGCCTGCCGGCACCGTCCCCGGGCCGGCCTCGAGCCGCCCGCCGGCATCGCGCCATGCGGCGAGTCCGCCGTCGAGCAGCACGGCCGGCACGCCGGCGTGGCGCAGGAGCCACCAGGCGCGCGCCGCGGCCGTGCCGCCGGCGTCGTCGTACGCGACCGCCAGGGCGCCCGGGCGCACGCCCCACCCGGCCGCGGCCGCGGCGAACGCCGCCCGCTCCGGCAGGGGGTGGCGTCCGGTGCCGGGCCCGGGCGGCCCGGCGAGCTCGCGCTCCAGGTCGACGAAGACCGCGCCCGGCAGGTGCCCGGCCAGGTAGTCGCGGTGCCCGTGGGATCGCCGAGGCGCCAGCGCACGTCGAGCAGGACCGTCGGCTCCCCGGCAGCCAGGCGCCGGCGCAGGGCGGCCGCGTCGACGAGCACGTCCTCGCGCGCCACCGTCCGAGCCCGGCTCACCGCCCGCCGGCCTCGGCCGACTCGCCGACCTCGAGCCTGCGGTAGCGCGTCCCGTGCAGGCCGGCGAACCGCTCGACGTGCTTCTCGACGATCGGCAGCCCCTGCTCGTTGAGGAGCCCGTCGTGGATCGGGTGGGCGTGGGCCGCCCGGACCGCGACGACGAAGTCGATCACCTCCGCCGTTTTGGACCAGGGCGCGTGCAGGGGCACGAGCAGCGTGTCCACGTCGGCGCCGTGCGGGACCGTGAACGAGTCGCCGGGGTGGTAGACGCCCTCCACGAGGTAGCCGAGGTTGGGCACGACGGGGATCTCCGGGTGGATCAGGGCGTGCTGCCCGCCGAATGCCCGGACGTCGAAGCCCGCGACGTGCGCGTGGGCACCGGGGCCGATCGCGTGGATGCGGTCGCCGGCGCCGGCCGCAGCCGGGTGCCGGGCGAGCTCGTCCGCGACGGCCGCGGGCGCGTGCAGGTGCAGGCCCGCCGTCCGGGACAGCACGGGCAGCACGGCGTCGGCGTCGATGTGGTCGGGGTGGCCGTGCGTGACCAGGATGGCCTCGGCGCCGGCCAGCGCCGCCCCCGTGTCCGTGAGCGTGCCCGGGTCGATGACGAGGACCCGGCCGCCCCGCTCGAGCCGGACGCAGGAATGGCCGTGTTTCGTGAGCCTCATGGACCCGACCCTACGTCCGGGGAGGCCCGGCCGCCAGCGTCCCGCTGGTAGGCTGGACCACCGGCCGCACGGCGCGGCCGGATCCCGTCGAGCCCGAGGAGCGCCCCGCATGACCGCCCCCGCCAAGCGCGTCACGCGCCAGCGGATTGCCCTGGAGGCCGCGCTGCGCGACATCGACGACTTCGTCACCGCCCAGGAGCTGCACCGCCTGCTCCAGGACCGCGGGGACAAGGTCTCCCTGGCGACGGTCTACCGCATCCTGCAGTCCCTCACCGACGACGGGCTCGTGGACTCCGTGCCGACCGCCGAGGGCGAGGCGTCGTACCGCCGCTGCGAGGCGGAGCACCACCACCACCACCTCGTGTGCCGTCGGTGCGGCAAGGGCGTGGAGGTGGAGGCCCCCGCCGTCGAAACCTGGGCCGCGCGCGTCGCCGCCCAGCACGGGTTCACCGAGCCGACCCACACCGTGGAGATCTACGGACTCTGCCCGGCGTGCTCGGGCACGGGGCTCTGACGCCCCCGCGCTACGCCGCGCCCGCGCGGACGGGGGTTCCGTGCCCGGACCGGCGGCGCTGCCGCCCGACCAGCCGGCACACGAGGTAGATCGCGAACGAGATCGTGGTGACGTAGGGGCTGATCGGCAGCCGCCCCGCGAGGGCCAGGAGGATCCCGCCCACCACGCTGGCCATCGCGAACGCGACGGACAGCGCCACCGTCACGCCCGGGCGGGCGGAGACGCGCAGCGCGGCCGCGGCCGGGGTGATCAGCAGGCTCAGCACGAGCAGCGCCCCCACCACCTGGATCGACAGGGCCACGGCGAGGCCCAACAGCACCATGAAGACCACCGAGAGCCGGCCGGCCGGCACGCCGCGCGCCGCGGCCACGGTGGGGTCGACGCTGACGAACGCCAGCGGCCGCCAGATCGCCACCAGGCCCGCGAGGACGACGGCGGCGCACCCGGCCAGGAGGCCGAGCTGCACGTCGTCGACGGCGACGATCTGCCCCGTGAGCAGGCCGAACTTGTTCGCGCTGCGGCCCTCGTAGAGGGCCAGGAACAGGATGCCGAGGCCCAGCCCGAACGGCATCAGCACGCCGATGATCGAGTTCCGGTCCGTGGCCCGCGAGCCCATCAGGCCCAGCATCAGCGACGCCAGCACGGACCCGAGGAGGGACCCGAACACGACGTTGGCCCCGACCAGCAGCGCGAACGCCGCGCCGGCGAAGCTCAGCTCCGCGATGCCGTGGACGGCGAACGCCATGTTCCGCATCATCACGAAGACGCCGACGAGCCCGCCGACCAGGCCCAGCAGCGCCCCGGCCCAGAGGGAATTGGCCACCAGCGGCAACAGCTCCCCGTAGTTCTCGAACGTGAAGACGGTGTCCAGGATCTCGCGCGTTTCCATCAGGCCTCCCCCGCCTCGTCGTCCCCGTGGTGGTGCTCGAGCGTCTCCGGGATGCCGACGACGACGATCCGCCCGCCGCTGCGGAACACCTCGACGGGCGCCCCGTACAGGTCGCTGAGCACCTCGGACGTCATGACCTCGTCCGGGGTGCCGATGTGGAACCGCCCCCCGGCCAGGTACAGGACGCGGTCGACGTATTGCAGGACGGGGTTGATCTCGTGGGTGACGAAGACGACGGCGGCGCCGCGCTCGGCGGCCTGCCGGTGGATCAGGGCGGAGACGGCCTGCTGGTGGTTCAGGTCCAGGGACAGCAGGGGCTCGTCGCAGAGCAGCAGGCGCGGGTCGTCGGCGAGGGCCTGCGCGGCGCGCAGGCGCTGCTGCTCGCCGCCGGAGAGCAGCCCGACGGGCCGGTCCGCGTAGCCACCGGCGCCCACCAGCTCGAGCAGCTCGTCGACCCGGCGCTCCAGCGCGCGGCGGCCGCGCAGCCGGATGCCCCAGCGGTGCCCATCCAGGCCCAGCGCGACGAGGTCGCGGGCCCGCAACGGCGTGCCCTCCGGCAGCGCCCGCTGCTGCGGGATGGTGCCGATCAGCCGCGACCCGCGCGTGGCGGGCCGGCCGGCGACCTCCACGGTGCCCTCGCTGAGCTCCTGCAGGCCGAGCAGCACGCGGAGCAGCGTCGTCTTGCCGGAGCCGTTGGGGCCGAGGACGGCGAGGAACTCGCCCGGCCGCACGTCCACGTCCAGGCCGTGCCAGAGGCGGCGGTCCCCGAAGGCGAGGCCGGCGTTGCGCAGGCTGACGGCCGGGTGGCTAGCGTCCAAGGGCGGTCTCCAGGGCATCGACGTTGGACCCCATCCAGGACACGTAGTCCTGGCCCTCCGGCAGGGTCTCCGTGAACTCGACGACCGGCACGCCGGCCTCCTCGGCCGAACGGGCGATCGCCTCGGTCTGGGGGCCGGAGGTCTGGGGGTTGAACGCGAGCAGCGCGAGTTCGCTGCCGGCCAGGGCGTCGTTCAGCTCCTTCACGAGGGCGGGCGGGGCGTCCGAGCCGGACTCGATGGCCGCGCTGAACCCCTCCGGGGTCCCGTCCACCAGGCCGGCCTCGACCAGGAGGTAGTAGGGCACGGGTTCGGTCATCGCGAACTTCCGGCCGCCGGCGTCGGCCGCGAGGGCGTCGAGCCGCCCGGCCAGGCCGTCGACCTCCGCCGTGAACTCCGCGGCGTTGGCGTCGAACTCCGCGGCGGCCTCGGGGCGCAGCTCGCCGAGGCGTTCAGCGACCGCTCCGGCCAGGGCGCCCATGGTGTGCACGTCATACCAGACGTGCTCGTTGCCGGCGGCGTGGTCGTGGCCCGCGTGAGCGTCCTCCCCCGCGTGAGCGTCCTCTCCCGTGTGGGCGTCCTCGGGCTGGGCCTCCCCGGGGTGGGACTCCCCGGGGTGGGTCTCCCCGGGGTGGGACTCTGCGGGCCGGGCGTCCCCGCCGTCGCCCGCGTGTCCGGCCTCCGCGTGGTCCACGGCCGCGAGGAGCCGGTCCGGCCCCAGCTCCAGGTCGCCCGCGAGCTGCTCGATGAAGACGTCGTACCCGCCGCCGTTGTAGACGGCCAGGTCGGCCTTGGACAGCGCCAGCTTGTCCTGCGCCGTCGCCTCGTAGGAGTGCGGGTCCTGGGACGTCTTGTCGATGATGGCGTCGACCTCGACCTGGTCCCCGCCCACGGCCTCCACCACGTCGGCGTAGACGCTGGTCGACGCGACCACCTCCAGGGCCCCGCCGTCGTCCTCCTGCCCGCCCGCGGGCGAGCCGCAGGCCGAGGCGGCCACGGCGGTGGCCAGGAGCAGGAGCGGCAGGGCGGGGCGGGGCATGGGGGGCCTTTCGGGGTCGGGGCGGCGGGACGCCGTCGACCATCCTAACCTAAATGCGAATTGTTTTCATTTTCATTCGAGGTGTTGTGGCGCCGCAGCCCGTGCGCCTGCGTCGCGTCCCTGATCTCGCCCACCAGCTGCTCGAGGACGTCCTCCAGGAACAGGATCCCCACGGTGCGCCCGGCGCCGTCGTTGACGCGGGCCAGGTGCGAGCCGGTCCGCTGCATGATCGCGAGGGCGTCCTCGATCTCGTCGTCGGGGCGCAGGTTGGCCAGCGAGCGCAGCCGGGACACCGGAATCGGGTCCCCGTACCGCGACTCCGGGATCACCATGACGTCCTTCAGGTGGAGGTACCCGGCCAGCTCGCCGTCCTCGTCGCGGATGACGAAGCGGGAGAAGCCGGTGCGCCCGACGGCCCGCTCGAACTGCTCGGGCGTGGTGTCGGCCTCCAGCGCCACCAGGTCGGCCACCGGGACCATCGTGTTCGCCGCCGTGTACGCGGAGAACTCCAGCGCCCCGGACAGCAGCCCCGACTCGTCGTCGACCAGCCCGTGCCGCTGCGACTCGGTCACGATCGAGCGCACCTCCTCGAGCGTGAACGACGAGGCAACCTCGTCCTTGGGCTCGACGCGCAGCAGCCGCAGCAGCGCGTTGGCCGACGCGTTGAGCAGCCACACGATCGGGTGCAGCAGCTTGGCCAGGCCCACGAGCGGCGGCGCGAGCAGCATCACCGCGCGGTCGGCGACGGAGACCGAGATGTTCTTCGGGACCATCTCGCCGAACGTCACGTGCAGGAAGGTCACGATGGCCAGCGCCAGCACGAACGCCGACGTGTCCGCGACCCCGGCCGGCACGCCGATGGCCTCGAGGGGCGCGGCGAAGAGGTGGTGGATCGCCGGTTCGGCCACGTTGAGGATCAGCAGCGAACAGACGGTGATGCCCAGCTGGCACACGGCGAGCATCAGGGAGACGTGCTCCATGGCGTAGAGCGCCGTGCGGGCGCCGCGGCGCCCCTGCTCCGCCGCAGGCTCGATTTGGCTGCGCCGGGCCGCCATGACGGCGAACTCCGCGCCGACGAAGAACGCGTTGCCGACCAGCAGCACCACCAGCCACAGGATTCCGGTCCAGTCGCTCACAGGGAGCCCTCCCCCGCCGCCGCGGTCGCCGGCTCGAACCGCAGCCGGTCCACGCGCCGGCCGTCCATGCGTTCCACCACGAGCAGGCCGGCGCCCGTGTCGACGCGGTCGCCGATGACGGGGATCCGGCCGAGCACGGACATGATGTAGCCGCCCACGGTCTCGTAGGCCGCGTCGTCGGGGATGCGCAGCCCCGGCACCTGGTCCCCGACCTCGTCCGGGCGCAGCAGGGCCGGGAAGTACCAGAGCCCGGCCGCGGACTGCAGCACCCCCGGCTGGCGCCGGTCGTGCTCGTCGGCGACCTCGCCCACGATCTCCTCGACGAGGTCCTCGAGCGTGACCATGCCGGCCGTGCCGCCGTACTCGTCGAGCACGATGGCGACCTGCAGGTTGGCCTCGCGCAAGTCCGAGATCAGCAAGTCCAGGTGCACGGTCTCGGGGACGGCAACGACGTCGGAGACGATATTGGCGGCCACGAGCCCCGCCCGCTTGGCGCGCGGGACCGCGACGGCCTTCTTCACGTGGCAGACGCCGATGACGTCGTCAGCGGATTCGCCGATGACGGGGAAGCGCGAGAATCCGGTGCGCCGGGCCCGGTCGATGACGGATTCGAGCGGCTCGTCCGCGTGGACGGTCTGCATGCGGATGCGCGGCGTCATCACGTCCGCAGCGGAGCGCTCCGAGAACCGCAGGGTGCGGGCCAGGAAGATCGCGGTCCCGGTGTCCAGGGTGCCCAACTCGGCCGAGCGGCGCACGAGCGACGCCAGCTCCGCCGGGGTCCGCGCCCCGGAGATCTCCTCCTGCGCCTCCAGGCCGAAGAGGTGCAGGACGCGGTTGGAGAACCCGTTGAGCAGCACGATCGCGGGCCTGAAGACGGCGGTGAACGCCAACTGCGGGCGGGCGAGGGCCCGGCCCAGCGGCAGGGCCCGGGCGATGGCGAGGTTCTTGGGGACCAGCTCGCCGATGAGCATCGACACCAGGGTCGCCAGGACCATGGCGGCCGCGAGGGAGGCGGGGGCCGCGGCGGCCCCCATCCCCGCGGCCTCGAGCACCGGCGTCAGCAGGCGCCCGACCGAGGGCTCCATCACATAGCCGGTCAGCAGCGTGGTGAGCGTGATGCCGAGCTGGCACGAGGACAGCTGGGTCGAGAGCGTCTTCAGGCAGCGCAGGAGGGCCACTGCCCCGTGGTCGCCCTGTTGGACGAGCCGCTGGACGCTGGCCTGGTCCAGCGCGACGAGGGAGAACTCAACGGCGACGAAGAAGCCGGTCCCGAGGATCAAAAGGAATCCGCAGGCCAGCAGCAGCCATTCCATCTACAGCGCCACCGCCAGGTGGGTGCGGACGGGTCTGGAAGGCTCCTGGGGCGCCGGACCGTCGGTCGGACAAGGGCAGAAGGCGCCGGCGCGGCGCCCGGAGGCGGCGGGCCGGCACGGTGAGTGGCTGTCCATAGGAAGGCCCATTCTACCGGATCCGGGCCCGCGGGCATGTCCGGGAACACGCCCGCGGGGGTTGGCCGGGGCCCGGTGCATGTCAGTAGACTGGCCCGTGGTCAAGGAACCGAGTCGCAGTGCCGTCGTGGCTGATCCGGGCACCGGGCGACAGAGGCAATTCAGGGAATGAGGCGTAACCGTGCCAGAACAACCACACCACCGGCTGACCGAGGAATTCGGCGGAAACGAGTGGCTGGTCGACGAGCTGTACCAACAGTTCCTCAAGGACAAGAACTCGGTCGACAAGAAGTGGTGGGACATCTTCGAGTCGTTCGGTGACGGCAAGTCCGCGCCGTCGGCCGAGTCCGGCACGGGCCCGGAGGCGGCACGGCCCGCCCCGCGCGCCGCATCGCAGGCCCGCGTCGTCGACGCGACCTCCGACACGGCCGACGCCTCCGCGGAGAGCACGGCCTCCGACAAGGGCGCCGCGTCCCGCGTGCCCGCCGAGAAGCCGGCGGACCGCGCGCAGGCCGCCCCGGGGCAGAAGGCGCCGGCCCCGAAGGCGGAGTCCGGCAAGGCGGAGCCCAAGGGCGACGCCCCGAAGACGCAGCCGATCCCGGCCCAGCTGCCGAAGTCCGACCGTCCCGCACGGACCGACGAGGACCGCAAGACCCCGCTGCGCGGCCCGGCCAAGGCGATCGCCACCAACATGGAGGCCAGCCTCGAGGTGCCGACGGCGACCACCGTCCGCGCCGTGCCCGCGAAGGCGCTGATCGACAACCGCATCGTCATCAACTCCCACCTCGCGCGCGCCCGCGGCGGCAAGGTCTCCTTCACCCACCTCATCGGCTTCGCCGTCGTCCGCGCCCTGAAGCTGTTCCCCTCCCAGAACGTCACCTACCAGGAGATCGACGGCAAGCCGCACGCCGTCCAGCCGGCCCACGTGAACTTCGGCATCGCCATCGACATGCCGAAGCCCGACGGCTCCCGCTCGCTGGTGGTCCCGAACATCAAGGCCGCGGAGTCCCTGAACTTCTCGGAGTTCTGGAACACCTACGAGGACCTCATCAAGCGGGCCCGCGACAACAAGCTGACCGCGGACGACTACGCCGGCACGACGGTCTCCCTGACGAACCCCGGCGGCATCGGGACGGTCCACTCCGTGCCCCGGCTCTCCAAGGGCCAGGCCACCATCGTGGGCGTCGGCGCCCTCGAGTACCCTGCCGAGTTCCGCGGCGCCAGCGCCAAGACGGTCGCCGCCCAGGGCATCGGCAAGATCATCACGCTGACCTCCACGTACGACCACCGCGTCATCCAGGGCGCCGGTTCCGGGGAGTTCCTGCGGCTTGTCGAGTCGCTGCTGCTCGGCGAGCAGGGCTTCTACGACGAGATCTTCGAGGCGCTGCGCATCCCCTACGAGCCGGTGCGCTGGGTCGTCGACAACCAGGTCGACGTCGAGCTGCAGGTCAACAAGATCGCGCGCATCCAGCAGCTGATCCACGCCTACCGCGTGCGCGGCCACCTGATGGCGGACACGAACCCGCTCGAGTACGTCCAGCGCAAGCACCCGGACCTCGACATCAACACCTACGGGCTCACCCTGTGGGACCTCGACCGCGAGTGGGTGACCGGCGGGTTCGGCGGCGCCCCGCGCCTCACGCTGCGGAAGATCCTGGGCGTCCTGCGCGACGCGTACTGCCGTACGACCGGCATCGAGTACATGCACCTGCAGGACCCGGCCGAGCGCCAGTGGTTCCAGAACGAGCTCGAGCACGAGTACAACAAGCCGACCCGCCAGGAGCAGCTGCGGGTGCTCGGGACGCTCAACGCCGCCGAGGCGTTCGAGACGTTCCTGCAGACGAAGTTCGTCGGCCAGAAGCGCTTCTCCCTCGAGGGCGGCGAGTCCCTGATCCCGCTGCTGGACGCCGTCATCTCCGACGCGGCGGACGAGGGCCTCGACGAGGTGGCCATCGGCATGGCCCACCGCGGCCGGCTCAACGTCCTGACGAACATCGCCGGCAAGACCTACGCGCAGGTCTTCCGCGAGTTCGAGGGCACGCAGGACCCGCGGTCCGTCCAGGGCTCCGGCGACGTCAAGTACCACCTGGGCACCGAGGGCAAGTACACCTCGGAGCACGGCAACGAGACGAAGGTCTACCTGGCCGCGAACCCGTCGCACCTCGAGGCCGTCAACCCGGTGCTCGAGGGCATCGTCCGCGCCAAGCAGGACCGCCTGGACCGCGGGGACGAGGGCTTCGACGTCCTGCCGATCCTGGTCCACGGCGACGCCGCGTTCGCCGGACAGGGCGTCGTGGCCGAGACGCTGAACCTCTCGCAGCTGCGCGGCTACCGCACGGGCGGCTCGATCCACATCGTCGTGAACAACCAGGTGGGCTTCACCACCGCGCCGACCGCGTCCCGGTCCTCCGTCTACTCGACGGACGTGGCCAAGATGGTCCAGGCCCCGGTGTTCCACGTCAACGGCGACGACCCCGAGGCCGTCGTCCGCGTGGCCCAGTTCGCCTTCAAGTACCGCCAGATGTTCCACAAGGACGTCGTGATCGACCTCGTCTGCTACCGCCGCCGCGGCCACAACGAGGGCGACGACCCGTCGATGACGCAGCCGATGATGTACAACCTCATCGAGGCGAAGCGCTCGACCCGCAAGCTCTACACGGAGGCGCTGGTCGGCCGCGGGGACATCACGCAGGACGAGGCGGACCAGGCCCTGCGCGACTACCAGGAGCGGCTGGAGCGCGTTTTCTCCGAGACCCACGCCGCCCAGACGTCGCCGATCCCCGTCATCTCGTCGGACGGCACCGTCAACGACCTCGAGCTGCCGGGCAGCCAGGTCGCGGACGACGCGACGCCGTCTCGCACTGACACGACCGTGACGGCGGAGACGCTCGCCCGGATCGGCGCCGCGCACCTGGAGATCCCGGAGGAGTTCACGGTCCACCCGAAGCTCAAGGCCCTCCTGGAGCGCCGCGAGAAGATGGCCCGCGAGGGCGGCATCGATTGGGGCTTCGCGGAGCTGGCGGCGTTCGGCTCGCTGATGATGGAGGGGGTCCCCGTCCGCCTGGCCGGCCAGGACTCCCGCCGCGGCACCTTCGTGCAGCGCCACGCGGTCTTCCACGACCGCGCCACCGGCGACGAGTGGAACCCGCTGCAGCACCTGTCCGAGGACCAGGCGAAGTTCTGGATCTACGACTCGCTGCTCTCCGAGTACGCGGCCCTGGGCTTCGAGTACGGCTACTCGGTGGAGCGCCCCGACGCGCTCGTGCTGTGGGAGGCCCAGTTCGGCGACTTCGTCAACGGGGCGCAGATCGTCATCGACGAGTTCATCTCCTCCGCCGAGCAGAAGTGGGGCCAGCGCTCGTCGCTGGTCATGCTGCTGCCGCACGGCTACGAGGGGCAGGGCCCCGACCACTCGTCCGCGCGGATCGAGCGGTTCCTGCAGCTGTGCGCCGAGGACAACCTGGTCGTCGCCAACCCGACGACGGGCGCCAACCACTTCCACCTGCTGCGCCGGCAGGCGAAGGCCCGCCCGCGCCGCCCGCTCGTGGTGTTCACGCCGAAGCAGCTGCTGCGCCTCAAGGCGGCCGCCAGCCCGGTCGAGGCGTTCACCCAGGGCGGCTTCCAGGAGGTCATCCCGGACACGCAGAAGCTGGACGGCAAGCGCGTCGAGCGCGTGATCCTGGTCTCCGGGCGCCTCTACTACGACCTGGAGAAGGCCCGCCAGAAGGCCGAGGACGACAAGGTCGCGATCCTCCGCGTCGAGCAGCTCTACCCGCTCCCGACCGAGCGGATCAAGAAGGAGCTGGCGAAGTACCCGAACGCCGCGCTCGTGTGGGCCCAGGACGAGCCCGGCAACCAGGGACCGTGGCCGTTCATCGGCATCAACCTCGCCCCGGAGCTGGACCGCCCGCTGACCCTGGCGTCGCGCCACGCGTCCGCGGCCACGTCGACCGGATCGCACAAGCGCCACGAGGTCGAGCAGGCCCAGCTGCTGCAGGAGGCATTCCGCCGCGGCTAGGCCGGCAGACGCACCCCAGGAGGGCGGGACCACGGTCCCGCCCTCCGCATTTCCGGGCTGTTAGTGTGGCCCCCAGCAGTCAGAAAGGTCTTCCGTGGAACAACGCATCATCCGCCTGGCCGCGATCGGCAACGAGCTGCTCGCCGGCCATGGCGACCCGCGCGCCTTGGGCTGGTACGGGCGCGTTCTGGCCCGCACGCCGAACGACGCCGCGCGCGTCGAGAGCTACATGCTTGCCGCCCCGTCCGAGGGCACCGAGTCCCTGGCCCAGCGCTGGCTGGAGGAGGCCGGCCGGCGATTCGGGGACGGGTGCGACAACCGCTTGGTCGTCGCGCTCTCCGACGCCGACCTCGACCTGGGGCTCTCCACGGCGCGCAGCCGGCTGAACCTGGCCAACATCCTGGACGCCGCGTCGCAGATGAGCATCAAGGCCCTCGTCGTCGGGCCGACGCCCGGCCTGGACGCGGAGCGCAACGCCCGCCTCGCGGACCTCTCGGCCGCCTACGGAGACGTCGCCTCGCGGCGCCACCACGCGTTCGTGGACACGTTTACCCCGCTGCAGCACCACGAGCAGTGGCGCAGCGACCTGGCGGCGAACGGCGGCCTGCCCGGCCAGGCCGGGCACGGGCTCATCGCGTGGCTCGTGCTGCACCGCGGCTGGTACCGCTGGCTTGAGCTCCCGGAGCCCGCGGCGTCCTGACCCGGTTCACCGGGATTCACCGCACCCGACGCGGGTGTGGGAGACTGGTGGGCGGTCCATTCGTTCGACAGTGAGGAGACAGCCATGAGCAAGCGTGCACGCAAGCGCCGTGACCGCAAGCGCGGCGGGGCGAACCACGGCAAGCGCCCCAACACCTAAAGGCCACGGCCGACAACGCGAAGGGCACGCCCACCGGGCGTGCCCTTCCGCGTCTCTGCCAGGACCGCACCGCGGGGCCGAGTCCCGCGGTCCCGCGCGGGCTAGCGGTGCACCGTCTCCACCCGGATCTCGCTGATCCGCGTCATGATGCGCGCCTTCAGCGCGTCAGGGGCCGACTCCCGGCAGCTGCGCCGCACGACCGAGCGGATGATGCACTCGAGGTCGTACTCGTGGGCGCACTCGCGGCACCCCTCGAGGTGGGCCTTGACGTCGTTGAGGTCCTGGAGCGTCAACGCCCCGTCCAGGTACTCGTACAGCCGGACGATGCGGTCGTCGTCGCAGTCGCCCAGCGAATGGCAGTCGCCCATTAGTCCATCTCCCGTCCGGCCCCCTGGCCGCTTGTCGTCTTGCCGCCGCGCTCCGCCGCATAGTCGGCCAGCAGCTCCCGCAGTTGCTTGCGGCCCCGGTGCAGGCGGGACATCACGGTCCCCATGGGGATGCCGAGGATCCCGGCCGTCTCCTTGTAGGAGAACCCCTCCACGTCCACGAAGTAGACCGCCAACCGGAACTCCTCGGGGATGGCCTGCAGCGCGCTCTTGACGTCGGAGTCGGGCAGGTGGTCGAGCGCCTCGGTCTCCGCCGAGCGCAGTCCCGCCGGCGAGTGCTCGGCCGCCCGGGCCATCTGCCAGTCCTCGACCGTGTCCGTGTTCGTCCGCTGCGGCTCGCGCTGGCGCTTGCGGTAGAGGTTGATGTACGTGTTCGTCAGGATCCGGTACAGCCACGCCTTGAGGTTGGTCCCCGGCTTGTACTGGTGGAACGCGGAGTAGGCCTTCGTGTAGGCCTCCTGGACGAGGTCCTCGGCGTCCGCGGGGTTCCGGGCCATGCGCATGGCCGCCGAATACAGCTGGTCCACGTACTGCAGGGCCTCGCGCTCGAACCGCGCGCGGCGCTCGGCGTCGCTCTCGGCGCCGTCCGGCACGGGTTCGTTCGTCTGCTGGCTCTCGGTCATCGCGGCCCAGTCTACGCGGGAGAGGGCCGCCTGCCGCGGCTCGACGGCACACGCCACACCGGCCATCGGCGCCTCCCTTCCGCTTCGCGCGCAACCCCGGGACCGCCGCACGCGCGGCGTCCTCTGTGCCCGTTCCAACGCCGGGCGCACGGGCCCTATTCCCCCGGGCCCCCGGGCCCGCCGCCGTTCCCCTGCACCGAAAAGGTGCAAGACTAGGGGCAGCGAACCGCTACCGACGACACGGAGGTCCCCCATGTCACCCGTCCGCCTGCTCGCCCGCCCGCTCCTCGCCTCCAACTTCATCTGGTCCGGGGTCGAGCGCCTCCGCCGCCCCGTCCAGGCCGCCGAGTCCCTGCGGCCCGGCCTGGAGCGGCTCGAGCGCCGGATCCCGCAGGTGCGCGACGCGGCCATCGACGCCACGCTCCTCGCCCGGGTCCTCGGCGGCGTCCAGGTCGGCGCGGGCGTGCTCTTCGCGACCGGCAAGATGCCCCGGCTGGCCGCGGCCCTGCTCGTCGGGACGACCGCCGTAGACGCCGTCGTCGGCCGCCACGGGCAGAACACGGCAGCGGAGTGGACCAAGCAGGCCTCCCTGGCCGGCGGGGTCCTGCTCGCCAGCGTCGACACCGCGGGCAGCCCGTCCCTGGCGTGGCGCGCCCAGCACCTCGTGCACGACGCCCGCAAGCAACTGGAGCGCACCAACAAGGACGTCTCCCAGGCCGTCCGCAGCACGGCCCACGAGGCCCGGGATGCCGCGCGCGACGCGCGGAAGGCCGCCGGCGGGGTGATCGGCCACTAGGCCCGCCCGATGCCTCACCCCACTTCCGCCTGGCCGGCCCCCCGCGCGACCCGCCCGGTGGACGCCACCGTGCGCGTCCCCGCCTCCAAGTCACTCACCAACCGCTACCTGGTCCTCGCCGCGCTGGCCGACGGGCCGTCCCTGCTGCGCTCCCCCCTGCATTCGCGGGACTCGGCGCTGATGGTCCGCGCGCTCGAGGCGCTCGGCGCGCGGATCGAGCGCGTCCCCGGCGACGGGCCGTTCGGCGACGACCTGCGCGTGCACCCGCTCGGCGCGCCCGGGGCCCCGGCCGAGCGCGCGGTCGACTGCGGGCTGGCGGGCACGGTCATGCGCTTCGTGCCGCCCCTCGCGGCCCTAGCGGCGGGGGCGACGGCGTTCGACGGCGACCCCGCCGCCCGGGAGCGTCCCATGGGCCCCGTCGTCGACGCGCTGCGCGGGCTCGGGGTCCGGGTGGACGACGGTGGGTCCGGCCGCCTGCCCTTCACGGTCCACGGGACCGGTCGCGTGCCCGGCGGGGAGCTGGCCATCGACGCCTCGGGCTCGTCGCAGTTCGTCTCGGCCCTGCTCCTGGCCGCCCCGCGTTTCGACGAGGGGCTCGACCTGCGCCACGAGGGCCCGTCGGTCCCGAGCCTGGACCACATCAGGATGACCGTGGAGGTCCTGCGCGCCGCGGGAGTGGCGGTCGACGACTCGGTGCCGGGCCGCTGGCGCGTCTCGCCCGGCCCGATCGCCGCCTTCGACGTGCGCGTCGAGCCGGACCTGTCCAATGCCGGCCCGTTCCTGGCCGCGGCCCTCGCCACGGGCGGCACGGTCCGGATCCCGGACTGGCCCGAGCGGACCACGCAGGTCGGCGACCAGTGGCGCAGCATCCTGGCGCGGATGGGAGCGGACGTCGCCCTCGAGGACGGGACGCTGACCGTGCGCGGCGGCCCGGCGATCCGGGCGATCGACCTGGCGGACTCCTCGGAGCTGGCCCCCACGGCCGCCGCGCTGTGCGCGCTGGCCGACGGCCCGTCCCGACTGAGCGGCATCGCCCATCTGCGTGGGCACGAGACCGACCGGCTCGCGGCGCTGGTCGCGGAGATCAACCGGCTCGGCGGGGACGCGGAGGAGACCGACGACGGCCTGGTCGTCCGGCCCCGCCCGCTGCACGGCGGCGTGTTCCGCAGCTACGCGGACCACCGCATGGCCACGGCCGGGGCGATCATCGGGCTGGCGGTCGAGGGCGTCGCCGTCGAGGACATCGCCACCACGGCCAAGACGATGCCCGAGTTCCCCGACCTCTGGACCGCCCTGGCCGCGACGGCCGGCGCCGTCTAGGGCCCGCGATGGCACGCGACCCCCGCTCCTGGGACGAGGCGGACGTCCGCATCCGCCCCAACAAGCGCGGATCCCGCCCCCGGACCAAGGACCGCCCCGCCCACGAGGACGCCGTCCCCGCCCGGGTCATCACCGTCGACCGGGGCCGGTACACGGTGATCGTCGACGAGGACCTGGCCTCCGAGCGCCTCGTCGTCGCCGCCCGGGCGCGCGAGCTGCGCCGCTCCCCCGTGGTCCCCGGCGACCGGGTCGGGCTGGTCGGCGACACGAGCGGCTCCCCCGGCTCCCTGGCGCGGCTGGTGCGCATCGAGGACCGCACGACGGTGCTGCGCCGCAGCGCCGACGACACGGACCCGGTGGAACGCGTCGTCGTCGCCAACGCGGACCGGCTGGTCATCGTCGTGGCCGCGGCGAACCCGGAGCCGCGCACCGGCTTCATCGACCGCGCCCTCGTGGCGGCCTACGACTCCGGCATCGATCCCCTCCTCTGCGTCACGAAGGCCGACGTCCGCGACCCCGGGCCGCTGCTGGAGGCCTACCGGCACCTCGACCTGGAGACCGTCGTCAGCCGCACGGCCGGCGCCGGCTCCGGGGGCATCGACGCGCGCTCCGCGGACGGCACCTCCGCGAGCCTGGACCCGGACGCCGTCGAGCGCCTGCGCGGGCTGCTGGACGGCCGGACCAGCGTCGCGCTGGGGCCCTCCGGCGTCGGGAAGTCCACGCTCGTCAACGCCCTCACGGGGGCCCAGCGGGCCACGGGCGGGGTCAACGCGGTGACGGGCCGCGGCCGGCACACGTCCTCCTCCGCCGTCGCGCTGCGCGTGGCGGACGCCGGACCCGGGACGTGGATCATCGACACGCCCGGGATCCGCTCCTTCGGGCTGGCCCACGTGGACCCGTCGCGGATCATCGAGGCGTTCGACGACCTCGGCCCGGGGATCGCCGACTGCCCGCGCGGCTGCACGCACCGCGCCGGGGAACCGGGGTGCGCGCTGGACGCGTGGGCGGCCCGCGGCGGCCCCACCGTCCAGGCGCGGCTCGCCTCCCTGCGCCGGCTGCTGGGCGCCGAGGAGAGCGGGGACGCCAAGGAGCTCGGCGCGGTCTAGCCGGCGCGGGACGGCCCCTCCGGTAGGTTGGAGCCCATGATCCGCGACGTAATGACCTACAACGACGACCTGCGGCTGGCCCACGTCATCGCCGATTCGGTGGACTCCACGACGCTGTCCCGCTTCAAGGCCCAGGACCTGCAGGTGGAGACGAAGCCGGACCTGACGCCGGTCTCCGACGCGGACAAGTCGGCCGAGGAGTCGATCCGGGCGCAGCTGGCCCGCGCCCGCCCCCGGGACGCCGTGCTCGGCGAGGAGTTCGGCAGCACGGGGCACGGCCCGCGGCAATGGGTCATCGACCCGATCGACGGGACCAAGAACTTCGTGCGGGGCGTGCCCGTCTGGGCGACCCTCATCGCCCTGATGGACGAGGGCCGCCCCGTCGTCGGCCTGGTGTCCGCGCCGGCCCTGGGCCGGCGCTGGTGGGCGGCCGAGGGCACCGGCGCCTACACCGGCAAGTCGCTGGCCCAGGCGACGCGCCTGGCCGTCTCCGGCGTGCGCGACCTGTCCGACGCCTCCCTCTCCTACTCGTCGCTCGGCGGCTGGCGCGAACGCGGCCAGCTGGACGACATGCTCGACCTGCACGAGAAGGTCTGGCGCACGCGCGCCTACGGCGACTTCTGGTCCTACTGCCTGGTGGCCGAGGGCGCCGTCGACATCGCGTGCGAGCCGGAGCTGAACCTCTACGACATGGCCGCCCTCGTGCCGATCGTCACCGAGGCCGGCGGCCGCTTCACGTCCCTCGAGGGCGAGGAGGGGTGCCACGGCGGCAACGCCCTGGCCACCAACGGGCTCCTGCACGAGGAAGCGCTCGGGTTCTTCGCCCGCGGATAGCGCCCGCCCCCCCCGCTCCCCTGGCGTGCCCCGGCCCCGCGGCCGGGGCACGCGTGCGTCCGGGGTGTGCCGCGAATTTGTGTCCGGGGCCACTGGCGTGCAAAATTTAGCCATGGCTAAATTCTTTCGACGGCGCGCCGCGGCCGCCCTCGCGGCGGCGGCCGTCGCCGCTGCGAGCGCGGGCTGCGCCCCCACGGCGTCGGCGACGCCGGAGGACGGGGACCGCCCCGTCGTCCTCACCACGTTCAGCGTCATCGCCTCCCTCGTGGCCGAGATCGGGGGCGACCGCGTCACCGTCGCGTCCATCACGAAGCCCGGCGCGGAGATCCACGGCTACGAACCGACCCCGTCGGACCTCGTCCGCGTCGCGGAGGCCGACCTGGTGCTGGACAACGGGCTCGGGCTCGAGCGCTGGTTCGAACGCTTCGTCGCCGGGCTGGACGCCCCGCACGCGGTCCTGTCCGAGGGGATCGAGCCGGTGGGCATCGCCTCCGGGGCCTACGCCGGGCTGCCCAACCCGCACGCGTGGATGTCCCCGGTCCAGGCCCGGATCTACGTGGACAACGCGGAGGCCGCCCTGGCCCGGCTCAGCCCGGAGGACGCGGAGTACTTCGCCCAGCGGGCCGACGCCCTCCGGGACCGCCTCCTGGGGCTGGAGCGGCACGTCCGCCAGGCCGTCCCGCCCGAGGGCGCCTCCCTGGTCACGTGCGAGGGTGCGTTCTCGTACCTGGCCCGGGATCTGGGCCTGCGCGAGCACTCGCTGTGGCCGGTCAACTCCGACGCGGAGGGCACGCCCCGGCAGATCCGGGAGCAGATCGACTTCGTGCGCGAGCACGACGTGCCGGCCGTGTTCTGCGAGTCCACGGTCAACGACGACGCCCAGCGGCGCGTGGCCGCGGAGACCGGGGCCGAGCTGATGGGCCCCCTGTACGTCGACTCGGTGTCGGGCCCCGGCGGCCCGGTCCCCGGTTTCATCGAACTGCTCGAGTACGACCTCGAGCTCATCCTGGAGGGAGTGGGCAATGCCGATGCCTGAAACGAACGCGGCCATCGACGTGGGCGGGCTCGCCGTGCGCTATGGGACGACGACGGCGCTGCGAGACGTGGACGTGCGCGTCGCGCGCGGGGAGCTGTGCGGGCTCGTCGGAGTCAACGGCAGCGGCAAGTCCACGCTCTTCAAGTCCCTCATGGGCCTCGTCGCCCCCGATGCCGGCACGGTGTCGCTGTTCGGCCTGGACCCGCTGCGCGCGCGCCGCAGCGGCCGGATCAGCTACGTCCCGCAGTCCGAGGCCGTCGATTGGACGTTCCCCGTCAGCGTCCGCGACGTCGTCATGATGGGCCGCTACGGGTTCATGGGCCGCTCGCGGCGGCCGCGGGCCGCCGACCGGGCCGCGGTGGACGAGGCGCTCGAGCGCGTGGACCTGGCCGACCTGGCCCACCGCCAGATCGGCGAGCTGTCCGGCGGGCAGCGCAAGCGCGCCTTCGTGGCCCGGGGCCTGGCCCAGAACGCCGACCTGATGCTGCTCGACGAGCCGTTCGCGGGAGTCGACGTCGCCTCCGAGGCCCTCGTGCGCGGGCTGCTGGCCGCGTTGTGCGCCGACGGGCGCACCGTCCTGATCTCCACGCACGATCTGGCGGGCGTGCCCCGCCTGTGCACGAGCGCCATCCTGCTCCACCGCACCGTGCTGGCCGCCGGACCGCCCGGCGACGTCCTCACCGAGTCGAATCTGGCGCTGGCGTTCGGCACCGGGGCACGGGAGGCGGCATGAACGCGGTGCAGTGGCTCGCCGAGCCCTTCGGCTACGGCTTCATGACCAACGCGCTGGCGGTGACCCTGGCCGCGGCGCTGGTGTGTTCGGTGCTCTCGTGCTGGCTGGTCCTCATGGGCTGGGCCCTGATGGGGGACGCCATCTCCCACGCGGTCCTTCCGGGCGTCGCCATCTCCTACCTGCTGGGGCTGCCGTTCTCGGTCGGGGCGATCGCCTTCGCGCTGGCGGCCGTGTACCTGATCGGCGGATTGCGCGCCTCGAGCCGGCTCAAACCCGACGCGGCGACCGGCGTCGTGTTCACCACGCTCTTCGCGCTGGGCCTGGCGATCGTCTCCCGCACGCCGAGCCAGGTGGATCTGGGGCACATCCTCTTCGGGAACGTCCTGGGCACGTCCCCGGCGCAGCTGGCGCAGGTGGGGGTCCTGGCCGCGGTGACGCTCGCGGTCGTCCTCTACCTCCGCAAGGACCTGACCCTGCTGGCGTTCGATCCCGTGCACGCGCACGCGATCGGGCTCAACACGCGGATCCTCGGGGGCGTCCTGCTCGGGCTGCTGGCCCTGACCGTCGTGACCAGCCTGCAGGCGATGGGTATCATCCTCGTCGTGGCGATGCTGATCATTCCGGGGGCGAGCGCGTTCCTCCTCACCCGCCGGTTCGGGCGCATGCTCGCCGTGGCGGCCGGGCTGGGCGCGGCCTCCGCCGTCGTCGGCATCTACGCCAGCTACTACGCCAACCTCTCCACGGGCGCCTCCGTCGTCCTGGCCCAGTCCGCGTTCTTCGCGCTCGCCTACCTGTTCGGGCCCCGGCAGGGCGTCGTCTCCTCGGCGCTGCGCCGCAGGAGCGCGGCATGGGCCTGAGCAGCAACGAGGAGGACTACCTCAAGGCGGTCTACGGGCTCGGCGAGTGGGAGTCGGCGCCGGTGACGACGGGGGCGCTCGCCGCCCGGCTCGGCGTCGCGCCCGCGTCCGCGACGGCGATGGTGCGCAAGCTCGCCGGCCGGGGCCTGCTGGAGCACCCGCCCTACGGGGCCGTCTCGCTCACGGCCGAGGGCCGGCGCCTGGCCCTGTCGGTGGTCCGGCGCCACCGACTCATCGAGTCGTTCCTCGTCGGCGAGCTCGGCTACGCGTGGGACGAGGTGCACGACGACGCCGAGCTGCTCGAGCACGCCGCGACGCCGCGGTTCATCGAACGGTTGGCGCGCCTCATGGGCGACCCCGCCGAGGACCCGCACGGGGATCCGATCCCCCGGGCCGACGGGACCGTCCCCAGCCCCGCCGCCGACCGGCTGGACCGCGTCGCGGCGGGCCCCGCCGTCGTGCTGCGCGTCAGCGACGCGGACCCCGCCGTCCTGCGGGACTGCGCGGCCGCGGGCGTGGTCCCGGGTCGCCGGATCGACGCCGCGGCCCACGGTCTGCCGGAGTCCCACGCCGCGGCCGTTTGGGTCCGGCGCGGATGACGGGGCGGGGCGCCCCCGCCCGCCCGGCCGCGGCCAGGCCGGGGCGGGCCGGTGGCGGGCTGTCCGCGGCGGTCGCCGTGGGGGTCGCCGTCGGCGGCTTCTGCGGGACACTGCTGCGCTACGCCGTCTCGCTGGCCTTCCCTTCCCCGGCCACGGGCTTCGACGTGCCCGTGCTGGCGCTCAACGCGGCCGGTTGCCTGGCGCTCGGCCTCGCCACCGGCTGGTGGACCACCCGGCCAGGGACCCGCCCGTGGCTGCGGGCGGCGCTCGGGCCCGGACTGCTCGGGTCCTTCACGACGTTCTCGGCGGTCGCCCTGCAGCTCTCCCCGGCCGGCTGGGGCCCCGGCACGGCGGCCTACGCCGCCGCCAGCCTGGCGGCGGGGCTCGCCGCCGCGGCGGCGGGACTCGCCGCGGGGCGGGCGCTCGCGCGCCGCGCGCCGGGCCGCTCCCCCGGGGCGGGCACGTGAGCGCCCTGGCGACGGCCGCCGCCGTCGGCCTCGCCGGCGCCGCAGGGTCGCTGGTGCGCGTCTGGCTCGACGCGGTCCTCGACGCTCGGCGGACGCGCGACCCGGGTCGGCGCGCGACGCCCTGGCCGTGGGGCACGCTGTGGGCCAACGGGGCGGGCTCCCTGCTGCTGGGGGCCGTGGCCGCCGCGGCCGGCCCGGTCGCCGCGGCCGTGGTGGGCGCGGGCCTGTGCGGCGGGCTGACGACGTTCAGCACGTTCGCCGTCGCCAGCGCGCGGCTGTGGGAGGACGGCCGCCGCGGGGCGGCCGCGGGCTACGTCGCGGCCACGCTGCTCCTCGGGACCGGGCTGGCCGCGGCCGGCTGGGCCGCGGGCGGAGCGCTCGCGGCCGGGTAGGGGGCTTCGGCTCCCCGGGCGGCAAGGGCCGACCCGTCCATCAGCGGCCCGCCACCCCGTGCGGGTCCGGGGGCCGCGCGGACGCCGTGCGGTGGGCGCCCGTGCCTAGCGGGCGGCCCGGCGGCCGCCGGGCCGGCGGGCCTCCCGCCGGAGGCGGACCGCCTCCGCCCGGGCGCGGGCCTCCTCCGCGGCCGGCCCACGGTGGCGCCACGCCAACAGGGCGCTGGCGGCCGTCAGCACGAGCATGAACGTGCCGAGGAAGGGGTGGCCGCTGGAGTAGAGCAGTACGACGCCGAGCACGAACAGCGCGTGGGCGATCACCGGATGCAGCGGCCAGCCGATGCGTCGGGCCGCCTGCGGTGCCATGAACAATCCCCAGAAAACGACCAGCGGCACCGCGGTGACCAGGACGGCCACCACGGGATGGAGTGGCAGCACGTCGATCGCCCACAGCCCGGCGGCCCCCAGCATCGAGACCTCGAGGACGAACGCCAGGACGCCCGTCGCCGGCACGTGTTGCCGCGGCTGGGGTGCCGGGGATTCGCTCTGCATACGTCCGCCTCTCCCTCTCGTGGTCCGGGCCTCTCCGCCCGGGGCGGCTCGGCGGTCACAAGTCTAGTCGCCGAGGGGCCCGCCGCGAGCGCAGCGAGTGGTGGGAGGCGACTGGACGCTAGTCGCCGAGGGGCCCGCCGCGAGCGCAGCGAGTGGTGGGAGGCGACTGGACGCTAGTCGCCGAGGGGCCCGCCGCGAGCGCAGCGAGTGGTGGGAGGCGACTGGACGCTAGTCGCCGAGGGCGGGCGCCCCCGTCCACGGCACGGGCCTCGGGGCGGCCAGCGGGATGGCCCGCACGGCGGAACCGGGGCCGAGCACCACGAGCACTTCGGGGGTTCCGGCGGCCAGCACTGCCGCCTCCAAAGCGGGGCCGGGGTGCTCGCCGGAGGGCGCCCCGGCTCCCGCGTCGGGTGTATCCCCCCAGGCGTCCCGCCCGGAATCGGGGCCCTCCCCCGCCGCGGCCCCCGGCCACCACTCGACGCGGGCGCCGGTGGCGGCACGCAGGGCGTCCAGGGACGGACCGGTGCCGTCGGGGGCGACGACGACCACGCGGCGCACCGTCCCCGGCTGCGGCCCGGGCGCCGCGGGGCGTGATCCCGGGTCCGCCCTCCAGACCATGAAGTGGTAGGCGGCCACGGCGCCCGCGGCCAGCAGGAGCCCGAGCGGCGCCCGGGTCCGTTCCAGCAGTCCCGTGCCGGCGCCACCCGCCAACGCGTACTCGAAGACCCGGGCGCCGATGACTAGCAGGGTCGCGAGCGCGACGGCGGCGCTGGCACCGAAGACGACGACGAGGTAGACGCGGCGCTGCCGGGCGTCGGCCGGTGGGATGGACCGCCAGACGGGCCACCAGACCGCACCGCCGACGAGTAGTGATGAAAGCCCGCCCAGCGCCAGTTCGCCCTCGCCGCCGCCGGCAAGCTGCGGGGTCACGGCCGCCAGGGCTGCGTTGGCCAGGACGCCGGCCCCGGAGGCCGCAGCGGCCAGCGCCACGCCGGCAACCACGAGCCGGGCCGCCGCGCCACGGGTGTCGCGCCCGGCGCCCGCCCTGAGGTGCAGCGACCACACGAGCGACCCGACCAGGAACATGCCCAGCCCGGTGCCCAGCAAGTCCCATTCCTGGCCGTCCGGGGCCCCGAGGGCTCCGGTGGCCCCGTCCAGCACGGCATACAGGACGGTGATGCCGCCGCCGACCGTCAGCGCGGCCGGGATGAGCGTGCCGACGACCACCACCGCGGTGTCCTGCAGGCCGGTGCGTTCCCGGCTGCCGCGCCGGGACGCGTGCCACCACCACACGGCGGCGCCGCCGGCCGCCCAGACGAGCGCCATCAGCGGGGGCTCCCACCAGGGAGGCCCCCAGGCGTCGCCACGCGCAAGGGCCTCGACGGCCCGGTCCACCAGCCCCCTCAGGGCCTGCACGCCGTTCACGAGGACCAGCGCCACGCCGTAGGCCCAGCCCAGGGTCTCGGGGACCCCGCCCAGCCGAAGCGGTCCCCGGCCGGGGTGGCGCCACAGGTGCCAGTGCAGCCACCAGACGGCGGCCCAGACAACGGCGGTCGCTGCGGAATACCCCCAGCCGGACGCCTGCCCGACCGCCAGGGACGACACCGTGGTCAGCGCAGCGACCGTGGCGACCACGAGCGCGACCGTCGCCGCCGCCGTCACGTAGAGGGCCCACGCGACGCTGGCCCGCTCCCCCGGGTCGGCGGCCGCGCGCCACACGGCCCAGAGCAGCACGGCCGCGAGCGGACCAGCCACGAGGGTGGCGGCCAGGTCGGCGGCCAGGGCGGCCGCGTCCTGCCCGAACCGCACCTCGTCCGCGGACAGCACGCGCCCCAGCAGGCCGGACAGCCCGTTGGCCGCCGTCGGGACGAGGACCGCCAAGAGGACGAAGACAACGACGCGGCGGACGGTGGCCAGCGCCTGGCGCCCACCCTGTGCGTGGGTCGCGGGGGCCGGGGCGCTCACCGCTCCACCTCCGCCGGCGGCGGCTCGTGGCAGATCTGCAGCTCCGGCGGGGCGGAGTCGATGAGCCACCCGTCGCCACCCGGGGACAGGCCGAAACGCGCGCGCGTGTCGAAGCCCTCCCCGCCGAAGGGGCCCTGGAAGCCGGAGAAGGCGATGACGACGTCGACGCGCGCGCGGTCGCCGTCCACGGTGGCGCCGTCGAGCGTGACCCGGACGTCCTCTCCGGCAGCCGGGGTCATGGCCTCGAAGCCGCAGCCGCTGCGGGCGCGCGGCGTGAGATAGGACAACGCTTCCTCGGTGTCCCCGGCCAGCGCCGCTTCCGTGTAGCGCTGGACGGTGCCCTCCGGCGTGGCGGCCGGCAGGGGCGCGGGGCCGCCCCGTCCCAGGACGACGGCAATGGCCGCGATGGCCACGACCACGATGCACACGACCGCCGCGATGAGCGCCCGGCGGTGGGCGAGACCCAGTGTCCTCATGAGGCATTATCGGCCCCGGAGCACGCGGGGCGCCACGGTCGCTTTGCGTCAAGGCCCTCCGGCGGGCGGCATGCGCCCCGTGCCGGCGGACGTGGCGTGCCGGAAAGCGGCCCGGTCGACGTTGCCGCCGGAGACGACGACGGCGACAGCGCCGCCGTCGGCGGGGAGCGGGACCTTGCCGGCCAGCAGGGCCGCCGCGCCCACGGCCCCCGCGCCCTCCGCGACCACGCCGTCCCGGAGCCAGAGTTCGCGCATGCCCAGGGCGATCTCCTCCTCCGTGAGCAGCACGAGCTCGTCCACGAGGTCGCGCACGAGGCGGAACGTGTACCGGTTCGCGAGCCCGATCCCCCCGCCCAGCGAATCGGCGAGCGTCCCGACCTCCTCGACCTCGACCGGGTGGCCGGCGCGCAGGCTCGCGGCCATGGCCGCCCCGCGCTCTGGGGAGACGCCGACGACGCGGGTCCCGGGCAGGAGCGCCTTCACCGCCACCGCGATCCCGGCGGCCAGGCCCCCGCCGGAGAGGGGCACGAGCACGGTGAAGGGGTCCGGGACCTGCGCCGCGAGCTCAAGCCCGATGGTCCCCTGGCCGGCAATGACCAGGGGGTCGTCGAACGGCGGCACCTCCAGGAGGCCCTCCGCGTCGGCCAGCTCCCTGACCCGCGCCAGGGCGCCCGTCTGGTCCGCGCCGGCCACGACGAGCCGGGCGCCGAGCTCCGCGATGGCGGCACGCCGGTGCGCGGGAACGAGCCCGGAGAGCACGACCGTGGCCGGGATGCCGAGCGACCGCGCGACGTGGGCGACGGCGCGCCCGTGGTTGCCCGTGGAGGCGGCGACCACGCCGCCGGCCGCAGCCGGGCCGGGCGCCGCGAGGATCCGGTTGGCCGCGCCGCGGACCTTGAACGAGCCCGCGTGCTGCGCCGTCTCGAGTTTGAGCCACACCGGCCGTCCCGCCGCCCGGGACAGGAACGCGCTCGGCCTGGCCGGCGTCCGCGCGGCCAGGCCGGCGATGCGGCGCGCCGCGGCCCGCACCAGCGCGGCGTCCACGGTCTCGGGCAGCATGGCCCCATCCTAGGGCGGGTGCCGCGCGGGGGCCACGGGCCGGCCGCGCCCCCACGGCTCCCGTGCCGGGCGCCGCCGCCAGGGCACTCCCGGCCGGGCCCCGGTGTGGGGGCCCGCGCATGAAAAACGCCCCGGTCGGCGGACCGGGGCGTTAACGCGGATTCCCGGGACGCCGTCATGCGGCGCCCCGGGAATCCCTGAAGTGGAGATGGGGGGAATTGAACCCCCGTCCGATGTGGTGTTGCCAGGACTTCTCCGGGCGCAGTTCGCTTCGGGGTTTCTCTGCCCCATCAGCCTGCTCGCGAACAAGCGGCTGGCCCCTTGCGGGTTCCCCTGGGCACAGTCACCTAGATATGGCGGGATCCCCGGTGACACTGGACCCCACCAGTGGCTATCTAATCGACGCCAGGATCAGGGGCGATAGCAACCCCTGGCTGACGGACTGTCTGGCTGCTTAGGCAGCGAGAGCGAAGTCAGTGCGCTTAGATTCGGCACTTATTGGTTTGCAGAGAGCGTTTACGAGATAACCCTGCATCCTCGGCCCGCTTCTCCTGTCGCGACTCACATCGTCGAAACCGATCATCCCCGTATTCAGTTGCCAATGGCGGGTCGCCCCGCCCCAGCAGCCGCGGCGTGTACCGCGGACATCCAGTGTAACGCACCCGCCCCCGGATCCATTCCCGGCCTAGCCGGCCCGGCGGTTCCGTTCCCGCATGGCGCGCTGCGCCTCGCGGTTGTCCTGCTTCTCGCGCAGGGTCTGCCGCTTGTCGTACTCGCGCTTGCCCCGGGCCACGCCGATCTCCAGCTTCGCCCGGCCGTCCTTGAAGTACAGTTGCAGCGGCACGATCGTGAAGCCGGCCTCCTGGATGCGGCGGGCGATCTTCGCGAGCTCCTCGCGGTGCAGGAGCAGCTTGCGCCGCCGCCGGGCCGCGTGGTTGGTCCAGGAGCCGTTGAGGTACTCCGGGATGTAGACCTGCTCGATGTACAGCTCGTCGCGGTAGAACTGCGCGAATCCGTCGACGAGGGACGCCTTGCCCTCGCGCAGCGACTTGACCTCGGTGCCGGTGAGCACCATCCCCGCCTCGTAGGTATCGAGGATCTCGAAGTCGTGGCGGGCCTTGCGGTTCGTCGCGACGACCTTGGTCCCACCGTCCTTGGTCCCGGCGTCCTTGGGCATGGCGACCTCCTAGCGCGTCTGACGGGGATCCGGCGCCCGGCCGGAACGATCCATCCTACGCTACAGCAGGCCCATCGGGTCGACGGCCTGGCCGTCAAGGATCGTCTCGAAGTGCAGGTGGCAGCCCGTGGAGTTGCCCGTCGTCCCGACGTAGCCGATGACGTCGCCCTTGTTGACGCGCTGGCCGGCCCCGACCACGAAGTGGGACATGTGGTGGTAGTTCGTGGCCAGCGCGTGGCCGCGCACGACGCCGTGGCTGACCGTCACCTTGTTCCCCGACGTGGAGGACCGGTGCGCGGCCCAGACCTCGCCGGATGCTGCGGCGCGGATGGGCGCGCCGCAGGCGCCGCCGAAGCCCCAGTCGACGCCGGCGTGGACGTAGCCGCCCGCTCCCCCGTAGTCGATCGTGCCGGACGGGGTGGGCCGCCAGCCGAAGCCGGACGTGATGTATCCGCCGGACACCGGGACCGACAGGCCCCAGCCACTGCTCTCCGGGGCCGGCCGCTGGCGCTCGGCCTCGCGCCGCGCCTCCTCGGCGGCGTCGCGGGCCGCGGCCGCCTCCCGCTCGCGCTCGGCGGCGTCCGCGGCCTGCGCGGCCCTGGCGGCCGCCGCGGCGGCCGCCTTGCGGCGGGCCTCCTCCTCGGCTCGCTGCCGTGCGGCCTCGGCGGCGGCGCGCCGCGCCTCCTCGGCCTTCCGGCGGGCCTCGGCCTCGCGCCGCAGCCGCTCCTGGCGTTCGGCGATGTCGGCCAGGACCTGGTCGTGCTCTTCCTGCTGCGCGGCGATCTGCTTCTTGATCTGCGGCTTCTTCGCCTCCAGGCGCTTGCTGAGGGCGGAGGCCTTGGACACGAGGTTGTCCACGCGCCGCTTCTCGGTCTCGGCGGCGTCGCGCGCCTCCTGCTCGCGCGCGAGCGCGGCGTCGGCCTGGGCCTTCAGGCCCCGGATCTCCTCCTCGACGGCGGCGAGCCGGGCCTGGGCGTTGCGGTCCGTGGCGTGGCGCTGGCTGACCTCGGCCAGGGCGGCGTTCTGGCTGCGCAGCGCCCGGTCGACGAGTCCCATGCCGGTCGCGAGGTCCCCGCCGTCGGACTCCAGGAGCAGCGTCAGGTCGCTGGAGACGCCGCCGCGCTTGTAGGCCTGGGTGGCGATCTGGCCGATGAGCTCCCTCGTCTCCGCCAGTTCCTCCTCGTCGCGCTCCAGCTGGCGGGTCAGTTCGCTGCGCGTGGCCTCGGCGGCCTGGACGCGGGCCCCCAGCGCGGCGACCTCGTCGCCCGCCGCCTGGACGCGTCCCTGCGCCTGGGCGAGGGCCTCCTGCGCCCCGGGGAGCTGCGACTGGTACTCGCGCAGCTGCGCCGCGGCCTTCTGGATGTCGGTGTTGAGGAACTCGAGGTCGGTCTGGAGGTTGTCAAGGTTCTGCTCGATCTCGTCCTTGCGGTCGTCGAGGTTGTCGGCCCGGGCGCCGGAGACGGCCAGCGAGAGCGTGAGCGCGGTGGCCAGCACGCCGCACACGGCGGCGCGAGGCAGCAGGGAGCGCTGGGGCACGGTGCATTCCTTTCGGTGGCGCCGACCGAACGGTAGCCGACGCATCAGGGGCTGCTAAACCTTCAGGTAACGCCTCAAGGTTACAACGGACGATACACCAGCCAGGACGGCGCCCAGGGCAAGCAGGGCCGGTGCGACGAGGAAAACCTCGGAGGACGAGATGAAGGCGGTGTCGGGGTAGTCGACGGCCAGCCGGCCCTCGATGAGGAAGCGGGCCACGGCCCACAGTGCCGCGGAGGCGAGGAGCCCACCGATGAGCGCCGCGATGACGCCTTCTAACACAAAGGGTAGCTGAATGACCGACTTGGACGCACCCACCAGGCGCATAATTCCCGTCTCGCGGCGCCTACTGAACGCCGAGAGGCGGATGGTCGTCGCCACGAGCAGGACGGCACAGACGATCATCACGCCCGCGATGCCGAGCGCGACCAGCGAGGCGATGTTGATGATGGAGAAGACCTTCTCCAGCAGCTCGCGCTGGTCGACGACGACGTCGACGCCCTCCATCGGGGTGAAGAGCTCGTTCACGATCTCGTACTTCTCGGGGTCGACCAGGCTCACGCGGAACGATTCCGGAAGCTGCTCCGCCGTCACGGAGTCGACGATCGGGGAGTTCTCGAACTGCTCCTTGAAGTGGGCCAGCGCCTGCCGCTGCGTCTCGTGCTGGTAGTCCTCGACGTAGGGGGCGACGGCGGGCGACTCGAGCATCGCCTCGATCTCCTGGCGCTGCTGGTCCGTGACCGCGCCCTCCGCGCAGGTCTGCGAGCCGTAGTTCTCGCCGCACAGGTACACCGCGACCTGCATCCGGTCGTACCAGAAGCCCTTCATCTGGCTCACCTGGAGCTGGAGCAGCGCGGCGGCGCCGACGAACGTCAGGGAGATGAAGGTGACCAGGACGACGGAGACGACCATGGACAGGTTGCGGCGGAGGCCGGAGCCGATCTCGCCGAGGATGAACGCGAGCCTCACAGTTCGTCCTCCTCGCTGTCGAAGGGGGCGATCGCCTGGTCGGGGGCCCCGACGGTGCGCAGCTCGCGCGAGCCGTCGGGCTTCACGATCGGGATCAGCGCCGTGTACTCGCCGCCCGCCTCGTCGCGGACGACCCGGCCGGCGGCGAGCTCGATGACGCGCCGGCGCATCGAGTTGACGATCTCGTGGTCGTGGGTGGCCATGACGACGGTCGTGCCGTTCTGATTGACCCGGTCCAGCACGTTCATGATCCCCACGCTCGTGGCGGGGTCGAGGTTGCCCGTGGGCTCGTCCGCCAGCAGGATGCCGGGCTTGTTGACGATGGCGCGGGCGATCGCCACGCGCTGCTGCTCGCCGCCGGAGAGTTCGTGCGGCATCCGCCGCTCCTTGCCCTCCAGGCCGACGGTCTTCAGCACCTCCGGGACCGTCTCCCGGATCATGGCCCGGCTGCGGCCGATCACCTGCATGGCGAACGCGACGTTGCCGAACACGTCCTTGTTGGGCAGCAGCCGGAAGTCCTGGAACACGACGCCGATGCCGCGGCGCAGGCGCGGCACGCGCCACCCGGGGATCCGGGCCACGTTCTGGCCGGCCACGTGGACGGAGCCGGAGGTGGCCCGCTCCTCGCGCAGGACCAGGCGGATGAAGGTCGACTTGCCGGAGCCGGAGGGCCCGACGAGGAACGCGAAGTCCCCGCGGTCGACTTCGAGGTCGATGCCGTCCAGGGCCGGACGCGACTTCTGGTCGTAGACCTTGGTGACGTTCTCGAATCTGATCATGGCGTTCTGCCCACACGGGCCACCGGCGTGCGGCCAAGGATGCGGGGCTTTGCTTGGGGGAGGGAGCGGCGCCGGCGGCTTCACTCTATCGGGCGCCACGGGCCGCTCCGCTCAGCAGACGCGCGTGTCGGGCACCACAGGGTGGCCGTCCGGGCCGGCGGGGCCGCGCCCGGGCGGACCGGGCGCGCCCTGGCGCCGCCGTCGCCCTCCCCCGCCTTCGCGCGGCCGAAAGGCCGCGTGACTACGGGTTAGGCCAGGCCCGGCCCCACGGAGAGCTCCGGTTCGGTCGCCTCCCGCACCTGCTCGACGGACACGCCGGGCGCGGTCTCGACCAGCACGAGTCCCCCGGGTGTGACGTCGACGACGGCGAGGTTGGTGATGATGCGGTCCACGACGCCCCGCCCGGTCAGCGGCAGGGAGCACTCGCGGACGATCTTCGGCGTGCCGTCCTTGGCCGTGTGTTCCATCAGCACGATCAGCCGGCGCGCCCCGTGGACCAGGTCCATCCCGCCGCCCGGGCCCTTGACCATCTTGCCCGGGATCATCCAGTTCGCCAGGTCGCCGGCCGCGGAGACCTGCATGGCGCCGAGGATGGCGGCGTCGATCTTGCCGCCGCGGATCATGCCGAAGCTCGTGGCCGAGTCGAAGAACGCGGCGCCGGGGTTGACGGTGACCGTTTCCTTGCCCGCGTTGATCAGGTCCGGGTCCACGTCCTCCTCGGCGGGGTACGGGCCGACGCCGAGGATGCCGTTTTCGGACTGCAGCACCACCGTCATCCCCTCGGGGATGTAGTTCGGCACGAGCGTGGGCATCCCGATGCCGAGGTTCACGTAGTCGCCGTCGCGCAGCTCCCGGGCCGCGCGGGCGGCCATCTCCTCCCTGGTCAGCGCCACGGCTAGGCCTCCCGTCCCGCGCCGGCGCCGCGCACCGTGCGCTTCTCGATCCGCTTCTCGATGCCGGTGCCGACCTCCACGACCCGGTGGACGTAGACGCCCGGCAGGTGCACCTGGTCCGGGTCGATCCGCCCGGGCTCGACCAGCTCCTCGACCTGGGCGATGCAGACCCGGCCCGCCATGGCGGCCACCGGGGCGAACTGGCGCGTGGCCTTGTTGAAGACGAGGTTCCCGTGGCGGTCCCCGCGCAGCGCGTGGACGAGCGCGAAGTCGGTGACGATCGCCTCCTCGAGCACGAACTCGTGCTCCTCTCCCCCGGGCGCGAACGCGCGCACCTCCTTGGGCCGGGAGGCCTGCACGACGTTGCCGTCGGCGTCGTACTTCTGCGGCAGGCCGCCCTCGGCGACCTGCGTGCCGACCCCGGTGCGGGTGTAGAACGCGGCGATGCCGGAACCGCCGGCGCGCAGCTTCTCGGCGAGCGTGCCCTGCGGCGTGAGCTCGAGCTCCAGCTCGCCCGAGAGGTACCGCCGCGCGAACTCCTTGTTCTCCCCCACGTAGGAGGACGTCATCTTGGCGATCCGGCCGGCCTCCAGGAGCACCCCCAGGCCCCAGCCGTCGACGCCGCAGTTGTTGGAGACCACGGACAGGCCGGTGGCCCCCTGCTCCAGCAGCGCCTCGATGAGCCGCATCGGGTTCCCGGACAGCCCGAACCCGCCCACGGCGAGCGAGGCGCCGTCGGGGATGTCCGCCACGGCGTCCGCGGCGGTGGCGAAGGTCTTGTCGATGGGCATCTCGCCCGCCTCCTCTCGGTGGGCCCGCGGCGCGGCCCCGTCAGCGATTCGTACCACAGGCCCGGCCCGGCCGGACAGGGGCCGCGGTCAGCGGGCGGTCCAGCCGCCGTCCATCGTGTAGGACGCGCCGGTCACCATGCCGGCGTCCCCCGACGCGAGCCAGGCGGCCAGCGAGGCGACCTCCTCGGGCTCGACCAGCCGCTTGACCGCGCTCTCGGTGAGCATGACGCGGGCGAGGACCTCGTCCTCGGGGATCCCGTGCGCCGCGGCCTGGTCCGCGATCTGCTTCTCGACGAGGGGCGTGCGCACGTAGCCGGGGTTGATGCAGTTGCTCGTGACTCCGTGGGGGCCGCCCTCGAGCGCGGTCGCCTTGGAGAGCCCCTCGAGGCCGTGCTTGGCGGAGACGTACGCGGACTTGAAGGCGGACGCGCGCAGCCCGTGCGCCGAGGAGATGTTGAGGATCCGCCCGAACCCGCGCTCGTACATGCCCGGCAACACCGCACGGATCAGCAGGAACGGCGCCTCGAGCATGATCCGGTGCAGCAGCCGCCACGTCGCCGGCTCGTACTCGTGCACCGCCCCGATCCGCTGCAGCCCGGCGTTGTTGACCAGGATGTCGGCCTCCAGCTCCAGGTCCTCGAGCGCCCCCGTGTCGGACAGGTCCACCGCCCACGCCTCGCCGCCAAGGTCCGCCGCCAACTTCCCGGCCGCTTCGCCATCGATGTCGGCCACCGTCACGTACGCGCCGCGGGCGGCGAACGCGCGGGCACACGCCTCACCGATCCCCGAGGCACCACCCGTCACCAGGGCGCGCCGTCCGGCCAGCGGGAGGTTGTCCGTCGCGTTCGGGGCTGCTGGCATGGAGGGCCTTCCGTCGTCGTCGCAAGTCAAACCCGAAACTATGGTCTGGGCCACACCGAGTCAAGGTGCGGCCCGCCCACCGGCGGCGCCCGGCCGGCCGGGAACGCGGGGTGCAGGCGGCACGGGCCGCGTCCGGGCGCGAGGCCCTGTCGCCGCGGGCGGCGCGCGAAAACGGCTCCCGGGCGTGGGCCCGGGAGCCGTTCGCGGCCTGCTACCGAAGGCTAGGCGTCGTCGCCGTCGTCCTCGCCGTCGCCGTCCTCGGCGTCCGCCGTGCAGTCGATCGCGAAGCTCTCGACCGTCTCGCCGGCCTTGACCGTTACGGAGTCGATGTCCCCGATGCCCGGCACGGTCGCCAGGTCGTAGGTGCGGGTGTTCATGGACTCGTCCTTGAACACGAGCGTCCCGCCGGAGTAGTACTCGATGTTCGAGATGTCCTTCGTGGCCGTCAGCACGCAGCCGGACAGGGAGATCTCCGCGGTCCCGTCGTCGGACCCGTCGCCCTCACCGTCGCCGTCGCCTTCACCGTCCCCGTCGCCCGGGGCGCAGTCGACGGGGAAGCTCTCGACCGTCGTGCCGGCCTTCACGCTCACGGAGTCGATCGCCTCAATCCCGTCCACGGTGGACAGGTCGACCGAGGTCTCGTCGACGTCCTCGTCTCGGGAGACGAGGCTGCCGCCCGCGAAGTACTCGATGTAGGAGATCTCCTTGGAGGACTCCAGCAGGCAGCCGGTCAGCGTGATCGTGGCCTCGCTGCCATCGCCGTCGCCGTCGCCTTCACCCTCGCCGTCGCCCGGGGCGCAGTCGACGGGGAAGCTCTCCACCGTCGTGCCGGCCTTCACGCTCACGGAGTCGATCGCTTCGATCCCGTCCACGGTGGACAGGTCGACCGAGGTCTCGTCGACGTCCTCGTCCCGGGAGACGAGGCTGCCGTCCGCGAAGTACTCGATGTAGGAGATCTCCTTGGAGGACTCCAGCAGGCAGCTGGTCAGCGTGATCGTGGCCTCGCTGCCATCGCCTTCACCCTCACCGTCGCCGTCGCCTTCACCATCTCCGGGCTCCTCGGCGTCCGCGCCGCAGTCGACGGGGAACGAGGCGACGGTCGTCCCCGACTTGACGGTCACCGAGTCGATCCCGTTGATTCCGTCCACCTGCGACAGGTCGAAGGCGGTCTCGTCGACGTCCTCGTCCCGGGAGACGAGGTCGCCGTCCGCGAAGTATTCAATGTAGGAAATCTCCTTGGAGGACTCGACCAGGCAGTCGGCCACGGTGATTTGGGCCGCGGAGTTGTCGGGAGTGCCGCCGGGCGGGTCCGCGACCGCCGCCGTCCCCGTACTACCTGCCACAAAGGCCGCCGCGAGTGCGGCCAGCCCGATGCTCCTCATGCGCATGGTTCTTCACCCTTCCGCTGTGGATTCGCCGCGCCCCGCCACGGGCCGCGGAAGCGGGATCGCCGGGAATCGCCAGCCTCCCCCGCTCTTTGCCCGTCCAACGTAGCAACACATGACAGCTTGGCCTATAGCCTTTGCAGAACTTGGCGATTCGGGCTCCAGCCGGTCGAACGGTCCGCCCAGGCCAGCCGGCTAACCCCCGGCGGCGGGGCCCGCCGGGCCGCCGCCGCGGGGCGGTTGCCGCCTCCCGCGCCGTGGCCCCCGTCGGTGAGCAGGGCGCGGACCGCCACCTCGGTGGCGCCGTGGTCGGCCATGACGAACGTGTAGTGGTTGGTCTCCTCCACGGTGCGCGCCCGCAGTCCGGGGACGCGGCCCGCCCAGTCCCGGACGTACTCGGCCGTGTAAAGGCCGGGTTCCTCCCCCTGGAGCCCGCGGGGCGAGCGCAGCAGCAGCGCATCGTGCGCCAGACCGTCCAGCGCCGCGAGCAGGGACGGGCCGGGGTGGGGCGCCGGTCAGGTCGTAGTCGACGTAGTCCTCGACGAGCTCGTTCCAATCCCCCGCGAAGGCCGGGTGGGGCCGCCAGTGGTCCCGGTAGGCCTCCCGCGAGGGGAACTCCCTGGCCAGGCGCCGGGCCGCGGGACCGAGGATCGCCTCGACGACGTCGCCGTCGGCCACCCCGGGCAGGCCCCCCGCTCCGGTGGGAACGGGGGGCCTGCGGGCTGGCCTGCTACGAAGAGGCCTCCTGGCGCTGGTTCGCGCGCCAGCGGATGCCCGCGTCGATGAAGTCGTCGATCTCGCCGTCGAGCACCGCCGACGTGTTGCCGACCTCGTGCTCGGTGCGCAGGTCCTTGACCATCTGGTACGGGTTGAGCACGTAGGAGCGCATCTGGTCCCCCCACGAGGCCTTGACGTCCCCGGCGAGCGCCTTCTTCTCGGCGTCCTCCTGCTCCTTCTTCAGCAGCAGCAGGCGGGACTGCAGGACCTTCAGCGCGGCGGCGCGGTTCTGCAGCTGCGACTTCTCGTTCTGCATGGAGACCACGATGCCGGTGGGGATGTGGGTCATGCGCACCGCGGAGTCGGTGGTGTTGACCGACTGGCCGCCGGGGCCGGAGGAGCGGAAGACGTCGACCTTGATCTCGTTCTCGGGGATCTCGATGGAGTCGGTCTGCTCGATGAGCGGCACGACCTCGACGGCGGCGAAGCTGGTCTGGCGGCGGCCCTGGTTGTCGAAGGGGCTGATGCGCACGAGCCGGTGTGTCCCCGCCTCGACGGAGAGCGTGCCGAACGCGTAGGGGGCGTCGACCTCGAACGTGGCGGACTTCAGCCCCGCCTCCTCCGCGTAGGAGGTGTCCAGGACGGTGGTCTTGTGGCCCTTGCGCTCGGCCCAGCGCAGGTACATGCGCAGCAGCATCTCGGCGAAGTCGGCGGCGTCGACGCCGCCGGCGCCGGAGCGGATGGTGACGACGGCGGAGCGCTCGTCGTAGTCCCCCGACAGGAGGGTGACGACCTCGAGCTCCTCGAGGGCCCGGCGCAGGGCGGCGAGTTCCTTCTCGGCCTCGGCGAGGGAGTCCGGGTCGTCCTCCTCGCCGGCGAGCTCGACGAGCACCTCGAGGTCGTCGATGCGCCCGGACAGCTTCTCGAGCCGGGCCAGTTCGGACTGCCGGTGGGACAGGCGGGAGGTGACCTGCTGGGCCGCGGCCGGGTCGTCCCACAGGTCCGGGGCGCCGGCCTGCTCCGAGAGCTCGGCGACCTCGGCCTTGAGCCGGTCGACGTCGGACACCGCCTCGATGGAGGCGTAGGTGGAACGGAGTTCGCGGATCGCGGCGGTGAAGTCGGTTGCTGCCATGGTTTCCCCAGCCTACGGCATGGCGGTGCGGTGCGCCGGGGACGCTCGCCTCGGCACGCTTAGCGAACGAGGATAGTGCGGGCGCTGGCGTGGACGCTGATCGGAACGCCGGCGGGGATGATCCACCCGACGATCGGTGGGTCGACTGTGGCGTGCAGGGTGACGCGGGCGGTGTCGCCCCCGGGACCGGCCGTCGCGCTGCCGATGGCAAAACCCTCGAACCGGGTCGGCGCCCCGACGTCGGCCGCATAGGTGGCCGCCGCGGCCCTGACGTCGGCGTCGCTGAGGACGAGGTCGACGGGCCCGTCCCCGGAATCCGCCAGGGAATAGCTGTCCGCTGCCGCGGCCGCGGCACCGTCCGCGACACTCAGCAGTTTCCGGGCGGTGGTGTTCACGGTCGTGGCGGCGAGCATCGCGCTTGTGGCGAGCAAGGCAACGACGACATAGCCGACGATCAGGACGATGGTCTGGCCGGATTCGTCCGGCCTCCGCCCAGCCTGCCGGATTGCGCGTCTCATCCGTAGCGATCCACGCGGTGGGTTGAAGACGACGCGGAGGTCCCGACGGGTGCGTCGATGCCCGGCGGCAGCAGCGGTAGGACGACCGTTACCTCGATGGTGACGGTCACCGTCGAGCCGGGCTCTAGGCAACGGGCCGAGCAGACGTAGGACATGGCCGCGCGCGACGGCACGATCCCCAGATTGGACACGGCACGATCGACGGCATCGCGGGAGTGCGCTGCGCCCTCTGCTTCGGAGTCGGCGTCGACGAACACCTTGGCAGCATGGTCGGAGGCGCCCACGGCCGCGTAAGCCGCTGCCTGCAGCTGGCTGGACGTGACCAGCAAGTAGACGACGGGAACCATCAGCAGGACGCCGAGGAAGATGAACTCGACCATCGCCGACCCCTCTTCCGCGGTGCTGTTGGCGTGCCTCGCTGCGCTCCTATCCATATGTCGCCGCCTCCGCGGTCACGGAGAGACTGCCGAGACCGGGCAGGAAGCCCAGCAGCGGGACCGAGGCGGTGGCATGGACACGAACGCCAGGGTTTCCTCCAATGACCGTGGTCTCGTGGGTGACCCCCTGTGCGAAACGCGGACCGAGCGAGGCACGGAGGATTGACCGGGCCCGTTCGGCACCCTCGGGCGGACTCCGGTCGGCCAACGTCCCATGCCGAGCTCCGGCGGCAGCAGCATCCATCATCGTGTTGCGGACGTGGAGCACGATCGCGAGCTGGAGAACGGAGACGAAGACGGCTGTGAGGAGTGACGCCACCATGACGAATTCCGCCACCGCGGAACCGGATTCGGAGCCGCACCCGGCTCCGACGCGTCCCGGCTCGGCTTCGACGCCGGATGGGCGCGGCGGGTAGCGAAATGAAGTGGCGTGGTCAGCCCAGACCGGACACACGCGCAATGGCCTGTTGGAAAAGGTCCCCCAGCGCCGGGCCCGCGACCGCGAGGAGCCCGGCCACGAGAACGGCCGACATCAAAGTGATCATGACCCACCCTGGCACGTCTCCGCGTTCGTCCCGACGGATCCGTGCGGCAAGCCCGGGCATGAGACCGGGTCCGTCGATCGGCTGCCGCTTCCGCGGCGCTGGTGACTGGTGCATGACTGTTTCCTTTCGGTGAACGCCCCTTCGCGGGCAGTACTAGAACTCGAGACTGATGAGGGCGAGACCGGGGTAGACAGCGAACAGGACCGACAGGGGAAGCACCCCGAACACGACCGGGGCCATCATCCCGATCTCCTTTTTGCCGGCCGTCTCCATCAGTTCCCGCTTGGAGGCATCCCGGACATCCTGGGCCTGGTCCCGCACGACCTGCGCGAGGGGCGTCCCCCGTTCGGCCGCCACGATGAGCGCGTCAACGAAGCGAGATAGGGCGGTGACCTCGGCCCGGTTGGCGAGGCCACGCAAGGCGTCGGCCAACGGAGCACCAGCTCGGACCTCCTTCAGTGCCACGGTGAACTCGTCGGCAAGGTCGCCCCGAGCTGTCCGCGAGACCCGTTCGATGGCACCCAACGTGCTCTCGCCCGCCGCGACGGACAGCGCGAGAAGGTCCGCAATCGTCGGGAACTGGCCGAGGATCCGTCGGCTTCTGCGCTGCACCTGCTCCCCGAGGTACCACTCGCGCAGCACGAACCCGCACACCGCCGAGACCGCCAGGACGAGCGAGCCGAGCCACGGATTGAGTGTCCCGGAGAGCGCCGACCCCACGATGAAGAGGCCGGCCACGAGGAACGCGGTGGCGCCCCAAAGCAGCTGAGACGCACGGAAGTCGGTCGCCGACATGTTCAGGCCCGCTTTGCGGAGCCGCTTCTCCAGGGAGCCGCCGAGCGGATTGATCCGGTTTGTCCATGTAACGAGGTCCGCAAGGACCGGGGCGAGAATCCGGCCGAGCGGTCCGAACGGGGCATCGCGCCCCGGCGTCGAGAGGAGCCGCGAATCGGCCCGAACCGCGCGGAGCTGGACGGCGATGCGTTCCGAGAAAGCGACGCGCCGCATGGCGGGCAGTCCCGATAGGGCCAGCCAAAGCCCCGAGCCCAGGACGAGCCCCAGCACGATGGCAAGCCCCATGGCGGCGCTCACCGGATGATCCGTTCCTCGTCGGGCAGCACGCCGATCCGCAGCATGACCCGGTAGCACACGGTGGACACGGCCAACCCGCCGACGATCACGACTGCCCCACCGACCGTCGAATACGCCGCGACCGCCTGCGGCTGGCTCGCGAGCAGAAGGAGGATGACCCACGGAGCGGCAACGGCGAGGCGGGCAGCGTTGACAGTCCACGACTGCCGTGCCTCCAGCTCGCCGCGCGTTCTGGCGCTCTCGCGAAGGAACGATGCCAGCGTGGCCAGTGTCTGGCCCAGATCCGAACCGCCAACGTCCCGGGTGATCCTCAGAGCGGCAATGATCTTGTCGGCCACGGGATCGGCTAGCCGTCTCCGCAGCTTTTCGACCGAGTCGTCGAAGCGGGCCGACGCGCGGTAGTCCAGCGCAAACTCCTCGAATGCCGGCCGCAACTGCTCCGGTCCCTGCACAGCCAGCTGGATCAACGCCTCCGGGAGGGACAGCCCAGCCCGCACGGCGGAGCGCAGGTGGTCAACGACGTCGGGCCATTGCTCCCGCAACGCGGCGGTGCGCCTGCGCGCCCGCCACCGGACGATCCCCCACGGAACCCCTGCGCCAAAGGCTCCAAACACGACGGCAATCACCGGACTACGCGTGGCCAGCAGGACGAGCGCCGTGACGATCACGCCGGACGTCGCCATGGCCCAGACGAAGCCGCTTGGGCCGACCTGGTCCATTCCTGCCCGGAGGAGCAATCCTTCGACGCTGCCCGGGTGTTTCCCACGGCTTGCTCGGGCCGGCTCGCTCCAAAACGACCACCAGATGAGGAATAGTCCCGCGCCGAGGACGAGACCCAAGACGAGGCTCACGACGCCTCCGCCAGCCTGTGCGGCAAGTAGCCGGCCCGCTCGAGCTTTTCATGCCCGGGGTCCGCTGACGATGCCATGGACAGCTCCCCGTCCGACCAAGTGAACAGTGGGGACGACTCGATCACCCCGTTCTCGACGCGTCGCCCGAGCTTGAGGATCTCAGCCACGTGCCGTTGCCCATTGGCAGCGCGTTCGCACTGAACCACGAGGTCGATGCACGAAGCGACGGTCGGGAGGACGAATTGCGATGAGATGTTCTCCCCGGCGAGCAGCGGCAGGGTGCAGATCTTCGTCACGGCGTCACGAGCGCTGTTTGCATGGACGCTGGCCATCGCAGGGAGGCCTGCGTTCATGGCGATCAACATGTCCAGTGCTTCGGCCTCCCGCACCTCGCCGACGATGATCCGGTCGGGCCGCATCCGGAGAGCCTCCTTGACCAATCGCCGCAGCGTGATCTCGCCGTTCCCTTCCAGATTGGGCTGGCGGCACTGGAGGCCGACCACGTCGCGCAACGCAATCTTGAGTTCGAAGATCTCCTCGACCGTGATCACGCGCTCCCGGCTGCCTACCGCCGACGCGAGGCAGTTCAGGAGCGTCGTCTTGCCGGCCTGCGTGGCGCCGGAGACGAGGATGTTCATGCCTGCGGCGACCGCGGCGGCGAGGTAGTCCGCAGCTTGCCTGCTGAGCGAACCGAGCTCGACTAGGTGGTCGAGGCGAGAGGCGCGGGCTATGAACTTCCGAATATTGACGGACCAATATCGGCGTGTGATGTCAGGGATGACCACGTGGAGCCGGGAGCCGTCCGGTAGCGCCGCGTCGACGAAGGGCGACGACAGGTCCAGTCGCCGTCCCGACGACTTCAGCATCCGCTCGACGAGCGCGGCGACCTGGCCGGCGTCGAGACGAATCGAGGTCAGCTCGCTCGTTCCCCCGCGGGCGGCATAGATTTCCGTCGGCGAGTTGATCCAGATTTCCTCGATATCCGGGTCATCCATCAGGGGCTGGATCGGGCCCAGACCCGCCACCGCGTCGAAGACCAGGCGCCCGGCCTCGTCGAGGCCCCCGAGGCGCGGCAGCGTCCCCAGCATGGAGCGCTCGTCGTAGTCGCGAACGGCGGCCTCGACGACCGCGCGGACCTCCCCCGGCTCGTTCGCCGGATCGAGGCCACGGCGCCTAATGAGTTCGCGGACCTCGTCCTCCACGATCGCGATGGCTTCCATTCCGCGCGCCTCCCTGCCACCGGTTCTTCCAGTCGATGGGACAAGACGTTACCGAAGTCGATTATCGATCTACAACCGCAGTCTTACGGGTGTGGATATCCGTAGCGAATTTCCACAAACCGCGACGGCGCGGCCTGTGGCACGCTCCCGGCGCCTACCGTGCCCAAAGGAAGGGAGGAGAGGATGGTCCTGCACATCTCGGTGCCCCTGGGCTCTGGGACGCACCAAGTGGACATCGGCGCTACTGCCGGCGGCATCCCCGGCGCGACCTTGTCGCGCCTGTTGCACGAGTGGGGCATGCCAGACCTGTACCTGGGCCCGAGACCGCTCTCCGCCGTCGGGAACCTGCCCTCGCTCGGCTCCGTGCTCCTCACGCCCTACCCCGCGGCAGCCGGGGAAGGCGCGCCGGAACACGCCGGAACATGGCTCGTGGCCGACAAGGGCCCAGACGCCGGCCAGCATTTCGCCGCGGTGCGCGGCAGGCACGAGATCGGACGCGGGCCGGGCGACCTCCAGGTCCTAGACCCCGCGCTGTCGCGCCGGCACGCTGAGTGCCTTGTCGACGGGATGTCGGTCCGGATCAGGGAGACGACTGTCGGCCCGGGCGAGGCGCGAGCCTCCTGGAGGGCACTCCATGCTGACGAGTCCGTCCGGCTCGGAGGCACCGAGTTCAGGCTGAGGCAACTGTCTCCTGCCCGACTGCCCCGCCCCCCGTGGCCACCGGCGCCGACCCCAGTCACCTGCCCCAAGGCCATGGCCCGCCCCTGGCTCGCCCTGCTGGCCGCCACGACGCCTCTGGGCATCGGTATCGCCCTGGCCGTGGCCACCGGTTCATGGTTCTTCCTCGCCTTCAGCGGCCTCGGCCTTGTTACCGGCGGCATCCCGGCCATTTCGGAGCTACTGGGGCGCCGCCGGTGCAGGTCTGCCGTTCATGCCGCCGCGGTCCGCGAAGCCCGCCTCCGCGAACAGACGGCTCCGCCACCAGGCGCCATTGCCCTCAGCAGCCGCGTCCCGCCGTTGATCGCGGACGGATGTGCCCGGGACTCCGTACCACTGCGCGTGGGGACCGGGTGGTTCTCCCCCACTCTCGCGTGGACCGGCGGCGATCCGTCCGGACGTCGGGTCCCGCGGTTCCGGGGACCCGTATTGGAAACGTTGCGACCGGCAACCGTCGGCACGGTGACAGGGACCTCAGGGGCGGCGCCTGCCCTCTTCAGGGCGCTCGCCCTACAGCTATGGGACCAAGTGGATCCGGCGGGCCTGCAGGTGGTCGTCGCCGGGCATGTCCCGGCGCTGCCCTCGGAACTCCGGATGGTCCCGGGCACCCATCTCGCTGCCACGCCGGACTCCTTGGCTGGGCTCCTGCGCTCTCTCCACACGCGGCTGGTGGTGGTCGTCTCCGCCGGGTTGCCTACCGCGTGGGAACACGCGGTCCGGCAGGAGACGGGAAACGGCACCCCACCGGCGCTGCTGGTGCTCGACCGGCAGGCGGCTGTGGTTTCCACCTGGGCGGTCGATGCGGATGCCGGGGTCGTCCGCGCCGGCGGTTCCGAGGCCTGCGTACTCACCGACGGCGTCTCGTGGAGGACCCTCGCAGAAACCGGCGAGCGCTGGGCGTCCACCCGTCCCCAACAGGGGCCTCCCGCGCAGCTCAGCGCAGCCCTCCCGGATAGCGCTCGCCTTGAGCCGCCGGCGACGGCTTGGAACGAATGCGCCTCCCAATCGCTCGTCGCCGCTTTGGGCGTGGCGGAATCGGGGACGGTGTCGATCGACCTCGTGGCGGACGGGCCCCACACCCTCGTGGCAGGAACCACGGGGTCGGGCAAATCCGAGCTGATCAGGAGCATTGTGCGGGATCTCGCCTGCCGCTATGGGCCCTCGGAGGTCGCTTTCCTGCTGGTGGACTTCAAAGGAGGAGCGACGCTGGGTGACTGTCTCGGCCTCCCCCATGCCACGACACTTGCCACGGATCTCGACGCAGCCGCTGCGGCGCGCACCCTGGCTCTCCTGCGGAGCGAACTGTCCCGCCGGGAGAGGGTCCTCCGCGCGGCCGATACCCACGACTACGCATCGTGGCGGGATGTCGACGGATCCCGGGGCACGCCAATGCCGCGTTTGGTCGTCGTCGTCGACGAGTTCCGGGTCCTCGTTGACGAGGTGCCACAGGGTCTTGCGGAGTTGGCGCGGCTGGCGGCCGTGGGACGCTCCCTGGGCGTCCATCTCATCCTGTCGACTCAGCGACCACAGGGCACTGTGACCGGCGAACTCCGGGCAAACCTGAACGCCGTAGTGGCCTTGCGCCTGAAAAGCGAGCTCGAATCACAGGACCTTGTCGGCACCCCCGACGCCGCGCGACTGCCTCGCGAACGTCCCGGCCGCGCCTTGCTGCGCCTTGGCTCCGACGCCCCGCTGGCGTTCCAGGCCCATGGGCGTCCGGGGCAGGGTCCCGAGTGGTCGATCACGGAATGCGGGCCGGGGCTGGGCAGCGTGCGGCGGATCCGGACCATCAAGGGGGCAAGCCCTGACGATCCATTGCCTGAACTGGTCGGCCGTATCGCGCCCCAACCGCACGTACCGGGGCCTCGGATCTTCCCGCCGCCGCTGCCGAACACGCTGGACGAGGCTCACCACGGTGGCGCTCTCGAGGCGGACACTCGCGTCCCGACCTGGGGGCTGGTAGACGACGTCGATGCGCTGCGGCACCGGCCGCTGCCGCTGTCGATAGCCACCGCTCCCCGGTTCGCGGTCGTCTCGGGGCCAGCGGGGGGCGGGATCGAGGGCGTGACTGCGCTCGTCCACTCTACGGCGCGGTCCAGGTCGCCACACGCTGTCTACATCCTCGACGGAACGGGCGAGCTGCAGGCCCTCCGTGCCCTCCCCCGGGTTGTGGGCATGGCTGATCCCCGGGAGCCCGAGCGCGCCATTGACGTTCTGGACGCAGCCGCCCGCCGTGTGGCCGGTGTCCAGACTCTGCTCGTCGTCACGGGGCTCGCCCTATGGCAGGTCGCGCTCGGCAGCACGCAGTGGGCCGCCGTGGAAGACCGGCTCCTGGCGCAGGCACGGACAAAGCGCGGGGCGGCCCTCGGGATCGTTGCCGTCGGCGACCGGGACCTGATGTCGTCGCGGTACTTCGCACTGGCGACGCACCGGATCTACTGCCCCTTTGGCCTTGGAGATGAGACGACCATGGCGTGGCCGCGGCTGCTCACCGTTTCCCCGGTTTCGGGCAGGGGTGTCCTCGTGGTCCCTGGCGGCCCCGCCGCAGGACAGGCGGTGCAACTGCCGCACGGCGTCGCGACCCCCAACGCCGGTGCCTCCTACCCACCGGCGCCGGCGGAGGCTCCCCGGTGCCTGCCGCTGCCGGAGCACCTCGAGTCGTCGGCCCTTCCCCAAGGGCCGCCGGCGGATCGGGCCGACTGGGCCGGATGGACGATCGGTCTCGCCGCCCCGGAGAACCTGCCATACCGCTGGCGTCCGCAGGGCATCGGAGTAGTGCTCGGGGCCCCGGGGACCGGGAAGTCTTCGCTTCTCCGCTTCCTCCACTCGATCGACGCCGACCGCTCGCTATGGGTGGACGCCGACTCGCCCGGCGCCGACGGAGACGCCGCCCCGGCTGCCGTGTTCGTCGACAACGGGGACCGGTTGGACGCCGAGGGGCTGTCCCTGATCGACCGCTGGCAGGGCCGCGGTGCGGTGGTCGTTGTGGCCCTGACTGCGACGGCCCGCGCCGCCTTCGGGCCGCCCTTCGCCGCCTCGGCCCGGCGGCCGGGTAACGCCCTCCTTCTGGGACCCACCTCGCCGGTGGACGGCGACGCCTTCGGTTGGCGGCTCGACATCCGCCAGCCGGCACCTCCCGGCCGGGCGGTGGTGCTCGGACCGGCCGGGCCCATCAGGATCCAGCTGGGCTACCGCTCCCCGGCGGCGCCGGAGCGGTCCCCGTAGAAGGCGGTGGCCCTCGGGTCGAAGAGCAGAACGACCGCCGCGGCCGCCATCAACAGCGGAATGAAGGCGACCCCGCCGACCGCCTGGATCGCCTGCGCCGAGAGGATGATCTGGAAGACCTGCCACACGACGACGGCGGCCCGGGTCCATGCCCGGCCGCGCAGGACATTCAGTCCCACCCACGCCTGCCAGGCTGCGGCCCCCGTGGCGACCAACGCCAGGAAGGCTCGGCCGGGAACCCCGACGGGACCGGGGGCGGCGAGCTGGGACCACAGGAAGCCGGCGACCGCGAGTACGGCGAGGGCCTCCACGAGGACCAGGCTGGCGACGGCGGTCAACGATGCGGGGCGGCGGGCTTTCACGGGGCGGTGCACTCCCCCAAGGTAGCCGAACCGCGCCCGGGCCCGGCGGCCGGCGAGACCCGCGCCACGGCCACTTCGGCTTGTGAGCAAAACCTCAGGCTAACAGGGCAATTCATGCTTCCCTACCCCTTGTTCACACCCCGGTAACATGAAAACCTTATCTGGCAGTTGATCAAGGGCCTCCCCGCCCGACTATGCTGCCCCACCCCCGACCCGCGGACGCTCGACGGCGCCTGCGCCCCCGACTTTCAAGGAGCAACACAAGCATGGATTGGCGTAGCCGCGCGGCCTGCCTGGACAAGGACCCCGAGCTGTTCTTCCCCGTGGGGAACACCGGGCCCGCCCTGCTCCAGATCGAAGAGGCCAAGAGCGTGTGCCGCCGGTGCCCCGTGATCGACACGTGCCTGCAGTGGGCCATCGAGTCCGGCCAGGACGCCGGCGTCTGGGGCGGCATGAGCGAAGACGAGCGCCGCGCCATGAAGCGCCGCGCCGCCCGCGCGCGCCGCGCCTCCTAGCGGCCCGAGCGACACGACCTCCCCGACGGGGGCCGGAGCACGACGCTCCGGCCCCCGTCGGCGTCACCGGGCCGCCGTCGTCCCACCGCGCCCCCGCACCCCTGATGGTGTGCGGTCTAGCCCGTTTCGGCCCCGGCACGCGCCCGGCGTCCGGTGCCCGGATCACGCCGGTCGGGTCGATACCCTTGGAGAATGAGCGTTCAGGGCACCGATCCCCTCGTGGGGCGAACCGTCGACGGCGGCCGGTACCGGATCGACCAACGGCTGGCCCGCGGCGGCATGTCCACGGTCTACTCCGCCACCGACGTCCGCCTCGAGCGGACCGTGGCCGTGAAGGTCCTCTACCCCCACTTCGCGGACGAGCCCGCGAACGTCGCCCGCTTCCGGGCCGAGGCCCTCAACGCGGCCCGGCTTTCCCACCCCCACGTCGTGCAGGTCCTGGACCAGGGCGTCGAGGACGACGGCACGGCCTACCTGGTCATGGAGTACGTGCGCGGACGCACCCTGCGGGACGTCCTGCGCGAGCACGGCGCCCTGCCGCCCCGGCAGGCCCTCGCGCTCCTCGACCCCGTCGCCGAGGGGCTCGCCGCCGCCCACGAGGCCGGACTCGTCCACCGCGACATCAAGCCGGAAAACGTCCTGCTCGGCGACCGCGGCGAGGTCAAGCTCGCCGACTTCGGGCTCTCGCGCGCCGCGACCAACCACACCTCCACCGGCACCCGGATGGGCACCGCCGCGTACCTGGCGCCCGAGCTCGCGCTCAACGGCGAGGCCGACGCCCGCAGCGACATCTACTCCCTCGGGATCGTGCTCTACGAGCTACTGACCGGCCAGCAGCCGTTCACCGGGGACAGCGACGTCGCCATCGCCCTCCGGCACGTCAACGAGACGGTGCCGCCGCCGTCGCGCGTGGTGCCGGGCCTGCCCGCGGACCTGGACGAGCTCGTCGAGTGCTGCACCGCCCGCGAGCCGGACCAGCGGCCCCACGACGCCGCCGACCTGCTCGGCGACCTCCGCCACATCCGCACCACGCTGACCGACGAGGAGCTCGACCTCGCGCCCGGATCCCGGCGCGGCGGGGCGGCCGCGGCCTCCCACACGTCGTACGCCCCCGCGCCGCCCGGGGACGACGGGCGGGACGACGACGGCGGCCGCGGGTACGGGGCGGTCGCCGCGGCGGCCGGTGCGACGACCGTCCTCGGGGCCGCCGGCGCCACCCGGGCCATGCCCCCGCAGGTGCCCGCCGCCGCGCCGGCCCCCGGCCGCCCCGCGCCGGACAAGCGCACCGCCAAGGCCCTGCAGCGCCAGGCGCGCCGCGAGGCCCAGCGGCCGCGCGAGACCCTCGGGCGACGCCCGTCCCGGGCCCGGGCCTGGATCGTGGGCACGCTGTTCGTCCTGCTCACCGCGCTGGCGGCCGGCGCCGCCTGGTTCTTCGGGGCCGGGCCCGGCGCCGCGGTGGACCTGCCCCGGCTCGGCGGCCAGTCCGTGCGGCAGGCGGCCGACGAGCTCGCGTCGCTGGGCGTCGACTCGACCCAGCGCCAGGTCTTCCACGACTCGACGGCGAAGGGGGTCGTCGTCGGCATGGAACCGGCCGGCGGCACGACGATCCGCCGTTTCGAGGACGTGCGGCTGCTCGTCTCCAAGGGCCCGCAGCTGTTCGCGGTGCCGGACCTGCAGGGCAGGCAGGCCGAGGCCGCCGCGCGGCTCCTGGGCGGCTCGGAGCTCGAGGCCGGCCGGGTCGAGGAGCGCTACGACGAATCCGTGCCGGCCGGCCGGGTCATCGCCCAGGACCCGGCCCCGGACGAGCGGGTCCGGCGTGGGACCGCCGTCGACTACTCGGTCTCGCTCGGGCCCGCACCGGTCGACGTGCCGGACGTGACCGGGCTGCCGGCCGACGAGGCGCGGGCCGCGCTCGAGGACGCCGGGCTGGCGCCGAAGGACGCCGGCAAGGAGTTCAGCAGGAGCGTTCCGAAGGGCTCCGTCATGGCCCAGTCGCCGGCCGGCGGCACGGCCGAGCGCGGCTCCGAGGTCACCTACACGGTGTCCAAGGGTCCCCGCATGGTGAAGGTCCCCGACGTGACCCGCAAGCAACTCGACGAGGCGCGCCGCACCCTCGAGGGGGCGGGGTTCACGGTCGAGGTCGTCGAGAGCCCGTGGGGCATCATCTTCGGGACCGTCGCCACGCAGTCCCCGTCCGGGGGCCAGGCGCCCGAGGGATCGACGGTCACGCTGCGGGTCGTCTAGGCGGGACCGGCACGCGGTCAGGAACGCTCGGCCGGTTGGAACAGCTCGACGACGTTCCCCGAGGGATCCCGCACCAGGATTTGCTGGCCCCCGGGGCCCGCAACCACGTCGTTGCGGAAGGGCACGCCGCCGGCGCGCAGCCGCTCCACTTCGCCCGCAAGGTCGTCGACCAGAAGGTGCACCCGGTTCCAGCCGCCCGGCCCCGGCGTCGCGCCGTCGGGCATCGGCCGGCCGGCCGAGCTCGACGGACCGCTCAACAGCAGCCGCAGCGGACCCCGCACGACGTCGGCAAATGCCGGCGCGTAGTTCGTGCGGACGGCGAACCCCAGGTGCCGCGTAGAGAAGTCGACGGCTTCCTCGACGTCGTCGACCATGTATCTGACGCTGGCGAGGCCAGCGAGGTCGTCGGGCATGATCCACAGTCCCCTCGGTGGGGGACGCCCTGGGGCCGGCGTCTCCGGCGCCCGGCCGGCCGTCCCGCGCCGTCTGGAGCGGGACGCGGCGAATAGCGTCGCCCCACACGCAGGATACGCGCGCCCGCATGGCCGGCCAACGCCGGCCCGGCGGGAGGCCTGCCGCGCACCCGCCGTGGGCCGCGAGGGACCGGGCCGGCGGTAACCTTTCGGCCTCGCCCTGCCGGGCCCCGCACGCACCACGGCCCCGGACCGGTGCGGTCCGGGGCCGTGGTGCGCGGGCAGGCTCCCTAGTGCCGGCGCCCGCGGCGGGCGAGCGCGCCCGCGACGAGGAAGCCCATCTCCAGGGACTGGCGGTGGTTCAGGCGCGGGTCGCAGACCGACTCGTACAGGTCGTCGAACTGCTCCTCGCGGATGGGGTCCGCGCCGCCGAGGCACTCGGCGACGTCGTCTCCGGTCATCTCCACGTGCAGGCCGCCCGGGTACGTCCCCAGGGCGTCGTGGACTTCGAAGAAGCCGCGGACCTCGTCCATGACGTCGTCGAAGCGGCGGGTCTTGTACCCGTTGGCGCTGGTGACGGTGTTGCCGTGCATCGGGTCCGTGACCCACAGGACCTGCGCCCCGGAGGCGGTGACCTTCTCCACGATCGCCGGCAGCTTCTCCCGGATGTTCTTCGCGCCCATGCGGGTGATGAACGTCAGGCGGCCCGGCTCGCGGTTCGGGTCCAGCTTCTCGATCAGCGCCAGCGCGTCGTCGCCGGTCGTCGTCGGGCCGAGCTTGACCCCGATCGGGTTGCGCACGCGGGACAGGAAGTCCACGTGGGCGCCGTCGAGCTGGCGGGTCCGCTCCCCGATCCACAGAAAGTGCCCGGACGTGTCGTACGGCAGGCCCGTGCGGGAGTCCGTACGAGTCAGGGCGCGCTCGTAGTCGAGCAGCAGGGCCTCGTGGGAGGCGAAGAACTCGGTGCGCTTGAGGGCGTCGAAGTCGGCGCCGCAGGCCTCCATGAACCGCACGGCGCGGTCGATCTCGGCGGCCAGCGACTCGTACTGGGCGTGGGCCGGGTTGGCCATGAAGCCGCGGTTCCAGCTGTGCACGGAGCGCAGGTCCGCGAAGCCGCCCTGGGTGAAGGCCCGGATCAGGTTCAGCGTGGACGCGGACGTGTGGTACGCGTGCACCATGCGCTGGGGGTTGTGGGCGCGGGACTCCTCGGTGAACTCGAAGCCGTTGACGATCTCGCCGCGGAACGCCGGCAGCGTCACGCCGTCCCGGGTCTCGGTGTCGGAGGAGCGCGGCTTGGCGAACTGGCCGGCCATGCGGCCCATCTTCACGACGGGCATCGAGGCGCCGTAGGTCAGCACGACGGCCATCTGCAGGATGGTCTTGACCCGGGCGCTGATCTTGTCCGCGGTCGCGCCGGAGAACGTCTCGGCGCAGTCGCCGCCCTGGAGCAGGAACGCGCGGCCCTGGGCGGCCTGCGCCAGACGCTCGCGCAGCACGTCGACCTCGCCCGCGAACACCAGGGGCGGCAGGGCGCCCAGTTCGGACACGGCGCGGTCGTGCGCGTCCGTCCCGTGCCAGGAGGGCTGCTGCGCGATGGGCAGGGAGCGCCAAGCGTCCAGACCCGGGTCGGTGGCCGGGCCGGAGACGCCTTGCGTGGTCAGGTTCAGGGAGGGGGCTTCAGTCACCCCTCAAGGGTAGTCCCGGCGCGGGCCGCGCACCCACCCGGGCGTCAAAGTGGCCGGCCCGGCGGTCACATTGGCGCGCCGCGCCGCCGCTCAGCCGGCGCCGTCGCCCTTCCGGCCGAGCCGGCCGGCGTGCCGCTCCGCGGCGAGCTGCGCCTTCACCGTCGCGGCGTACGCGTCCACGTACTCCTGGCCGGAGAGCCGCATAATGGCGTACATGATCTCGTCGGTGACGGAGCGCTGCACGAAGCGGTCGGCGGCCATGCCCTCGTACCGGGAGAAGTCGAGCGGCTCGCCCACGATCATGCCCACGCGGCGGATGTTCGGCACGGTCTTGCCGATCGGCTGGACCTTGTCGGTGCCGATCATCGCGACGGGAACCACGGGCACTCCGGTCTCCAGCGCCAGCTTCGCGACGCCGAGCTTGCCCCGGTAGAGCCGGCCGTCCGGGCTCCGCGTTCCCTCCGGGTAGATCCCCAGCAGCTGCCCGCCCTGCAGGATGTCCCGGCCGGCCCCGAGCGAGTTCGCGGAGGCCACGCCGCCGGAGCGGTCCATGGGCAGCTGGTTGGTCAGCCGGAAGAACATCGCCGTCGCCCGGCCCTTGAGCCCGCGGCCCGTGAAGTACTCCATCTTCGCCAGGAACACGACGGGACGCTCCACCGCGACGGGCAGGAAGATCGAATCGGAGACGGACAGGTGGTTGCTGGCCAGGATCGCGCCGCCGGTCTCCGGGATGTTGTCCAGTCCCTTGACCCACGGCCGGAACAGCACGTTGACCAGGGGGCCAACGACCAGCCTCTTCATGAACCAGTAGAACACGCGCCTTGCCTTCCGCCGGGTCTGTCGGGTCGCCGGGCACCGCCGACCGTGTCTGGGGTTACGCTCTACCTTAGGCATACGGACACGTCCGGCCAGTCACCGGCGTCATGGGGAGAAGGCATGCAGGACAGCGAGGCGCCGCCCGCCGAGTCGGGCGCCCCTTGGCGCGTGCGCGGGCCCCGGCCGGACGCCGTGCTGGTCCTGCACGGCTTCACGTCAGGCCCCCGCAGCGTGCGCCCCTGGGCGGAGGCGGCCCTGGCGGCCGGGCACACGGTCTCCGTGCCCCTGCTGCCCGGCCACGGCACGCACTGGCGGGACCTCGCCCGCACCGATTCGGCCGCGTGGACCGCGGCCGCCTCCGCGGAGTTCGACGTCCTGCAGCGCGACCACCGGCACGTGTTCGTGTTCGGCCTGTCGATGGGCGGGGCGCTCGCCCTGGAACTCGCGGCCCGCCGCGCCGTGGCGGGCCTGGCCCTCGTCAACCCGGCGCTGACGTTCGCGGACCCGCTCGCCCGGTACGCGGGCGTGCTGCGGCACGTGGTGCGCTCGGTGGCGCCGATCGCCAACGACATCGCCCTGCCCGGGATGGACGAGCGCGCCTACCCGCGCACGCCCGTCGCGGGCGTCCACCAGCTCGGCCTGCTGCTGGCCCGCACCCGCCGGGCCCTGCCGCGCGTCGGCTGCCCCGTCCTCGTGTTCCGCTCCGCCACCGACCACGTGGTCCCGGAGTCGAGCGTGGAGGCGCTGGCGGCAGGGCTGCCCTCCCCTCCGGTCGTCCGCCGGCTCGAGCGCAGCCTGCACGTGGCGACCATGGACCACGACGGCCCGGACATCGGCGCGGCCTCGGTGGAGTTCGTCGCGGCCATCGGGGGCGGGCGTGGCTGACGGGCTGCCCGGCCGGGACCGGGACGCGGACGACGCCGTCTGGCGGGACCTGGTGCGCCGCCTCGAGGAGGACGGCGTGGCGGGAGACGACGGCGGCGCCGGCGAGCGCCGCCCGGGCGACGGCGGCGCCCCTCCGCCACGCGCCGGCGGCGCTGCCGGCGCTGCCGACGCTGCCGAACCCGGCGCACCGGGCGCGCCCCGCGCTGCCGGGCACGACGGCGGCGGTGCCGCTGCGGACGCCCCCGGCCCGGGCGCGGCTCCCCCGCCGGGCCCGCGGGACTACGCGGTCGACGACGAGGACGACGGCGAGTTCGTGCCGCCGGATCCGCCCGCGCTCGGATTCGGGGACCCGCTGTCCGTGCTCGCGTGGACGGCCGTCGCCGGAGTGCCGCTGGCGCTGCTGCTCATGGCCGTCTTCTGGCGCGGCGCGCCAGCGCTGGCCTGGGGCGGGCTGGGCGTGCTGTTCCTGGCCGGAACCGCCTACCTGGTGGCCCGGATGCCCCGGGACCGGGGCGATGGCGGCGACAACGGGGCCCGCGTCTAGCGCTGCTACAAAACGGCGCAAGGCCCGCCAAGAGCGTCCGACATGGACCCCAAGGTTGCTACAGGGTCGCGGCGACATGATTCCGTCACGAATCGCATCCGCGGTTCCGTCCTCGGGTTTGCTGCCTGTCACCTAAGGAGTTAGCCATGCCCGGCTCCACGCGCACCCCAGATCAACCACACTCGACAAGAACACCGGCCCACCGCGCCACGCCGCGCGGGCGCGCCGGACGCACCGGTCTGGCGGGCGCCGCGGGCGCCGCGCTCCTGGCCGCCGCCCTGGTCCCGCTCGCCGCACCGGCGCAGGCGGAGACCGCTGCCGTCGGCCCGGTGGACGCCGCCAACGGCTTCCCGATGTGGTTCGACGACGGCACCGTCCGCCTGAAGTTCTGCATCGACCCGGCCGAGGGCTGCCTCGCCGAGCTGCCGAACCCGGCCGCACCCCTTGCCTTCCCGGACAACTTCCCGGACGAGGCGTTCTGGTACGTCGCCGAGGCCAGCGGCGGCAACCTCGGCCTGTACGAGGCGGCCCTCGAGGGCGCCTTCGCCACCGAGACCCCGGCCGCGGGCGACCAGATGGGCTTCGGGCGCCTGCGCTTCCGCCTCGAGAACCTGCGGCCCGGGGCCGAGTACACCATCCAGCACCCGTACGGCGTGCACACGTTCACCGCGGACGCCGCGACCACGCAGACCCCGGGCGAAATCAACGTCACGCTCGACACCGGTTGCGAGGTCGCCGAACCGGTCGACCCGAACGCGCCGCCGGAGGAGGAGCCGGAGCCGGGCGGAGCCGCCACCTGCGACTGGGACGCCGTCAGCCGCGGCTTCCTCGGCGACTACGCGGTGGGCACGACCGCTGCGTTCATGCGCCAGGTGGGGGCGCCCGCGGGCACCATCGGCGACGAGACAGCCCGGACCACCACCGGAGCCCCCTCGGGCACCAACGCGGTGATCGTCACCGGCCCCGACGCCGGAGGCCCCGGCGTCAACACCCTGACCGTGAACACCTTCGCGATCCAGGGCGTCGTGTCCGACGCCGTGGACGGGGCACCCGGCACGCCAAACCTCGCCAACGCGAGCGACACGGGCCGCTCGAGGACGGACAACATCACGCGCGACGCCACGCCGACCCTGACCGGAGCGCTCGGCACGGGGACCGGCCCCGTCGAGATCCTGGTCAACGGGACGCTGGCCGCCACGGCCACCGCGACGGCCGGCAACTACAGCGTGACGCTGCCCGCCCAGCCCAACGGCGACCACCGGATCCAGGCCCGCGTCGACGGTGCGACGTCCGGGACGCTGGCCATGCGGGTCGACACCCGGGCGCCCGCCGCCCAGGTCGTCGCGCCGTTCCCGTCCACGCCGACCCTGGACCGCACGCCGACGCTGCACTTCACGTCGGAGGCGGGGGCCGCGCTCCAGTGCCGGCTGCTTCCCTCGAACGCGGCGTTCGCGCCGTGCCAGGACTCGATCACGTACGACCGGCAGCTCGCCGGCTCCTACGCCTTCGAGGTCCGGGCGACCGACGCCGCAGGCAACACCGGCGCCATCGTCCCCCGCGGGGTCCGGATCGCGACGACGCGGGACACCACCCGCCCGACCGTCATCGGCCGCTACCCGGGCGCGAACACGACCGGCGCCTCGCGCACCGGAAACATCGCGATCCGCTACAGCGAGTACGTGCAGGGCGTCCGCAGCACCACGCTGCGGCTGCGCGGCCCCGGCGGCGTGGCCATCCCGGCCACGGTGACGCTCAACACCGCGACGCACCGCGCGACGCTCAACCCGAGCGTGACGCTGGCGCCGAACACCCGGTACACCGTGGGCATGGCGGGCAGCACCTCCGCCATCCGGGACGTGTTCAACAACAGCCTGGCCTCGCAGACGTACGCGTTCACGACGGGTACCCGCTAGGCCGGACCGCGGACGGCTCCGCCGCCCGCCCACTCGGGGCTCCCCGCGCCACCGGCGCGGGGAGCCCCGCCGCGTGCGGCCGCCCCCGCCGCACCCGCCGGGCCGCGAGCGCAGACCGCGGCCGGCGGCGCGACACCGCAAGTTACCACCCGGTACTTTTGTGATCCGAAGCACTACGATGGTGCCAACGGCCGCCGCCGCCGGGCGGGGCCACGGATCAATCCAGAGGAGCCGACCGTGCGCGAGTTCAGCGTCCCGCCCTTGGTGGTCAGCCCGCCGCAGACGAACACCACCGACTTCGTACTGCGCCACGAGGCCGACCCCTCCAACCCCGTGCTCTTCTCCCGCCCGGACGGCTCCGGCGGCTGGCTGGACGTCCCGGCGACGGAGTTCGCGGCGGACGCCCGCGCCCTCGCGAAGGGCCTCATCGCCCACGGGATCGAGCCGGGCGGGCGGGTGGGCATCATGGCCCGGACCCGCTACGAGTGGGCCCTCGTGGACTTCGCCATCTGGTTCGCCGGCTGCGTCTCCGTCCCGGTCTACGAGACCTCCTCCCCCGGCCAGATCGCCTGGATCCTCGGCGACTCCGGCGCCACCGCCGCCGTCGTCGAGTCCGCCCGCCACGAGGAGACGGTGCGCCGCGCGGCCGCGCAGGAGGGGATCCAGATCGCGCACCTGTGGCGCATGGAGGACCAGGGGCTGGACGCGCTGCGCGAGGCCGGGCGGGACGTGCCCGACGCGGAGCTCGAATCCCGGCGCTCCTCGCTGACCCTCGAGAGCCTGGCCACCATTATCTACACCTCGGGCACCACCGGCCGGCCCAAGGGCTGCGAGCTCACGCACGGCAACTTCGTCGAGCTGAGCGAGAACGCGGCCGCCGCCCTGCCCGAGTGCGTCCACCCGGGCGCGTCGACGATCATGTTCCTGCCCCTGGCCCACGTCTTCGCGCGGTTCATCTCCGTGCTGGCCGTGTGCTCCGGCACGACGGTGGCCCACACCCCGGACGTGAAGAACCTGCTCCCGGACCTGCAGAGCTACCGGCCGACGTTCATCCTGGCCGTGCCTCGCGTCTTCGAGAAGGTGTACAACAACTCGATGCTCAAGGCCGAGGACGCGGGCAAGGGCAGGATCTTCCACGCGGCGGCGGACACGGCGATCGCCTGGTCCCGCGCCGAGCAGGAGGGCAAGGTCCCGCTGGGGCTGCGGTTGCGGCACCGGCTGTTCGACAAGCTGGTGTACGGGAAGATCCGGGCGGCCATGGGCGGGCGCGTGGACTACGCGGTCTCCGGCGGCGGCCCGCTCGGCGAGCGGCTGGGCCACTTCTTCCACGGCATCGGCCTGCTGGTCCTCGAGGGCTACGGCCTGACCGAGACCACGGCCCCGATCTCCGTCAACACGGTCCGCCGGATCAAGATCGGCACGGTCGGCTCGCCGCTGCCGGGCAACGCCGTGCGCATCGACGACGACGGCGAGATCCTCACGCGCGGCGTGTGCGTCATGCGCGGCTACTACAACCGCCCCGAGCTGCGGGACGAGGCGTTCACGGCCGACGGCTGGCTGCGCACCGGCGACCTGGGCGAGCTGGACGGCGACGGCTTCATCAGCATCACCGGCCGCAAGAAGGAGATCATCGTGACCGCCGGAGGCAAGAACGTGGTCCCGGCCCAGCTCGAGGACCGGATCCGGGCGGACGCCCTGGTCTCCCAGTGCGTGGTCATCGGCGACAACCGGCCCTTCGTGGCCGCCCTCGTGACCCTCGACGAGGAGGCCCTGCCCGGCTGGCTCGAGCGGCACGGGCTGCCCGCGATGGGCGTGGAGGACGCGTCCCGTCACGACGCCGTGCGCGCCGCCATCCAGGAGGTCGTCGACGGGGCCAACGAACACGTCTCCCGCGCGGAGGCCATCCGGGAGTTCCGGATCGTCCCCCGCGACTTCACGGAGGAGTCGGGGCACCTGACGCCGTCGCTGAAGATCAAGCGGGCCCAGGTCCTGCGGGACTTCGCGGACACCGTCGAGTCGATCTACGCCGGGCAGCCCGCGGCGTAGGCCGGCCGCCTACAGCGGGTCGCCGGGCTCCGGCTCGATCCCCAGGGACAGCAGGGCGTTCTCGACGACCTCCATCAGGGCCGGGTGGATCCAGTACGGGCCCCGGGCGAGGTCCTGCACGCGCGTGCCGGCGACCATGGCCTGGACCAGCGGCTGGATCAGCAGCGACGCCTCGTGGCCCAGGATGTGGGCGCCGAGCAGCCGGCCGCTGTTGCGCTCGGCGACGAGCTTGACGAAGCCCTCGTCGTCCTCCATCGCCCAGCCGTAGGCGGTCGTCCCGTACTCCTGGACGGCGCACACGACCTCGTCGCCGGGCCCGCACTCGGCGCGGGCCTCCCCCTCCGACAGCCCGACGGAGGCCACCTGCGGGCCGGAGAACACGGCCGAGGGGATGAACCGGTGGTCCACCGCGCGCTGGTCCTCGGGGTGCTCCAGGTTGTGGGCGACGACGCGCGCCTCCCGGTTGGCCACGTGCTTGAGCTGGACCGGGCTGCTGACGTCGCCGAGCGAGTAGACGCCCTCGACCGGCTCTCCGCCGGCCAGGACGCGCAGCTGCGGGTCGACCGCGAGGCGGCCGTCCGAATGGACGTCGAACCCGGCGGCCGCGGCGTCGAGGCGGTCGGTGTTCGGGGTGCGCCCAGTGGCGACGAGCACGACGTCGGCGTCCAGGGCCAGCGTCTCCTCCGCGCCGCCGGCGGCGTGGAAGCGCACGCGCACCCCGCCGTCGGCCCGCTCCTCGACGGCGGCGAGCTCGTGCCCCAGCTCCAGGCGCCAGCGCTTGCCCGCGGCGTCCGTGAAGCGGCGGGAGACCTCGGCGTCGTTCTGGCGCAGCAGCGCCCGGGACCGGTTGACCTGGACGACCTCGGAGCCGAACCAGTGGAAGACGTGGGCGAACTCGGCGGCGATGAAGCCTCCCCCGACCACGACGATCCGCCGCGGCAGCTCCGGCAGGCGCATCACGGTGTCGGAGGTGTGCACCTGCGGCAGGCCGATGCCGGGAACCTGCGGCAGCATCGGGCGGGAACCGGCGGCCACGACCACGCGGTCGGCGGTGATCTCCGTGCCCGAGTCGGTCACGAGGCTACGCGGACCGGTGAAGCGCACGTGCTCGGCGAACAGCTGCGTGTTCGGCAGCTCCTCGGCCCGGTAGCGGCGGCCGCCCTCCGAGATCGCGTCGATCCGGCCGAAGACCCGGTCCCGGATGGCGGGCCAGTCGACGGCGCCGCGCCGCAGCTCGACGCCGAGCCGGGAGGCCTCGGGCCCCGAGGCGGCCAGCGTCGCCGGGTACGCGTACATCTTCGTCGGGATGCAGCCGACGTTCAGGCACGTGCCCCCGAAGGTCCCGCCGTCGATGATGGCGACCTTCTTGTCGTCCCAGTGCGGCGTGACGAGGCTGTTGCCCGAGCCGGAGCCGATGATGGCGAGGTCGAAGTGGGGCACGGCTATCCCTTCAGCGCGGTGACGACGTGGGCGGCGAGCTCCATCGCGGCCTGGCGCGTGGCCGGGCGCAGCGCGTCGAGGTCGATGCGGGCGCCCTCGGCGAGGTGCGGGTCGTAGGGCAGGCGCACCACGGTCTCGACGCGGGTCGCGAAGTGCGCCTCGATCTCGTCCACGTCGCCGCCGCGGCCCTGGCCGGCCGACTGGTTGATGACGACGATCGCGCGCTCCGCCAGGTCCTTGCGCCCGTGGGCCTCGAGCCAGGTCAGCGTCTCCGAGGCCAGGCGCGCCTCGTCGACGCTGGCGCCGGAGACAAGCACGACGGCGTTGGCCTTTTCGAGCGTGCCCTTCATGACGGAGTGGACCATGCCCGTGCCGGAGTCCGTGAGCACGATCGAGTAGAACCGCGACATCAGGTCCGTGACGGCGCGGTAGTCGGCGTCGTCGAAGGCCTCGGCCACGTGCGGGTCGGTGTCCGAGGCCAGCACGTGCAGGCGCGAGCCCTCGCGGGCGGAGTAGGCGGAGAGCTTGGCGAACGAGTCGACCATGAACCGGTTCTGCACCAGTTGCCGGGCGGTGTACCGGGTGCGGCCGGGCGACCGGTCCGCGAGCGTGCCCCGGTCGGGGTTGGCGTCCAGGGCGATGACGCGGTCCTCGCGCACCTGCGCCAGGGCCATGCCCAGCAGGGTGGTCACGGTGGTCTTGCCGACCCCGCCCTTGCGGGAAAGCACCGGGACGTAGCGGGTCCCGCCCTCGAGCCCGGAGGCGATCCGGTGCTCGGTGATCCGGCGCAGCCGGACCGCGTCGGAGTCGCCGACATTGACGCGGCCGAGCGTGGCCCGGAACAGCCAGCGCCGCCAGCCGGACTCGGGAACGCGGTCCCGGTGCGGCAGGAGCCGTTCGGGGGTGAGCGCGGCCGCGGACTCCGGGGCGCGGGCCTCGGCGACGGGCCGGGGCCCTGCCTCGGCCGGTGCCGCGGAACCGGCGCGGGGCTCGGACTCGGCACGGGGGCCGGAGCCGGGGCGGGGCCCGGCCTGCGCGGCGCCGCCGTCGTCCTCCGGTCCGGCGGCGTCGTCGCCACCGGCCTCGGTCCCGCCGGTTTCGGTCCCGTCCGCCGGGGCCGGGGCGTCCGCGGCGGCGGCCGCGGTGGCCGGGAACGGCACGCGAAGCCCCGCGGGAAGGTCGGCCGGCGAGGCCCCCGGGAGACCGGGGTCGCCGGCTTCCGCCCGAGGACCGGAGGCCCCGGCGGTGGCGCCGCCCCGGGCCTCGGCGGCCTCCCCGGCGGCGGTCGCCGGGCGGTCGTCCACGGGTTCGTCGTCAGGGCGGCGGGGCTCGCTGGTCATGGTCTCCTCAAGGGGGTGAAGGGGGATCGCGTCCGTGATCGGACCGTGACCACCCTAGCGCACGTCCCCGAACGCCAGCGGGGCGGGAACGCCGTGGCGTTCCCGCCCCGCTGGCGGGTGCCCCGAGGGCTACGCGGGCTTGATCTGCACGAGCAGGTCCCCGCCCTGGGCCTGGGCCGTGCCCTCGATGGCGAGGCGCTCGACGACGCCGGCCACCGTGGTCGTGATCGCGGCCTCCATCTTCATGGCCTCGATGGTCGCGACCGTATCGCCGGCCGAGACCGTGTCACCCACGGACACGGTCGCCGTCACGGCGCCGGCAAACGGGGCGGCCACGTGCCCGGGGTTGGCCGGGTCGGCCTTCTCCGCGGCCTTGACCGTCGACTCCACGGAGCGGTCCCGCACGGTGATCTGGCGCATCTGCCCGTTGAGCGTGCACATCACGGTGCGCATGCCCTTCTCGTCGGGCTCGCTGATCGCCTGCAGGGTGGCCAGCAGGCGCACGCCCTTGCCCAGCGAGATCACGTGCTCGTGGTTCTTGACGAGCCCGAACAGGTAGTCGCGCGTGTGCAGCACGGAGACGTCGCCGTACTCGGCCTGCGTCTTCTCGAAGTCGCGGGTCGGGCCGGGGAACAGCAGGCGGTTCAGGGTCGTCCGCCGGGAGGCGGAGTCGCCGCGCAGCGCCTGCGCGTCGGCCTCCTCCAGCTCCTCGACGCGGACCTTGACGTTCCGGCCGGCCAGGGCCTTGGTGCGGAACGGCTCGGGCCAGCCGCCCGGCGGGTCGCCGAGCTCGCCGGAGAGGAACTGGATGACGGACTCCGGGATGTCGAACGCGGCCGGGTTGGCCTCGAACTCCTCCGGGTCCACGCCCATGCCGACCAGCTGCAGGGCCAGGTCGCCCACGACCTTCGACGAGGGCGTGACCTTGACCAGGCGGCCGAGGATCCGGTTCGCGGCCGTGTACATGTCCTCGATGGCCTCGAACCGCTCGCCCAGGCCCAGCGCGATGGCCTGCTGGCGCAGGTTCGACAGCTGGCCGCCGGGGATCTCGTGGCGGTAGACGCGGCCGGTCGGGGCCGGCAGGCCGGACTCGAACGGCTTGTACATGGACCGGACGGACTCCCAGTAGGGCTCCATCGCGGCGACGTCCTCCAGGCCGAGGCCCGTGTCCCGCTCCGTGTGCGCCAGGGCGGCGACCAGGGCGGACGCCGAGGGCTGGCTGGTGGTGCCGGCCATCGAGGCGGTGGCGACGTCGACGGCGTCGACGCCGGCGTCGATCGCCGCCATCAGGGTCGCGAGCTGGCCGCCGGCCGTGTCGTGCGTGTGCAGGTGCACGGGCAGGTCGAACCGGTCGCGCAGCGCGGCGACGAGCCGGGCCGCGGCCGCCGGGCGGAGCAGGCCGGCCATGTCCTTGATGGCCAGGATGTGGGCGCCGGCGTCGACGATCCGCTGGGCCAGGTCCAGGTAGTAGTCCAGCGTGTAGAGGTCCTCGGCCGGGTCCAGCAGGTCGCCGGTGTAGCAGAGGGCCACCTCCGCCACGGCCGTGCCCGTGGCGCGCACCGCCCGGATGGCCGGGGCCATCTGGTCGACGTCGTTGAGGGCGTCGAAGATGCGGAAGATGTCGATGCCGGTGGCTGCGGCCTCCGCGACGAACGCGTCCGTCACCTCCGTCGGGTACGGCGTGTACCCGACCGTGTTGCGGCCGCGCAGCAGCATCTGCAGCGGCACGTTCGGCAGCTCGGCGCGCAGCAGCTCCAGCCGCCTCCACGGGTCCTCGCCCAGGAAGCGCAGCGACACGTCGTAGGTGGCGCCGCCCCAGACCTCCATGGAGAACAGCTGCGGGAGGGTGTGCGCGTACGCCGGCGCGGCGGCCAGCAGGTCGCGGGTGCGCACGCGGGTCGCCAGCAGCGACTGGTGCGCGTCGCGGAACGTGGTGTCCGTGACGGCGACGGCGGTCTGCGCGCGGAGGGCCTTCGCGAAGCCCTCCGGCCCCAGCTCCAGCAGGCGCTGCCGCCAGCCCGACGGCGGCACCAGCCCGGAGGGGCCGTCGAACGGGCTGCGCGTGGGCTCGGAGGACTTGTCCCCCGGGAACGCGGGGAGCCGCTTGCGCGGGTCGATGCCCTCGATGCGCGGCCCGTACGGCTGGTTGACCGTCACGTCCGCCAGGAAGGACAGGGCCCGGGTGCCGCGGTCCTGCGAGCGGTTGCCCTCCAGCAGGTCCGGGCGGGAGTCGATGAAGTCCGTGGCCACGTCGCCGGAGAGGAACTGCTCGTCGTCGAGCACGTTCATCAGGAACGGGATGTTGGTCGCCACGCCGCGCACGCGGAACTCGGCCAGGGCGCGCCGCGCCCGGGCGATCGCCATGCCGAAGTCGCGGCCGCGGCAGGTGAGCTTGACGAGCATCGAGTCGAAGTGCGGGGAGACCTCGGCGCCCGTGTAGATCGTGCCGCCGTCCAGGCGCACGCCCGAACCGCCCGCCGAGCGGTACACCGTGATGGTTCCCACGTCCGGGCGGAAGCCGTTCGCCGGGTCCTCGGTGGTGATGCGGCACTGCAGGGCCGCGCCCCGGATCCGCAGGCTCTCCTGGCGGATCCCCAGGTCCTCGAGCGTCTCGCCGGAGGCGATGCGCATCTGCGAGGAGACCAGGTCGACGTCGGTGATCTCCTCCGTGACGGTGTGCTCGACCTGGATGCGGGGGTTCATCTCGATGAACACGTGCTGGCCGGCCCGCTCGCCCACGGTGTCCACGAGGAACTCCACGGTGCCCGCGTTCTGGTAGTTCAGGGCTTTGGCGAACTTCACCGCGTCGGCGTACAGCGCCTGGCGGATCCCCTCGTCCAGGTCCGGGGCCGGGGCCATCTCGATGACCTTCTGGTGGCGCCGCTGCAGCGAGCAGTCGCGCTCGAACAGGTGCACCACGTTCCCGGCGCCGTCGGCCAGGATCTGCACCTCGATGTGGCGCGGGCGCAGCACGGCCTGCTCCAGGAACACGGTGGGGTCGCCGAAGGCGGTGCCGGCCTCGCGCATCGCGGCGCCCAGCGCGTCCGGCAGCTGCTCGCGCGTGTCGACGCGGCGCATGCCGCGTCCGCCGCCGCCGGCGACGGCCTTGACGAAGACCGGGAAGCCGATCTTCTCGGCTTCGGCCAGCAGGTAGTCGACGTCGGCGCTCGGCTCCGAGGACGCCAGCACCGGGATGCCCGCCTCGCGGGCCGCCTTCAGCGCGGCGACCTTGTTGCCCGCCAGCTCCAGCACCTCCGGCGGGGGGCCCACGAACGTGATGCCCGCCTCCGTGGCCGCGCGGGCCAGGTCGGGGTTCTCCGAGAGGAAGCCGTAGCCGGGGTAGATGGCGTCCGCGCCCGACTCCTTTGCGACGCGGATGACCTCCTCCACGTCCAGGTAGGCGCGGACGGGGTGGCCCTCCTCGCCGATCTGGTACGCCTCGTCGGCCTTCTGCCGGTGGATCGATCCGCGATCCTCGTACGGGAACACGGCAACCGTCTTCGCACCCAGCTCGTAGCCGGCACGGAACGCGCGGATGGCGATCTCACCGCGGTTGGCCACCAGGACCTTCTTAAACATGCTGCTCCTGCGATGTGTCAGCGGACAGGACGGCGCGCCGACGGACCGGGATGGGGACGACGGCGGCACCGGGCGCGATCACGCAGCAACCGGCCCGAGCCACACCCTAGCGTGGCCCCGCACACACCCGCGAAAAGATGTCGGCGCGCAACGCGCCCGGGCCAGCCGCCCGGCGCGGGGGCGGCCGCGCGGGTGCCCGTATGATGGACCGGAGCAGAGTCAGCATCGGCAAACACAGTAAGGTCGTGGTCCTTTCCCGTGCAGATTGTGAGCATCAGCAGCCTCAAGGGTGGGGTCGGCAAGACGTCCGTCACGCTTGGCCTCGCGTCCGCCGCCCTGGCGGCCGGGTTGCCCACGCTCGTCGTCGACCTCGACCCGCACGCCGACGCCAGCACCGGCCTGGGGGTCCAGCCCGAGGGCCGGATCGGCATCGGCCACCTGCTCAAGAACGCCCGCCGCGCGGACCTGGAGGCCAACGCCGTACCGAGCCCGTGGGCCGCCCGCGGCGCCGGTCAGCCGGGCGAGTCCCGCCCGCCCGTCCTCGACGTGGCGTTCGGCGAGTCCTACACCGGGATCTACGACCGGCCCGACCTGCGCCACCGCGACCTGCGCCGGTTGGCGACGGTGCTCGGCCGCGCTTCGAAGTACTCCCTGGTGCTCATCGACTGCCCGCCGTCGCTGAACGGCTTGACCCGGATGGCCTGGCTGGCGAGCACCCGCGTGCTCCTCGTGGCCGAGCCCAGCCTGTTCTCGGTCGCCGGGACGGAGCGGACGATGCGCGCCCTGGACCTGTTCCGGAAGGAATTCGCCCCGGGCATCGCCACCGCCGGGGTCGTGGCCAACCGCTACCGCGAGGCCTCCGGCGAGCAGCGCTTCCGCCTCGAGGAAATGCGCCAGATGTTCGGGGACCTGCTGCTGGATCCGGTCCTGCCGGACCTGTCGAATTGGCAGCAGATCCAGGGCGCGGCGTACGGGGTGCACCAGTGGCCCGGCGAGGCGGCGCGGCAGGCGGCCGGCTACTTCGACGAGCTGCTGAAGGGCCTCACCGATTCGGGCGGCAAGCGCAACCGCCTGGCCCGCGGCGTCCGCGCCTGACCCCGGCGCCCTGGGCCGCCGGCGGCGCCCGGAGATCGACCACCGGCGCCCGGCGGACGACGCCCTTAACGACAGCCGCCCCGGACCCTCGGTCCGGGGCGGCGGCGCGTGCGGGCGCTAGCTGGCGGACTTCTTCCTGGCCGCGCGCCGCGCGGAAAGCTCATCCTCGGGGAAGTCCTCGGCGGCATGCTCGCTGGGCAGCTCGGACAGGCTCCCCTCGACCTCGCGCCACACGCGGCCGACGGCGATGCCGAACACGCCCTGCCCGCCCTGGACGAGGTCGATGACCTCGTCGGCGGACGTGCACTCGTAGACGGAGGCGCCGTCGCTCATGAGCGTGATCTGGGCCAGGTCGTCGACCCCGCGCTCGCGCAGGTGGCCCACCGCGGTGCGGATCTGCTGCAGGGAGACGCCCGTGTCGAGCAGCCGCTTGACGACCTTCAGGACGAGGATGTCGCGGAAGCTGTAGAGGCGCTGGCTGCCCGATCCCCGGGCCCCCCGGACGGCCGGCTCGACGAGTCCGGTGCGGGCCCAGTAGTCGAGCTGGCGGTAGGTGATCCCCGCTGCCTTGCAGACGATCGGCCCGCGGTAGCCCGCGCCCTCGTCGAGCGCGGGGAGCTCGTCCCCGAACAACAGCCCCTGGGAGCCGCCGTGGGCGGCCGGTCCGGGCGCGCCGGAAGACGGATCGTGGTGATCGTCGGTCGAACGCACGTGAACCCCTCCTTAATGTGCCCCCCGCGAGGGCGGCCTCCTCCACCGGCCTCCCGAGGTGCGGCGGGGATGCCGGGCGGCGCCACGGTGGACCGTGGGAAACCGTTGCTTTGACGGTACGGCCGAACGACCCCCACGTCAAAGACCTTCAAGCTTAACTTGAGGGCGTGTCGTCAGCCCTCGAAGTCCTCGGGTTCGACGTCGGCGAGGAACTCCCGGAAGCGCTCCACCTGGTCCTCCTCGCCGTCCCCTCCCTGCTCCTGGCCGACGATCACGCCGGCGTCCTCCAGGACGGCGGGGGCACAGGTCAGGGGGCAGGCCACGCGCAGGGCCACGGCGATCGCGTCGGAGGCGCGGGCGTCGACCTCGGTGCCGTTGTCGAAGAACAGGCGGGCGTGGAAGACCGTGTCCTCCACGGAGACGATCCGGGCCTCCGTGACGCGCCGGCCGAGGGCGGAGACGACGGAGACCAGCAGGTCGTGGGTCATGGGGCGGGGCGTGGTGATCCCCTGCTGCGCCATGGCGATCGCCGACGCCTCAGGGGCGCCGATCCAGATGGGAAGGTGCCGCTCTCCCCCGTGCTCCTTCAGCAGCACCAGCGGCTGGTTCGACGGCAGCTCGATCCTGACGCCGAGGATGTCCAGTTCAACCATGCCGGCCCCTTTCCCTACAGGAACCAGACTAGTGGTCCATTTCCGCAATGGAACCGTTGACGAGGGCGCTGTGCAGCGCCAGGCACGCGCCGCTGATCTCGCGGGCGGCCTCGGCGGCGCGCGCCCGGGAGGCGACGTCGCGGCGGCTGGCCACCGGGGCGACGGCCCGCTCGACGAGCCCGACCTCCCGGTCGGCCGCCGCGCGGAAGGGGCGCAGGTGCCGCGCCTCGATCCCGTGGCCGGCCAGCGTCGCGGCCGCGCGGACGACCTTGACGCAGTTCTCGTCGAAGCGCTGGTCCTCGGCCGCGATGAGCCCGTAGTCGAGCAGGTCGTCCAGCAGGGCGTCGGAGGCCCCGGTCGCGCCCTGCAGCTCCGCCCGGGTGAGCGGGCGGGTGTGGCCGGCCAGTTCGCTCGCCAGTTGGTCCGTCACGGTCCGGGGCGCCAGCGCCACGCCGCCGGGCAGCTGGTCCGGGCGCTCGCCGCGGTCGATCGCGTCCAGGTAGTCCTTGATGACCTTCAGGGGCAGGTACTGGTCCCGCTGGAGCGCCAGGATGAAGCGCAGCCGGTCGATGTCCGCGGGCGTGTACTTGCGGTACCCGGCGGCGGTGCGCTGCGGGGTGATCAGGCCCTTCTCCTCGAGGAACCGGATCTTCGAGGCCGTGGTCTGCGGGAAATCTTCGGCGAGCTCGGAGAGGACCTCGCCGATGTTCAGGACCGCGGGGCGTGCCTGCTCGCCGCCGGGGCCTGCGCGCCGGGCGGATGCGGAGGGTGCCACTGGGCCGCTCAGCCCTGGCGCTGGCCGGTGGTCGGGCGGGTTCCGGCGTAGAAGGTCAGCCGGAACTTGCCGATCTGCACCTCGGAGCCGGTGCGCAGCTGCACCGAGTCCACCCGGTCGTGGTTCACGTATGTCCCGTTGAGGCTGCCGGAGTCCACGACGAGGAACCCGGTGCCGGAGCGCCGGAACTCGGCGTGCTTGCGGGAGACGGTGACGTCGTCCAGGAAGATGTCCGCCTCCGGGTGGCGCCCGGCGGTGGTGCGCTCCTGGTCGAGGAGGAAGCGGGCGCCGCGGTTGGGGCCGGAGTGGGCGATCAGCAGCGCGGAGCCCTCGGGCAGCGCCTCGACGGCGCCGCGCTCCTCCGAAGACAGGGACGCCTTGCCGACGCCGTCGTCCGCGAGCGGAGGCAGACTGATGCTCGTCGTCTCCGCTGCCGTCTCGCGGCGGTCGGGCGCCGTTCCGCCCGCGCCGTTCTCCCCAGCCATGTGGTGTCCTCCCTGGTGTGGTCTCGAGGGCCTGTGCCCGCCGTGGTTCCCGGGCCTCCGCGTGTCCGCGGTCCCGGGCGTGTCCCCGTTCAGCCTAACCTACCTGCTGCTCGTACTCGCCGGCCCCGAGGAGGCTCTCCAGCTCCCCTGCGTCCTCGAGCCTGACCTCGAACAGCCATCCGTCGCCGTAGGGGTCGGAGTTGACGATCGCGGGGTCGGATTCGAGGGAGTCGTTCGCGGCGACCACGGTGCCGGCCACGGGCGCGAAGATGTCGCTGACGCTCTTGGTCGACTCGACCTCCCCGACCACGTCCTGGGCGGACACGCGCGTCTCGGGCTGGGGCAGCTGGACGAACACGACGTCCCCGAGGGCGTCCTGGGCGAAGTCGGTGATCCCGACGCGGACGATGCCGTCCTCGCCGGTCTCGGCGACCCACTCGTGTTCCGCGGTGTACCGCAGTTCCTCGGGAACGTTGCCCATCCTGGCCCCCTCGCGCCTGGCTTCCGGTGTCGGGCGCCACAGGGGCGCCGCGGTGAAAAGTATAGGCACAAGTCACGGCGTGGATTAAGGGGCGGACGGAACGCGACCGCGGCGGCCGGAGTGGGCTTAAACACTTCGGGGCCGGGAACCTGTGCGGTTCCCGGCCCCGGTCGGTCGGGCTAGCGGGATTTGAACCCACGACCTCCTGACCCCCAGTCAGGCGCGCTACCAAACTGCGCCATAGCCCGGTGGACTTCCGCAGCCGTTCTCCCTTCGGTTTCCCTCGGGTTCCGTCTGCGAAAAGCTCCTTGAGTACTCTACAACATCTTCGGGACTACTTTTGACGCTTGCGCTTTTCGCGCACGCGCATGGACACCTCGATCGGCGTCCCCTCGAACCCGAACGTCTCCCGGAGGCGGCGCACGATGAACCGGCGGTAGCCGGCGTCGAGGAAGCCCGTCGTGAAAAGGACGAACCGCGGCGGCCGCGAGGACGCCTGGGTGCCGAAGAGGATGCGGGGCTGCTTGCCGCCGCGCACCGGGTGCGGGTGGGCCGCCACGAGCTCGCCCAGGAAGGCGTTGAGCTTGCCCGTGGGGATGCGCCGGTCCCACGACTCCAGTGCCGTGTCCAGCGCCGGGACGAGCCGGTCCTTGTGCCATCCGGTGCGGGCCGAGAGGTTCACGCGCGGGGCCCAGGCCACGTGGGCCAGGTCCTGGTCGATCTCGCGCTCCAGGTAGTACCGGCGCTCGTCGTCGAGCAGGTCCCACTTGTTGAAGGCCAGGACCAGGGCGCGCCCGGACTCGACGGCCAGGGTGAGGATCCTCACGTCCTGCTCGGAGAGGACCTCGTCCACGGCCAGCAGGACGACGGCGACCTCCGCCTTCTCCAGCGCGGCCTGCGTGCGCAGGGACGCGTAGTAGTCCGACCCCTTCGCCATGTGCTGGCGGCGCCGGATGCCGGCGGTGTCCACGAAGCGCCACGTGCGCCCGCCCAGCTCGATGAGCTCGTCCACGGGGTCGCGCGTGGTCCCGGCGAGGTCGTCGACGACGACGCGGTCGGAGCCCGCGAGCTTGTTCAGCAGCGAGGACTTCCCGACGTTGGGCCGGCCGAGGAGCGCGACGCGCCGCGGGCCGCCGGTGGGCAGCTCCGCGCCGTGCGCGGAGCGCTCGGGCAGTTTGGCCAGCAGGTCGTCCAGCAGGTCGCCGACGCCGCGCCCGTGCAGGGCCGACACCGGGTAGGGCTGGCCGAAGCCGAGCGCCCACAGGCTCGCGGCGTCCGCCTCCTGGACGAAGTCGTCGACCTTGTTGGCGACGAGGAAGACGGGCTTCTTCTTGCGCCGCAGCATGCGCACGACGCCCTCGTCGGTGGCCGTGGCGCCGACGGCGGAGTCCACGACGAAGACGACGGCGTCTGCGGAGTCGGCCGCGATCTCGGCCTGCTCGGCGACCCGGGCGTGGATGCCCTTCGCGTCGTGCTCCCAACCGCCCGTGTCGACGAGGCGGAACGGGCGCCCGTTCCACTCGGCGTCGTAGCTGACCCGGTCCCGGGTCACGCCGGGGACGTCCTCGACGACGGCCTCGCGGCGGCCGATGATCCGGTTCACGAGGGTGGACTTGCCGACGTTGGGCCGGCCGATGATGGCGACCACGGGCGGGGCGGGCGCCTCCCAGGCGCCGCCGCCGTCGTCCTCCATCCCGGCCAGCAGCGCCGCGTCCTCGTCGTCGAGCTCGTACTCCTCGAGCCCGGCCCGCAGGCTCTCGGCGCGCGCCTGCGCGTCCTCCTCGGAGATCGCCGCGAGGCGCTCCCCGACGCGGTCCTCGCCCTGGGGCTCGTACTCGTCCTCGGCGCCGGGGCGCGCGGTGCTCTCGCTCATGCTCGGTTTCCCTTCGGTTGCGGGCTGCGGGTGCTCACCGGGCGCGGGCGCGCTGCGCGTCGACGACGCCCAGCACGGCCGCGACGGTGGCCTCGAAGTCCAGGTCGGAGGAGTCGACGGTGGCGACCCCGTCCGCTGCGGTGGTGAAGTTGACGACGGCCGAGTCCTTGGCGTCCCGCCCGGTGACCTGGCGCTTCAGGGCCGCCGCGTCCTGCGTGCCGCCCAGCTGCAGGCCGCGGCGGCGCAGGCGCGCCTCCTCGCTGGCCGTCAGGAGGATCCGGGCGTCGGCGTCCGGGGCGACGACCGTGGTGATGTCGCGGCCCTCGGCCACGATCCGCCCGGCGCCGGCGATGATCTCCCGCTGGCGGCGGACCAGCTCGGCGCGGGCGTCGAGGTTGGTGGCGACGGCGGAGACCGCCTCGGAGACGCGCGGCTCGCGGATGGCCTCGGTGACGTCGGTGCCGTGGACCAGGACGCGCTCGTGGTCCGGGTCGGTGCCGACGTCCAGGACGGCCGCGCGCACGGCGTCGGCGACGGCGTCCGGATCGGCCAGGTCGGTGCCCGCGTCGAGGCAGTGCCAGGTCACGGCCCGGTACATGGCGCCGGTGTCGAGGTACGCGGCGCGCAGCCGGCGGGCTGCCTCCTTGGACACGGACGACTTGCCGCTGCCCGAGGGGCCGTCGATGGCGACGACGAGCTTGTCCACTACTGGACCACCTTCCAATCCTTCGCGGTCAGCGCCGCGGCCAGTTCATCGAGGCGCCCGGGCAGGACGGACAGCTCCACCATGCCCACGCGGTGCCCGGACGAGTGTTCCATGCGCAGGTCCTCGACGTTGATCCCGGCCTCGCCGACGTCGGCGAGCAGCTGGGCGATCTGGCCCGGCCGGTCGTCGACGACGACCGTGGCGACGGCGAACGCCTGCGGCGGGGCGCCGTGCTTGCCGGGGATGCGCGCCTGCCCCGCGTTGCCCTCCCCCATCAGCTCGGCCAGGTCCAGCAGCGCGCCGGGACCGGTGGGGTCCTCGAGCGTGGCGATCAACCGGTTCAGGTCCTCGCGCAGCCCGTGCAGGATCTCCACGAGCCGGGGCGCGTTGTGTTGCAGGATCTGGATCCACAGCCGCGGGTCGGACGCGGCGATGCGCGTCGTGTCCCGCAGCCCGTTGCCGGCCAGGGCCAGCGTCTGGTCCGGGGCCGTGAGCAGGCGCGAGGCCAGGAGGGAGGAGGCGACCTGCGGGAAGTGGGAGACGAGGGCGACGGCGGCGTCGTGCTCCTCGGCCCCCATCCGCACGACCGTGGCCCCGAGGTCGATCGCGAGGTCGACGGCCGCGCGCTCGGCGTCCGGCGACGTGCCCGGGTGGGCGCAGACCACCCACGGCATGGCCGTGAACAGCGCGCCCCGGGCGGCGGCGGGGCCGTGCTTCTCCCGCCCGGCCATCGGGTGGGTGCCCACGTAGCGGGACAGCTCGGCCTCGCCGAGGCGCGCGTCCGCGCGCAGCGCGGCGAGGATGGAGGACTTGACGCTGGCGATGTCGACGACGGTCGCGCCCGGGTGGTCCAGCAGGGCGCGGGCCACGGCGCCGGCGGTCACGTCCGGCGGGGCGGCGACGACGACGAGTTCGGGCTCGGGGTCGGTCGCGGGGTCGTGGAGCGTGCCGGCCCCGATGTCGCGGGCGACGGCGGCGGCCGTCGGGGAGACGTCGCTGAGCAGGACCCGGGTGCCGTGGCGGCTCAGGCCCAGCCCGACGCTGGCGCCGAGCAGCCCGGTGCCCACGATGAGGACGGGGCCGTTCACGTGCAGGGCGGCCACGGGCTACATCCCCACCGCGGCGAGCAGGTGGCCGACCTCCTGCGGGCCCAGCGGGCGGATGGTGCCCTGCTTCTGGTCGCCGAGGCGGATGGGGCCGATCTGCGTGCGCACGAGCCGCTTGACGGGGTGGCCGACGGCGGAGAACAGGCGGCGCACGATCCGGTTGCGGCCGGAGTGCAGCACGACCTCCACCAGGACGGTGCCGGGCGCGGAGTCCACGAGCCGGAAGGAGTCGACGTTGGCCCAGCCGTCCTCGAGCTCGATGCCCTCGCGCAGCCGGGCGCCGACGCCCTGGGCCATGGGGCCGGGCACTTGCACCAGATAGGTCTTGGGGATCTCGTAGGACGGGTGGCTGAGCCGGTTGGCGAGCTCGCCGTCGTTCGTCAGCAGCAGCAGCCCCTCGGTGTTGGTGTCGAGGCGCCCGACGTGGAACAGGCGCTCGGGCCGCTTCTTGAGGTAGTCGGAGATGCAGCGCCGGCCCTCGGGGTCGTCCATGGTGGACACGACGCCGCGGGGCTTGTTGAACACGAAGTAGGCCAGCTGCTCGTTGAGCTGGATGCGCATGCCGTCCACGTGGATGGCCGCGGTCGCCGGGTCCACGCGGACGCCGAGCTCCGTGACGATCTCGCCGTCGACCTCCACGCGCCCGGCCGTGATGAGGTCCTCCGCGACGCGGCGGGAGGCGACGCCCGCGTTGGCCAGCACCTTCTGCAGGCGCACGCCGTCGGCCGGATCCGCCTTCCGCTGGGAGGTCTCGGACCGGCGGCCCGCCGCGGGGCGCTCCCCCACCGGGCCCAGGTTGCGCCCGAACCGCTCGGAGCCGAAGGGCTTGGGCCCGCGCTGGCGGCCCGGGGCCTGCTTGGCGCCCGCCTTGCCGCCGGCCCGGCCGCCCGGCCCGGCGCCCTGGCCGCCCTTGGCGCCCGCCTTGCCGCCGCCGCGGCCGCCCGGGCCGGGTCCCTGGCCGCCCTTGGCGCCGGACGCGCCCTGGCCGCGCGGCGCGCCCGACCGGTCGCCGCCGGGGCGGCCGCCCTGGCCGGGGCCGGGCTGGCCTCCGCGCTTGCGCGGATTGCCGCCGGAACGGGGTGCCTGTGTCATGTGTGTCCTCCGGGTGCCCGGGGGTGCGGGCTAGAAGTCGTCGGTGTCGAAGTCCCCGAGCTGCTCCACTCCGGGCAGGCGGGGGGATAGACGCGGCAGTTCGGAAACGCTGCCAAGACCCAATCTTTCCAGAAAAAACGGGGTGGTCGAATACAGTGTGGCTCCCGTCTCCGGGTCGGTGCCCGCCTCGGCCACCAGCCCGCGGGCCAGCAGGGTCCGCACGACGGAGTCCGCGTTGACCCCGCGGATGGCTGCGATGCGGGCTCGGGACACCGGCTGGCGGTACGCCACGATCGCCAACGTCTCGAGCGCGGCCTGCGTCAGGCGCGCCGTCTGGCCGTCGAGAACGAAGCGGGAAACCCACGGCGCGAAGTCGCGCCGCGTGTAGACGCGCCACCCGCCGGCGGCCTCGCGGAGCTCGAAGCCCCGGGCCGCGCCGTCGTACTCGGCGCGCAGGCCGGCGAGCAGCTCCACGACCTCGGCCACGGGCGCACCGACCGCGGCGGCCAGCCGCTCGGCGGGCACCGGCTCGTCGACGACCATGAGGACCGCCTCGAGCGCGGACCGGAGCCCGCCCGGCAGCTCCGCCGGGTCCGCAGCGCCCGGGTCCGCAGCGCCCGGGTCCGCGCCGACGGGGTCGCGGCCCGCGGCCCGCGCGCCCTCCGGCTCCGCGGGGCCCCGGTCCGTGGCGTCGTCCATCGCTGCCTCCATCTCCTCCGGCCCGGTCACGGCGCGTCCCCCGCGCCGGGCGCCTCGTCGTATTCGGCGACGGCGGCGCCGGCGGACCAGTCGCGGCCCGCCGCGCTCCAGTGGACGAGCAGCTCGCCCAGCGGCGCGGCCTGGTCCAGGCCGACGACGCGGTCGCGGTACATCTCCAGCAGGGCCAGGAAGCGGGCGACGACGACCAGCGTCGAGTCCGCGTCCGCGACCAGGGAGCGGAAACTGTGGTCCCCTCCCCCGCGCAGGCGCTCGGCGAGAAGCCCGGCCTGCTCGCGCACGCTCACCGGGGGCGCGTGCAGGTGCCCCGTGCCGACTTCGGTCGGCGCCGGGTCCTTCGGGGCCAGGGCCCGCTCCGCGATCCGGGCGAAGTCCTCCGGCGCCGTCCCCCACACGAGCTCGGGGAGCAGTGCGGCGAAATGCGGCTCGAGGCCCACCTGGCGGGGATACCGGGTCGATTCGCGCTCGAGCCGGCCGGCGATGTCCGCGGCCGCGGCCTTGAACGCCCGGTACTGCAGGAGCCGGGCGAAGAGCAGGTCCCGGGACTCGAGCAGGGCGATGTCCTCGTCGGACTCCACGTCCCCGGCGGGCAGCAGCCGGGCCGCCTTCAGGTCCAGCAGCGTCGCCGCGACCACCAGGAACTGCGTGGTCTCGTCCAGCGCCCGGTCCCCGATCCGCGCGCGCAGCTCCCGCAGGTAGCCGATGAACTCGTCGGTCACGGCCGCGAGCGAGACCTCGGTGATGTCGAGGCGCCGGCGCGTGATGAGCGAGAGCAGGACCTCGAACGGGCCGCTGAAGTTCTCCAGCTCGACCGAGAACCCGGCCGGGGCCCGCTCGTCCTCCGCGGGGCCCTCGGCCTCCGTCGTCGGCCCCGCGGGCGCGGCCGTCATCAGGGGGCGCCCCCGCGGCTGATCAGCTCCTTGGCCAGCGTCCGGTAGGACTCGGCGCCGGCGTGGTTCGAGGCGTAGGAGGTGATCGGCTCGGCGGCGACGTTCGCGTCGGCGAACTTGATGGTGCGCTTGATGACCGTCTCGAAGACGCGGTCGCCGAACGCCTCGAGCAGCCGGCCGAGGACCTCCCGGCTGTGCAGGGTCCGGGCGTCGTACATGGTGGCGAGGACGCCGTCGATCACCAGGTTCGGGTTGAGCCGGTCCTGGACCTTCTCGATGGTCTCGATGAGCAGCGCGACGGCGCGCAGCGCGAAGAACTCGGCCGTGAGCGGGATGATGACGCCGTGGGCCGCCGTCAGCGCGTTGACGGTCAGCAGGCCCAGCGAGGGCTGGCAGTCGATGAGGACGACGTCGTAGTCCTCGGCGACCTTGCGCAGCGAGTGGGACAGGACCTGCTCGCGGGCGACCTCGTTCACGAGCTGGACCTCGGCGGCGGAGAGGTCGATGTTGGCCGGCAGCAGGTCCACGCCGTCGACCTCGGTCGTCAGGATCGCCTCGCGGATGTCGACCTTGCGGTCCATCAGCACGTTGTAGACCGTGAGGTCGAGCTCGTGCGGGTTCGTGCCGAACCCTGCCGAGAGCGCGCCCTGCGGGTCGAAGTCGACCAGCAGGACCCGGCGCCCGTATTCGGCGAGCGCCGCCGCCAGGTTGATGGTGGACGTCGTCTTGCCGACGCCGCCCTTCTGGTTGACCATCGCGATGATCCGGGCCGGACCGTGCCCGTCGAGGGGCGTCGGCTCCGGGAACCGGGTCAGGGGACGACCGGTGGGACCGACGGCGGGCGGCTCCTTGAGCAGTCCTGCCGTTCGCGTCCTCGTGCCCTGTTCCTCGCCCACGGTATGAACCACGCTTCCGTTCGTTTGTCGTCGTCGGGTTGTGCTGTCGGGTCCAAGGCTATCGCCCGCGCGGGACGCCCGGTGGGACGCGCACGCGACCCCGGCGAGCCTTGAGGTTGAGGCTGAACTGGAGGGTTCGGCCGCTTCCGGGGGCCGGGCGGACCGACCCGCCCGGTGGGCACCGGACCACTCTAGACCGAATGGCGCGTCCCGGCGGCGCGCCCGGACGCGCCGCGGGGCGGGGCGGCGCGTGCGCCGCCCCGCCCCGCGGGGACCGGTCTGCCGGGCTAGTGGGCGTCCGGCTCGAGCGAGAGCTCGTCGAACGGCCGGCGCCCGGCCAGGACCTCGCGCGCCTGCTCGAGGTCGAGCTCGCGGGTCCACTTGCCGATCAGCAGCGTCGCGACGGCGTTGCCGGTGAAGTTGGTCAGGGCGCGGCACTCGGACATGAACTTGTCGATGCCGACGATCACGCCCATGCCGTCCAGGAGTTCCGGGCGGTGGGACTGCAGGCCGGCAGCGAGCGTGGCCAGGCCGGCGCCGGTCACCCCGGCGGCGCCCTTGGACGCGACGATCATGAACACCAGCAGCGAGACCTGCTCGCCCAGGCTCATCGGCATGCCCATGGCCGTCGAGACGAACAGCGCGGCCATGGTCAGGTAGATCGCGGTGCCGTCCAGGTTGAACGAGTAGCCGGTGGGGACGGTGATGCCGACGACCGGCTTGGAGACGCCGGCGTGCTCCATCTTCGCGATCAGTCGCGGCAGCGCGGACTCGGAGGAGGAGGTGGAGAAGATCAGCAGGTACTCGCGGGCCAGGTAGCGCAGCATCGCGAAGATGTTCAGCCCGGTGACCGCCTTGAGCAGCGTGCCGAGGACGACGACGATGAACAGCGCGCAGGTGAGGTAGAAGGAGCCCATGAGGATGGCCATCGAGCCGATGGCGGCCCACCCGGTGGCGCCGACGACGGCGGCGATGGCGCCGAACGCGCCGATCGGGGCGACCCACATGATCATCATCATCAGGCGGAACACGACCGCCTGGACGTTCTTGATGGCGGTGAGCACCGGCTCCCCGGCCTTGCCCATCGACTGGAGGGCGAAGCCCACGAGCAGCGCCAAGACGAGGGTCGGCAGGACCGGGATGTCGCCCGGGATCATCTCCAGCAGGAACGCGACCGTCGGGTTGTCCGCCGCCTTGGAGTCCTCGTAGGGCTTCAGCTCCAGGCCGCTGCCCGGGTGGATGAGGTTGCCGACGACGAGCCCGATGGCCAGGGCGAACGTGGACATGGTGATGAAGTAGCCCATGGCGAGGCCGCCGACCCTGCCGACCGTGGCCGCCTTGGCGACGGAGCCGACGCCCAGGACGATGGTGCAGAAGATGACCGGGGCGATGATCATCTTGATCAGGGCCACGAAGGCGGTGCCGAGCGGCTTGAGCGACTTGCCGAGCTCCGGGAAGAGCAGGCCGACGGCGGCGCCGAGCACGACGGCACCGATCACCAGGATGTAGAGCCAGTGGGTGCGGTCCTTGCGCCGGGCGCCGGGGCCCGCGGGGGCCGGGCCGCCCGCCTGCTGTTGCATCGTGGCCATGGGGGTTCTCCTTCGACGGATGTGAGGTGGATCGCTATCCATCGTGGGGTCGGCCGTGTCGCGGGCCACGCTTGCGTTCATAATGGTCACGCACACCGAGACGGACGAGGGGACGCATGCAGGCAACAGCCGCGCCGGAGGCCGGCCGCGGACGGGCGTCGCTGGCGGCCCGCCTCTTCGCAGGGCAGCTCGCGGTGCTCGCCGCCGTCGCCCTGCTGGTCGGGACCGCCACCTACCGGTTCGCCGAGGCCCAGGTGCGCGGGTTCGCCGCCCAGCGCGTCGCCAGCGTCGCCGAGACGCTCGCCCACGACCCGTTCGTCGCCGCCGCCGTCGACGCCCCGGACCCGTCCTCCCGGCTGCAGCCGTTCGCGCGCGAGATCCTGGCGACCGCCGCCGTCGACTTCGTGACCATCATGGCCCCGGACGGGACCCGCTACACCCACCCCAACCCGGCGCGCATCGGCGGCACGTACATCGGCAGCCGCGCCGAGGCGCTCGCCGGCCGCGCCCACACGGAGACCTACACGGGCACGCTCGGCCCCTCGGTGCGCACCATCGTGCCCGTGCGCGACGGCGCGGGCCGCATCACCGCGCTCGTCGCCGTCGGGGTCACCCTGGACACGCTCGCGCCGCGCGTGGCGGACCTGCTGCCGCCGATCCTCGTCGCGGCCGCCGCCGTCGTGCTCCTCGGCGGCGCGGCGGCCTGGGTCCAGTCCCGCTACCTGCGCCGCGCGACGCTCGGCTACGGGCCCGAGGAGCTGCGCCGCCTGTTCGCCTACTACGACTCGGCCCTGCACTCCCTCCACGAGGGGCTGGCGCTCGTGGACCGGCGCGGCCGGCTCGTGCTCTACAACGACCAGGCCGCCGCCCTGCTGGACCTGCCGCCCGAGGGGGCCCTGCGGCCCGTGCCGGTCGCCGAGCTGCCCGTGCCCGAGTCGCTGCGGGACCTGTTCGCCAGCGCCCGGCGCACCGTCGACGAGATCCACCTGACGGAGCGCCGCGTCCTCGTGGTGGGCCAGCAGCCGGCGGCCGCCCCCGCGTTCGGCCCGGCCACGCGGCTGCCGTTCCGCCGCCGCCCCGACCGCTATCCCGGGGGCGGGCTCGGCACCGTGGTCACCCTGCGCGACCACACCGAGCTGCAGGCGCTCGCCGGCGAGCTCGAGTCCCTCCGCACGCTCTCCGACGCCCTGCGCGCCCAGACGCACGAACACGCCAACCGGCTCCACACCGTGGCCACGCTCATCGAGCTGGGCCGCACCGGCGAGGCGCTGGAGTTCGCCGTCCGCGACCGCCAGGATTCGCAGCGCCTCACGGACGACGTCGTCCGCTCCATCGACGAGCCGTTCCTCGCCGCCCTGCTCGTGGGCAAGGCCGCGCAGGCCCACGAGCGCGGTGTGGCGCTCAGCCTCAACGCCGACGGCGCCCTGCCGGCCGGGCTCCTGGACGCCCGCGACCTCGTGACCATCACGGGCAACCTCATCGACAACGCCCTGGACGCCGCGGCCGGTTCCGCCCAGCGGCGCGTCTGGGTCGACCTGTCCGCGGCCGCGGACGAGCTCGTGCTCACGGTCGCCGACTCGGGCCCCGGCGTCGACCCCGAGCACCTGGAGGGCCTACTGCGCCTGGGCGCCACCAGCAAGCCGGCCACCGGGCCCGGCGGGCGCGGGCTGGGGCTCGCGCTCGTGCGCCAGGCCGTGGACCGGCTGGGCGGCACACTCACCGTGGACAACGACGGCGGGGCCATCTTCACGGTCACGCTGCCCCTGGGCGCGGGGAGGCCCCATGGCGGCTGAGCCCCAGCGCGTCCTGCGCGTCCTGGTGGCCGACGACGAGCCGCTCACGGCCGCCGCGCACGCCGACTTCGTGCGCCGCGTGCCCGGGTTCGCCGTGGCCGGGGTCGAGCTCACCGGCCACGGCGTCCTGCGCGCGCTGGCGGAGGCCGCCGCCGCCGGGGAGCCGGTCGACGTCGTCCTGCTGGACATGAACCTGCCGGACCTGCACGGGCTCGACGTCGCCCGCCGCGCCCGGGGGCGGGGCAGCACCGTGGACATCATCGCGGTCACCGCGGTGCGGGACCTGAACGTCGTGCGCTCCTCGATCGCGGCGGGGATCGTCCAGTACCTCATCAAGCCGTTCGGGTTCGCGGTGTTCCGGGACAAGCTGGAGAGCTACCGGGTGTTCCGGCTCAGCCTGGCCCCGGACGGCGCGGCGACGCAGGACGCGATCGACGGGGCCTTCGCGGCGCTGCGCTCGGCAGCCCCCGCGCCGCTGCCCAAGGGGCTGATCGGCGAGACCCTCGCCGCCGTGCGCCGCGCCCTCGAGGAGGCGGGGGCGCCGCTCTCGGCGACGGAGGTCTCCGACCGGCTGGGCCTCTCCCGCGTGACGGCCCGCCGCTATCTGGAGCACCTGGCGGAGGCCGGGGCCGCGGCCAAGGCCCCGCGGCACGGAGGGCGCGGACGCCCCGAGTTCGAGTACTCGCCCCGGCGGTAGGCCGCACCGGCCGGACCCCGTCCCGGGCGGCGCCCGGCGGCGGGGCCCCGTCCCGGGCGGCGCCCGGCGGCGGCGGGCCCGGGCCGGCTAGCGCCCGGCGGCGGGGCGCAGCAGCGGCAGCAATTCGTCCACGACGCCCGGGTCCTCGATGGTGGAGGGCACGGTGTAGGGCTTGCCGTCGGCGATCAGCCGCATGGTCTTGCGCAGGATCTTCCCCGAGCGGGTCTTCGGCAGCCCCGGCACGACGTGCACCTCGCGGAAGTCGGCGACCGGGCCGATCTCCCGGCGGACCAGCGCCACGAGCTCCCCGGCGAGCGCCTCCTCCCCCGTCGCCGCGCCGGACTTGAGCACCACGAACCCCCGGGGCCGCTGCCCCTTGAGCGGATCGGCGACGCCGATGACGGCGCACTCCGCCACGTCCGGGTGCGACCCGAGCACCTGTTCCATGGCGCCGGTGGACAACCGGTGCCCCGACACGTTGATGACGTCGTCGGTGCGGCCCATCACGAAGAGGTACCCGTCGGCGTCCAGGTACCCGGAGTCCCCGGTGGCGTAGTGGCCCGGGAACTGGCTCAGGTAGGACTCCACGAACCGGGCGTCGTTGCCCCACAGGGTCGCCAGCGTGCCGGGCGGAAGCGGCAGCTCGATGGCGATGTTGCCCTCCGTGCCGGCGGGGACCGGCTCGCCGAGCCCGTCCAGGATCCGCAACCGGTACCCGGGCACGGGCACGCTCGGGGACCCCGGCTTCAGCGGAAGGGGCTCCAGGCCCACGGGGTTCGCGGCGATCGGCCACCCGGTCTCCGTCTGCCACCAGTTGTCCACGACGGGGACGCCGAGCGCCCCGGAGGCCCAGGCGTAGGTGTCCGGGTCCAGCCGCTCCCCGGCGACGAACAGGGTGCGCAGGCTGGAGGTGTCGTGTCCGGCCAGCAGCTCCGCGTCGGGGTCGGCCTTCCGCACGGCGCGCAGGGCGGTCGGGGCCGTGAACAGGGCCTTGGCCCGGTGGTCCGAGACGAGCCGCCACAGCGCGCCCGCGTCGGGCGTGCCGACCGGCTTGCCCTCGTAGAGCACCGTGGTGGCCCCGGCGACGAGCGGGCCGTAGACGATGTAGGAGTGGCCGACGACCCAACCGACGTCGGAGGCGGTCACCATGGTCTCGCCCGGCCCGACGCCGTAGACCGTACGCATCGAGAACTCCAGGGCGGTCGCATACCCGCCCGTGTCCCGCACGACGCCCTTGGGGGCGCCCGTCGTGCCGGAGGTGTAGAGGACGTAGAGCGGGTGGGTCGAGGGCACGGGAAGCGGCTCGGCGGGCTCCGCGCCGCGGGCGGACTCGTCCCAGTCCAGCCAGTCCTCGGCGCGGTCGGCGTAGTCGGCGATGGAGTGGCCGAAGCCCTCGCGGTGTGCCACGACCACGGTCTCGACCCGGTGCCCGGCCACATCCAGGGCCTCGGCGACGTTGGGCAGGTACTCGATCCGGCGCGCCGGCTCGATCCCGCCGCTGGCCGTAAGGATCGCCGTGGGCCGGGCGTCGTCGATGCGCGCGGCGAGCTCGCGGGGCGCGAACCCGCCGAAGACGACCGAGTGGACGGCGCCGATGCGGGCACAGGCGAGCATCGCGACGACCGCCTGCGGGACCATCGGCAGGTAGACGACGACGCGGTCCCCCGCCCCGATTCCGCGGGACGCCAGGGCCCCCGCGAAACGGGCGACCTCGTCGCGCAGCTCGCGGTACGTGAAGGTGCGCACGGTGCCCGTCATGGCGGAGTCGTGGACGAGGGCCGGGCGGTCGCCGTGCCCGGCGTCCACGTGGCGGTCCAGCGCGTTGCGCGACATGTTCAGCTTCCCGTCCGGGAACCACCGGTACAGCGGCGCCGCGGAGCCGTCCAGGGCGCGCGTGGGCGGAACGTCCCACTCCAGCCGCCGCGCCGCGTCGAGCCAGAACCCCTCGGGGTCGGCCTCGCTGCGGTCGCGGCATTCGCGGTACGTCGTCATGGGGGGCTCCTTCGGTTCGCCTGCGGTCCCGGGGCCGGCGCGGACGCCGGCGCCGCCGGACCGAGCATATGCCGCGCGTCACAGCAATTCAAGGGATTTGTATACACAGATCGTCGGCGATTGGTGAAGAGCCGGAGAATTTCCTCCGATGGGGGTGACATTCCGGCTTGCATGTATACACTGGGACCATGCGAGCCAGTGACAAGGCCTACCGGGCGCTACGGCAGGACATCGTCGAGTGGCGCCTGCTGCCCGGGACGGTGCTGGCCGAGGTCGAACAGGCCGAGCGGCTGGGCCTCTCCCGCACCCCCGTGCGGGAGGCGATCGCTCGGCTGGTCGCCGACGGGCTGGCCGCCCAGCAGGGAGGGCGCGGCACGGTGGTCTCGGAGGTCTCCCCCGACCACGTGGACGACCTTTTCGCGCTGCGGCGCGCCCTGGAGGTCGAGTCCGCCCGGCTGGCCGCCGCCGCCCGGCGCGGGGCCGGGAGCCCCGAGGACGGGTTCACGGACCTGGCCGCCCGGTTCCGCGACGCGGCCCGCACGCTGGGCGACGGACCCGCCGGCCGGGAGGACTACTACGTCCTCGCGGGCGAGCTGGACGCGGCGATCGACGCCGCCGTCGACAACCCCTACATCGGCCAGGCGCTGCGCCAGCTGCGCCTGCACCTGCACCGCGTCCGCCGGCTCTCGCAGGACGACCCGGCGCGGTTGCGCGAGTCCGCCGGCGAACACGCGGCCATCGCCGCCGCGATCGCCGCCGGGGACCCCGAGCGGGCCGCCGCCGCCACGCTCGTCCACCTGGCCCACAGCCTGGACAACATCAAGACCCACGCACCCGAGAAAGAGGGCACCGCATGATCACGCACCCCGTCCGAGTCCACCGCAGCGAAGAGAACCTGGCCCGCGAGGACCAGCTCGCCCACAAGATCGCCGCCGTCGCGGCCGACCCGGTGGCCGTCGACGCCGACGTCGCCGAGATGGTCATCAACCGGGTCATCGACAACGCGTCGGTCGCGGTCGCCTCCCTCAACCGCGGCCCGATCGTCGCGGCCCGGGCGCAGGCCCTGACCCACGCGCCCTCGTCCGGCGGCGCCGGCGCCTCCGTGTTCGGGATCGGCGAGCGCGTGTCCCCCGAGTGGGCCGCCTGGGCCAACGGCGTGGCCGTGCGCGAGCTCGACTACCACGACACGTTCCTGGCCGCCGAGTACTCCCACCCCGGCGACAACATCCCGCCGATCCTCGCCGCCGCGCAGCACGCCGGGCGCAGCGGCGCCGACCTGCTGCGCGGCATCGCCACCGGCTATGAGATCCAGGTGGACCTCGTCAAGGCGATCTGCCTGCACAAGCACAAGATCGACCACGTTGCCCACCTCGGCCCCTCGGCGGCCGCGGGCCTGGGCACGCTGCTCGGCCTCGACGTCGAGACCATCTTCCAGGCGGTCGGCCAGGCCCTGCACACCACGACGGCGACCCGGCAGTCGCGCAAGGGCGAGATCTCCACCTGGAAGGCCCACGCCCCGGCGTTCGCGGGCAAGATGGCCGTGGAGGCGGTCGACCGCGCGATGCGCGGGCAGACCTCGCCGGTGCCGATCTACGAGGGCGAGGACGGCGTGATCGCCTGGCTGCTCGACGGGCCGGACGCCCGCTACGAGGTGCCCCTGCCGGGCCCGGGCGAGTCCAAGCGCGCCATCCTCGACACGTACACGAAGGAGCACTCCGCGGAATACCAGGCGCAGGCCTGGATCGACCTGGCCCGGAAGCTGCACCGCGAGCACCCGGACGCCACGGACCCCGCGAACGTGAAGTCGATCGTCATCCGCACCAGCCACCACACCCACTACGTGATCGGTTCCGGCGCGAACGACCCGCAGAAGTACGACCCGACCGCCTCGCGCGAGACGCTCGACCACTCGATCCCCTACATCTTCACGGTTGCCCTGCAGGACGGGGCGTGGCACCACGTGGACTCCTACGCGCCGCGCCGCGCCGCCCGACCGGACACGGTCGAGCTGTGGCACAAGGTGACCACCGAGGAGGACCCCGAGTGGACCCGCCGCTACCACTCGCTCGACATCGCCGAGAAGGCGTTCGGCGGGTCCGTGGAGATCACGCTGAACAACGGCATGACCATCTCGGACGAGATCGCCGTCGCGGACGCCCACCCGCTCGGGGCGCGGCCGTTCGCCCGCGACCAGTACGTGGGCAAGTTCCGCTCCCTCGCCGAGGGGCTGGTCGACGACGCCGAGATCGACCGGTTCCTCGCGGCCGCCGAGCGGCTCCCGGAGCTGGCCGCCGGAGAGCTGGACCAGCTGAACATCGCGGCGGCCGCCGGCGTCGTCGACCTCGTCTCCGCACCGAAGGGGCTGTTCTAGCCATGCTGTACTCGACCACCACGCCCGAGGCCAAGCGCCGGGCCCTGCGCGAGTCGCTGGTCCCGGGCGCCGCCCGCCAGTTCCCCGGCGCGTTCAACCCGGTCTCCGCGCGCCTCATCGGCGAGAAGGGCTTCGACGGCGTCTACATCTCCGGCGCCGTGCTCGCCAACGACCTGGGCCTGCCGGACATCGGCCTGACCACGCTCACCGAGGTCGCCACCCGGGCCGGGCAGATCGCCCGGATGACGGACCTGCCCGCCATCGTCGACGCCGACACGGGCTTCGGGGAGCCGATGAACGTGGCACGCACGGTCCAGGAGCTCGAGAACGCGGGGCTGGCCGGCTGCCACATCGAGGACCAGTTCAACCCCAAGCGCTGCGGCCACCTGGACGGCAAGAACGTCGTCGACCTGGACACGATGGCCAAGCGCATCGCCGCCGCGGCGGACGCACGCAGGGACCCGAACTTCCTCATCATGGCGCGCACCGACGTGCGCGCCGTGGACGGGCTCGACGCCGCCGTCTCGCGCGCCAGGGCCCTGGTCGACGCGGGGGCCGACGCGATCTTCCCCGAGGCCATGCGCGACCTGTCGGAGTTCGAGGCGGTCTGCCGGGCCGTCGACGTCCCGGTGCTGGCGAACATGACCGAGTTCGGCAAGTCCGACCTCTTCACGCGCCAGCAGCTCGCCGACGTCGGTGTCGCGATCGTCATCTACCCCGTGACGCTGCTGCGCAGCGCCCTGGGGGCGGCCGAGCGGGCGCTCGACGCCATCGCGGCCGACGGCACCCAGGAGGGGGCCGTGGATTCCATGTTGACGAGGGCCCGCCTCTATGAGCTAGTTGACTACGAGGCCTACAACCGCTTCGACACCGGCATCTTCAACTTCCAGGTCCCCGGCCTGGACATCGCGTCCAACAACGCGGACCGCTGACCGCCCCTCCGGGCGGGAGGCCCCGTCCGGACCACCGCAGAAGGATAGGACCATGACCACACAGACCACCGAGATCAAGAAGGGCCTGGCCGGCGTCGTCGCCGACTACACGGCCGTCTCGAAGGTGAACCCGGAGACCAACTCGCTGCTCTACCGCGGCTACCCGGTGCAGGAGCTGGCGGCGGAGAAGTCCTTCGAGGAGGTGGCGCTGCTGCTGTGGCTGGGCGAGCTGCCCACCGCCGCGCAGCGCGACGAGTTCGTGGCCCTGGAGCGCTCCCACCGGGCGCTGGCGGACAACGTCAAGGCGGCCATCGACCTGCTGCCGAAGGACTGCCACCCGATGGACGTCGGCCGCACGGCCGTCTCCGTGCTGGGCGCGAACCACCCCCAGGCCGGCGACTCCTCCCCCGAGGCGGAGCTGCGCAAGGCGCAGGAGCTGTTCGCGATGTTCCCCGCCGTCGTCGCCTACGACCAGCGCCGCCGCCGCGGACTGGACGCCGTCGCCCCGCGGGAGGACCTGGACTACTGCCAGAACTTCCTGTGGATGGCGTTCGGCGAGGAGGCCCCGGAGCCGGTCGTCGACGCCTTCCGGGTCTCGATGGTCCTCTACGCGGAGCACTCGTTCAACGCCTCGACGTTCACGGCCCGCGTGGTGACGTCCACGCTGGCGGACCTGCACTCCGCCGTCGTCGCCGCGATCGGCGCCCTGAAGGGCCCGCTGCACGGCGGCGCGAACGAGGCCGTCATGCACACGTTCGAGGAGATCGGGATCCGCCCGGAGGAGACCCGCGAGGAGGCCGCCGTCCGCGCCAAGGCGTGGATGGAGGACGCCCTGGCCGCGAAGAAGAAGGTGATGGGCTTCGGGCACCGCGTCTACAAGCACGGCGACTCCCGCGTCCCGACCATGAAGGCCGCCCTGGACCGGATGGTGGAGCACTACGGCCGCGGCGAGCTGCTCGGGCTGTACGACGGGCTGCAGCGGGCCATGGACGAGGCCAAGGGCATCCAGCCGAACCTGGACTACCCGGCCGGCCCCACCTACCACCTGATGGGCTTCGACACGGACATGTTCACGCCGCTGTTCATCGCCGCCCGCATCACCGGGTGGACGGCGCACATCATGGAGCAGCGGGCCGACAACTCGCTGATCCGCCCGCTCTCCGCCTACAACGGGCCGGACGAGCGCCACCTCTAGGGGCACGGGAGGGGCCCGCCGGATCAGCGGCCGGCGGCCCCGTCCCAGGCCACGGCCTCGTAGCGGCCGACGGAGACGTTGTCCGCGGCCAATTCGACGCGCACGCGCAGGCGCCGGCCCGCGAGCAGCTCCGGCAGCCAGCGGCCGGAATCCTCCCACATCCGCTCCGCGGGCAGGCCCGACACGGGGTGCCATTCGGGGGCCAGCTCGTCCGTCTCGCGCGGCTCGCCCCGGGCCGCCGCGGCGAGGAACACCCGGCAGTCCATGTCGGCGGCCGGGTCCGCCGGGAACCGGAACTCCACCAGGCCGGCCTCGCGCAGGTCGGCGGGGTCCGCGGACAGCCCGGTCTCCTCCTCCAGCTCCCGGGCGGCCGCGGCCGCGGGCGTCTCGCCGGGCTCGATCTTCCCGCCCGGGGCGACGACGCGCCCGCGGCCGAAGCCGCGCTTCTTGACGCCCAATAGCACGCGCGCGTCGGCGCCGGTGCCGCGGACGGGCAGGCAGAGGACCACGGGGACTGGCATGCCGGAAGACTACCGCGCGCGGGGGTGGGCCGCCGCGTAGACCTCCCGGAGCGTGTCCGCGGTGACCAGCGTGTAGATCTGGGTGGTGGTGACGGACGCGTGCCCGAGCAGCTCCTGGACGACGCGCACGTCCGCCCCGCCCTCGAGCAGGTGCGTGGCGAAGGAGTGCCGCAGCGTGTGCGGGGAAACGTCGCGGGTGCTCCCGGCGCGCTCGGCGGCGGCCTTGAGGACCGACCACGCGGACTGCCGGCTCAGCCGGCCGCCGCGCAGGTTCAGGAACAGCGCCGGCGTCCCGGCCCCCTTCGCCGCGAGCGCGGGCCGCGACCGGACCAGGTAGGCGCGCAGCGCGCGCACCGCGTAGGAGCCCAGCGGCACCACCCGCTCCCGGGAGCCCTTGCCGAAGAGGCGGACGACGGCGGGGCCGTCGCCGTCGTCGAGCCGCAGGTCGTCGACGTCGAGGCCGACCGCCTCGCTGATCCGCGCACCGGTCGAATAGAGGAACTCGAGCAGCGCCCGGTCCCGCAGCCCGGACGGGGCCTCGAGGGGGACCGACTCGATGAGGGCGGTGACCTCGGAGACCGGGATCGCCTTGGGCAGGCGCTGGACGGCGGCCGGGGGCTTGAGGTCGGCGGCCGCGTTGTCGGCGGTGGTCCCCTCGAGGGCCCAGAACCGGTGGAGCCCGCGCACGGCGACGACGCAGCGTGCGGCCGATCGGGCGCTCAGCGCGGCGCCGCCGTCGCTGCCCTCGCGGATGGCCTGGGCGAAGCCCGTCGCGTCGCGCGGCGCCACGGCCTGCGCCGACTCGATCCCGGCGGCGCCCAGGTAGTTGGCGTAGCGCGTGAGGTCCCTGCGGTAGGCGGCGACCGTGTTCCGGGCCATGCCCCGCTCGACGGAGAGGTGCTGCAGGTAGGCCTCGACCTGCCGCCGGAGCGGGGTCGCCGGGGACGGGGCGCCGTCCGCGTCCGGCAGGCTGCCCCGGTCCCGCGGACCGGCTTCGGCCGGCGTCCCGGCCGGTCCCGGCGTGCTGGCGGTGTCCATGGGCGGCGCTATGCCCCCGCGGTGCCCCGGGCCGCGGAACCCAGGCGGGGGTGGCTGTCCCATGCGTCGCGGGCCGGCCGCCCGGCGGCGCCCGTGGTCCGGGCGGCGTGCAGCGCAAGCAGCCCGGCGACGGCGGAGGGGTTGTGCAGGCGGCCGTCGAGGACGGCTGCGACGGCCTCCCCCAGCGGAACCCAGGCGAAGTCCATCCCGGCCTCCTCGTCCGTGCGCTCGTGGCGCTCGGCCTCGGGCACTTCGGACAGGCCGGTGGCGTGGTAGATCCGGATCGCCTCGCTCGAGGAGCCCGGCGAGTTGAACATGTCCGCGAGCACCGACCATTCCCGGGCACGCAGGTCGGCCTCCTCGGCGAGCTCGCGGACGGCCGCGTCGAGGGGGTCCTCGCCGTCGACGTCCAGCAGGCCCGCCGGGATCTCCCACAGGTCCATGTCGACGGGGCGCCGGTACTGGCGCAGCAGCAGGATCCGCCCGCCGTCGTCCTCGACCACGACCGCGACCGCGCCCGGGTGGTCGATGTAGTCCCGCTCCAGCACCTGCGCGTCGGGACCGAACTCGAACCGGTCCCGGACGACGTTCCAGATCCGGCCCTCGTAGACGGTGTCGCTGGTGAGCAGGCGGTGGCGGCCGGCCGAGTCGGCCGGACCGCCACCGGGTGCCGCCATGCCTACTTCCCGGCCTTCTGGTGGTCGAGGGCGGCGTTGACCAGGCCCGCGAACAGCGGGTGCGGGCGGGTCGGGCGGGAGCTGAGCTCCGGGTGCGCCTGGGTGGAGACGTAGTACGGGTGCACCGTACGCGGCAGCTCCACGAACTCGACGAGCTTGCCGTCCGGCGACGTGCCGGAGAAGACGAGCCCGTGGCGCTCCAGCTGCTCGCGGTAAGCGTTGTTCACCTCGTAGCGGTGGCGGTGCCGCTCGGAGACCTTGGTCTTGCCGTAGGTCTCGGCGATGACGGAGCCGGACTTGAGCTTCGCGTCGTAGAGGCCCAGGCGCATGGTGCCGCCGAGGTCGCCCTCGCCGGCGACGATCGCGAGCTGCTCCTCCATGGTGGCGATGACCGGGTGCTTGGAGTCCGGGTCGAACTCCGTCGACGACGCGTCCTCGAGCCCGGCGACGTTGCGCGCGTACTCGATGACCATCGACTGCAGGCCCAGGCAGAGCCCGAGCGCCGGCAGCCCGTGCTCGCGGGCGTGGCGCAGGGCGCCCAGCTTGCCCTCGAGGCCGCGGATCCCGAAGCCGCCCGGGACGCAGATCGCGTCGACTCCGGCCAGGGACTTGGCCGCGCCCTCCGGCGTGGAGCACTCGTCGGAGGGGACCCAGCGGATCGCGACCTTCGCCGCGTTCGCGAACCCGCCGGCGCGCAGGGCCTCGGTGACGGACAGGTAGGCGTCCGGAAGGTCGATGTACTTGCCGACCAGCGCGACCTCGACGTGGTGCTTGGGCTGGTGGACGGCCTCGAGCAGCCGCTCCCACTGCGTCCAGTCGACGTCCTTGAACTTCATTCCGAGGGCCTGGACGATGTACGCGTCGAGGCCCTGGCGGTGGATGATCACCGGGATGTCGTAGATGCTCGGGGCGTCCGCGCAGTTGATGACCGCCTCGGGATCGACGTCGCAGGTGCGGCCGAGCTTGACGCGCATCTCCTCGGGGATCTCCCGGTCGGAGCGGATCACCAGCGCGTCGGGCTGGATGCCGATGGAGCGAAGGGCCGCCACGGAGTGCTGGGTCGGCTTGGTCTTGAGCTCCTGGCTCGGGCCGATGTACGGGACCAGGGAGACGTGCACGAAGAACACGTTGTTGCGCCCGACGTCCTGGCGGATCTGGCGGGCCGACTCCAGGAACGGCTGGGACTCGATGTCGCCGACCGTGCCGCCAATCTCCGTGATGATCACGTCCGGGGCCTTCTTCGCCTCGGACGGCAGGCGCATGCGCCGCTTGATCTCGTCGGTGATGTGCGGGATGACCTGGACGGTGTCGCCGAGGTAGTCGCCGCGGCGCTCCTTCTCGATGACCGTGGAGTACACCTGGCCGGTGGTCACGTTGGCCGAGCCGTCGAGGTCCTCGTCGAGGAACCGCTCGTAGTGGCCGATGTCGAGGTCGGTCTCGGCGCCGTCGTTGGTGACGAACACCTCGCCGTGCTGGAACGGGTTCATCGTTCCGGGATCGACGTTCAGGTAGGGGTCGAGCTTCTGCATCGTGACCGAAAGGCCGCGCGCCCGCAACAAGTGGCCCAGGCTCGAGGCGGTGAGCCCCTTGCCGAGCGAGGAGGCGACGCCGCCCGTCACGAAGATGTGCTTCGTGGGTTGGGGGGACCGGGAACTACGGGAGAAAGTACGCTGCACCACGGGGTTCGAGCCTATCATCAATTGGCCGGCGGGGACTGCGGCCACTCTACTGTCCCGCGGGCGCAAACGCCTCGACTGCCGCGCGCGCATCCGCGAGGAGTTCCTCGGCGTGGGCCTGCGCCGTGTCGGAGTGCTCCTGCCCGGCCAGCATCCGCGCGAGTTCCCGGACCCGGTCGGTGCCCTCGAGCGGCAGGACGTCGCTGGCAGTGAAACCGGCCCCGTCGTCGGCGGCGGCGTCCGAGGTCTTGATCACGCGCACGTGCCGGTCCGCGAACGCGGCGACCTGGGGCAGGTGCGTCACGACGAGGACCTGGACGTGGCGGGCCAGCATCGCCAGGCGCCGGCCGATCTCGACCGCCGCCTTGCCGCCGACCCCCGCGTCGACCTCGTCAAACACGAACGTGGGCACCGGGTCGACCTCCGCCAGGACCACCTCGATGGCCAGCATGACCCGGGAGAGCTCGCCCCCCGAGGCCCCCTTGCCCAGGGGCCGGGGCGCGCTTCCGGCGTGCGGCTGCAGCAGCATGGCGACCTGGTCGGCGCCGTGGGGGCCGCGGTCCGCGGCGTCCTCGACCTCGACGACGAAGCGCGCGTCGGGCATCGCCAGCGCCGCCAGCTCGGCCGTGACGCGCTCCCCGAGCATCCGCCCGGCCGCACGGCGGTGTTCCGTCAGGTCGGCGGCGAGCGAGCCCACGGTGGCGTCGAGCGCGTCCCGCTCGGCGGTCAGCGCGTCGATGCGTCCGGTGTCGTCCTGCAGCTCCGTGAGCCGCTCCCGCGCCTGCCCCGCCCACTCCAGGACGCCGTCGACCGAGGGCGCGTACTTGCGCACCAGCCCGGCGAGCTCCGCGCGCCGTGCCTCGACCTCCGCGAGCCGCTCAGGGCCCTCGGAGTCCAGCGAGGAGGCGTAGCTGGCCAGGTCCGTCGACGCCTCGGAGGCGAGGATCCCGACCTCCGCGAGCCGGCCGGCCAGCGTCCCGAGCTCGGGGTCGTCGCCGGAGACCTGCTCGAGCGCGCGCTGGGCCGCGTCAACGAGGCCCACCGCGTCGGGGCCGTCGGAGTACTCGTCCCCGGCGAGGGCGGCGCGCGCCGTCAGGGCCGCGGTGCGCAGGGCCTCGACGTTCGCGAGCTTCTGCGCCTCGGCCTTCAGCGCGTCGTCCTCCCCCGGCTGGGGGTCGGCGGCGTCGATCTCCTCGAGGGCGGCCTGGAGCGACTCCGCCTCGCGCAGCCGCTCCCGGGCCTGGGACGCCAGGGCGTCGAGCTCGGCCGCGACCTCGCGCCAGCGGGCGTACGCCTCCCGGTAGGAGCCGAGGGTGTCCTGCAGGCCCGCGCCCCCGAACTTGTCGAGGGACTCGCGCTGGGCGGCGGCCCCCTTGAGCCGGAGCTGGTCGGTCTGGCCGTGCACGGCGACGAGGGCCTCCCCCAGCTCGGCGAGCACGCCCACCGGCGTGGAGCGCCCGCCGACGGCGGCCCGGCTGCGGCCCTCGGCCCCGAGGAAGCGGGCGAGCATCAGGTCGGCCTCGCCGTCGTACTCCTCCACCAGCGCCCCCGCCTCCTCGGCGCGGACCAGGGCGGCGTGTCCGGCGGGAAGCCGCAGGGTCGCCTCCGCGACGGCCTGCTTGGCGCCGTGGCGGACGGCACCGGCGTCGGCCCGGCGTCCGAGCAGCAGGCCCAGGGCCGTGACGACCATGGTCTTGCCCGCGCCGGTCTCGCCCGTCACGGCGGTGAACCCGGGCCCCAGCGGCAGGGTCGCCTGCTCGATGACGCCGAGGGCGGTGATGCGGATCTCCTCGATCACGGGTGGCCTCCCTCCTCGGGGCGCGGCCCGAGGTGCCGCGGCTCGACGGTCTGCAGCGGTGGCGCGACGATCGGCAGCGCCGTCGTCGTCGTGGCGGCGCGCTCGCGCTCGGGGACGGGCCCGCGCCAGCCCCCGGTCGGCAGCTGGAACTTACGCACGAGCCGCTCACTGAACGGGGTGCGGTTGACGCGGGCCAGCCGCACCGGCTTCGGCGATCGAACGACCTCGATGCGGGCCCCCGGCGGCAGGTCGATGGTGCGGCGGCCGTCGCACCAGAGGACCGCGGGCGCGTCGGTGCGCGTCAGCACCTCCACGGCCAGCCGGGAGTCGGGGCCCACGACGAGGGGCTTGGCGAACAGGGCGTGGGCGCTGATGGGCGCCATGATGAGCGCCTCGACCTCGGGCCAGACGACGGGCCCGCCGGCGGAGAACGCGTAGGCGGTCGAGCCGGTGGGTGTGGCCAGGACCATGCCGTCGCAACCGAACGTGCTCAGCGGCCGCCCGTCGACCTCCATGACGACCTCGATCATGCGTTCGCGGTTGGCCTTCTCGACGGCTGCCTCGTTGAGTGCCCAGGTGTGGGCGATGCGGCGGTTGCCGACCCATGCCTGCACGTCGATGGTCATCCGCTCCTCGACCGTGTACTCGCGGTTGACCACCCACTCGACGGTTCGGCTCAGGTCGGCCCGCTCGCTTTCCGCGAGGAACCCCACGTGCCCGAGGTTGACGCCCAGCAGCGGGACGGTGGAGTTGCGCACCAGCTCGGCGGCGCGCAGCACGGTGCCGTCGCCGCCGAGCACCATGCCCAGGTCGATCTGTGCGAGGTCGACGTCCTCGTCGAGGATCTCGACCGCGAGCGTCTCCCCCGCGGCCGCGTTGCGCAGGTTCTGCAGCTCACGGCGGCGCATGACGGGGATGAGCCCGGCGTCGCGCAGGCTGCGGCAGGTGTCCAGCGCGGCCTGCAGCGCGTCGTCGCGGCCCGTGTGCGCCAGGACCAGGATCCGTCTCATGCCTTCCCTTCCATCGGCTGCGGGCGACGCGCCGGGGCGCACGCCCGGATCAAGAATAGTCAACCGCCCCGAGCAGGCCCGGGACGTCGCCGGGCGCGGCCGCGGCTCCGGCGGGCTGGCGGACCAGGTGCAGGAAGAATTCCACGTTCCCATCCTGCCCGGGCAGCGGGCTGCGGGCGATGCCCGCGGGGACGAGCCCCGCCGATGCCGCCGCGTCCAGGACGGATGCGACGGCGCGCCTCCGCTCCTGCGGATCGGAGACGACGCCGGTGCGCGGGAGGCGCTCGCGGCCGACCTCGAATTGGGGTTTGACCATCAGGACCAGGTCCGCCCCCGGCCGCGTCGCCGCGGCGAGGGGGGCCAGGACCAGCGTGAGCGAGATGAACGACAGGTCGGCGACGACCAGGTCCACGGGCCCGCCGACCTCCCCGGGGTCGAGATGGCGCACGTTGAGGCCCTCGTGGACGTCGACGCGCGGGTCGCCGCGGAGGCGGTCGACGAGCTGGCCGTGGCCGACGTCGACGGCGGCCACGCGTTCCGCGCCGCGGCGCAGGAGCACGTCGGTGAACCCGCCGGTCGACGCGCCGGCGTCCAGGCAGCGGCGGCCGGCCACGGAGACCTCGGGGAACGCGTCGAGGGCGCCGGCCAGCTTGTGGCCGGCACGGCTGGCGTACTCGTCCCCGGCGGCGGGCGCGACGGCAATCGGCGTGCCGGGGGCGACGTCCCGGGATGCCTTGGAAGCGGTCCTGCCGTCGACGGCGACCCGGCCCTCGGCGACCATCCGGGCGGCGGCGGTGCGCGAGGCGGCCAGGCCCCGCGCCACCAGTTCGCGGTCCAGGCGCGGCATCAGGGACCCGGTTCCCCGGCGTCCAGGGCCGCGCGGAGCCGCTCGTGGACCCCCTCGAGGACGCCCTGGTGCTCCGCGACGGGCGCGTGGCCGAGCGTTTCCAGGGCCTCGACGGCGGCGTCCACCGCGGGATCGCCCGTGCCCGCTTCGGTCCGTCCCTCAGCCATGGGCGCCGCCAGAGCGGTGGTCGAAGGACAGGTCCGGGGTCGTGGACTCCGCGGCGTGGGGGTGCGCGTACCACCAGGCGGCGCAGGCGGCCCGCCACGCGTCGAGGTCGTCCGGGGAGCCGGAGACCCTCAGGGCATCGCCGTCGACACGGGCGCGGGCCGCGCCGCAGGCGACATCGCTGCCGGTGGCTTGGATGGCCGGGTAGGGCTCGAGGAGGCCGCCGAGGTCTGCGAGCAGGAAGTCCGGCCGCTGCTCGGCGGGCGCCGCCAGGATGCTCTGGCGCGTGTCGATACCGGTCAGGACGGCGGCCGTGGCGAACCCGGCGCGCCGCCCGCCGAGAATGTCGGTGTCGAGCCGGTCGCCGACCACCAGCGGCTTGGCCGCCCCGAGGCCCTCGGCCGCCAGCTTGAACAGCGTGGGCTCCGGCTTGCCGGTGGCGCGCGGGCGGGTTCCGGTGGCGGTGGCGACGGCGTCGACCAGGGACCCGTTGCCGGGGGCAGTCCCCTCGGCCCGGGGAATCGTGGCGTCGAGGTTGGTGGCAACCCAGACGGCGCCGCGGGCGACGGAGTAGGACGCCTCGGCCAGGTCCCGCCAGCCGACGGCCGGGTCGAAACCCTGGATCACCGCCGCAGGCCGGTCCGCCGCGGAGGAGACGGGGGCCAATCCGTGCGCCACGACCCGGTCCCTGAGGTAGGCGCTGCCGACGACGAGCACGCGGGCCCCGGGGTCCACCAGGTCGGCCAGGAGCTGCGCCCCGGCGTCGGCCGAGCCGTAGACGGACTCCGCCGTCGCGGGCGCGCCGAGCTGCCGGAGGTGCTCCGCGACCGCCTCCGGGGAACGGGCCGCGTTATTCGTGATGTACGCGAGCCCCACGCCGAGGGGCTCCAGCCTCCCCAGGGTTTCCGTCGCTCCGGGGATCGCCTCCTGCCCCGCGTAGACGACGCCGTCCAAGTCCGACAGGACGGCGTCGTACGCGGAGACCAGCATGCCGGTCTGCGCCATCTAGTCGCGGTCCTCCGGCTCGGGGGCACCGCCGTCGGCGGCTTCGGACACGTCCGTGCCGTCGGACGGGTCGCGGGTTTCCACCTCGTGGAGGCTGTCCTCCTCGTCGAAGCCGAGCTCCTCCCGCTCCGCGGGGGCGTCCTGCCGGTCCTGCTCCCCGTGGCCGAGCGCGTCGCCGGAGTCCGCCGCGGTGTCCGCGGGGCTTTCGGCCCCTTCCGCGGGTGCCTCGCCGGCAGGCATGACGTCGCGGACACGGGGCTTCGGACGGGGCTCCTCGTCGTCGCCGACGAGGTCGATGATTTCGGGGTCGGCGAACTCGCCGACGCCCAGGGCGTTCTCCGCGACCCGCACCTGGCGGCGCCAGCGTTCGGCCTCGTCCGTCCGGCCGACGGTTTCGAGGGCCTCCGCGTAGACGGCATAGAGCCGGGGGCTGAAGGAGTAGGCCCGGTTGATGTCCAGCTGCGGGATCTCCAGTTCCTTCACGGCTTCCTCGTGGCGGCCGAGGTCGGCCTGCGCCCCCGAGGCGACGATCGCCATCTCGACGCGCCCGGGCACGTCGAGGGACGCGGCCTCCTCGCCGTGCGCCGTTTCGAGGGCCTTCTCGGGCCGGTCCATGGCGCGTTCGCAGTCCGCCATGGCCGGGAGGTGGACGTTCGAGCCGCTGATCCGGCGGAACGTGCGGAACTCGCGCAGGGCGTCGGCGAATCGGCCGGAGGCGTAGGCGGTGAGGCCCACCGCCTCGCGGACGACCGCGACGCGGCCGCCGCGGCGGCTCGCAGCCAGCGCGTGCTCGTAGGCGGCCTCAGGGTCGATGTCGATCAGGCGGCCGGCCATGACCAGGTGCTTGGAGACCCACTCGGCGTTGCGCTCCTCCAGGTAGCGCAGCTCCGCCCGCGTGCCGCGGTCGAGTTCGCGCCCGGTGACGTCCTCGTCGATGTCCGGGGACGGTGCGCGGTCCGGTCGGTTCGCCGTCCGCAGGTCCGCGGGGTTGTGGTGCGGAGTCCGGTCACCTTCCCGGCGCGGACCGCGGTCCCCACGGAAACCCCCGTCACGGCGCTCGCCACCACGGAAGCCACCCTCTCGGGGGCCACGATCACGGTTCCCGCCGAATCCGTCCTCCCGACGGTCATCGCGGCGGAAGCCACCCTCGCGGCGGTCACCTCCGCGGAAACCGCCCTCGCGGCGCTGCCCGCCGTCACGATCCCCACGGAAACCGCCCGCACGGGGCCCGCGATCGCGGTTCCCGCCGAATCCGTCTTCCCGACGGTCATCCCGGCGGAAGCCACCCTCGCGGCGGTCCCCACCACGGAATCCACCCTCCCGACGCTCGCCACCACGGAATCCGCCCTCGCGGGGGCCACGATCGCGGTTACTGCCGAAACCGCCTTCACGGCGTTCGCCTCCGCGGAAGCCACCCTCGCGGCGCTGCCCGCCGTCACGGTCCCCACGGAAACCACCCTCGCGGCGCTGCCCGCCGTCACGGTCCCCACGGAAACCACCCTCACGGCGGTCCCCACCACGGAAGCCACCCTCGCGGCGCTGCCCGCCGTCACGGTCCCCACGGAAACCACCCTCACGGCGGTCCCCACCACGGAAACCATCTTCCCGGGGGCCGCGATCACGGTTCCCGCCGAATCCGTCGTCCCGACGGTCATCGCGGCGGAAGCCACCCTCGCGGCGGTCCCCACCACGGAAACCGCCCTCACGACGCTCGCCACCACGGAAACCGCCGTCACGGTCCCCTCGGAAACCGCCCTCGCGGCGTTCGCCTCCGCGGAAGCCACCCTCGCGGCGCTGCCCGCCGTCACGGTCCCCTCGGAAACCGCCTTCACGGCGCTCGCCTCCACGGAAACCGCCCTCGCGGCGATCGCCGCCCCGGAAACCGCCGGACCGCCCGCTCTCGCGGGGCCCCCGGGGGTCCCGCTTCTCCGGCCGGCCTTCGTTGCGGGACTGGTCCTGGTTCTCGGCCACGACGGCGATTCCTCTCTGGCGGCCAGGGGCCGCGGTCTCATGCAGGTGGATCCGCGCGCGCGGATCCGTCGACAACTCATTCAATCTTAGAGCGCCGTTCGAGTTGGTTGTGGTGGTTAAGCGTCAGGACCCCCAACCCTGGTGGGGGTTGGGGGTCCTGGTAATGGTTGTCCGGCGGTGTCCTACTCTCCCACACCCTCCCGGGTGCAGTACCATCGGCGCTGTGGGTCTTAGCTTCCGGGTTCGGTATGGGACCGGGCGTTTCCCCCACGCTATGGCCGCCGTAACCCTTTCACCGCCCTGTCGTGGCAACC